>JADJWE010000001.1:1825806-2130107 GCA_016716525.1 Candidatus Flexicrinis affinis
CATTGCTCAGCGGGCTGCGCCTGCTCAGCCAAACGTTCGCCAAGGCGATGGGCAGCTACCGGCCAATGGAACGAATCGGGCATGGTTCGATATCGGAAGATCAGGACGAGGCGTAGAGGCAAGGTATGGATTCCATCAATCGTGAGATCGTTGCGGACAATCTGGTCAAGCGATACGGCGATTTCGCCGCAGTCGACGGCGTGTCATTCAAGGTCGAAAGCGGCGAAATCTTCGGATTTCTTGGCCCTAACGGCGCAGGCAAGTCGACCACTGTTCAAATGCTGACGACGCTCGGACTCCCGACGTCTGGGCGTGCCACAGTCGGCGGGTATGACATCGTGTCGCAAGCCGCAGATGTCCGCCGAATCGCCGGTGTCGCGCTGCAGGACATCGGGCTTGACCCGATCATGAAGTCGCTCGAACTGCTCACCATTCAGGGCCAGCTCTTCGGCGAGACGCGTCGAGATGCGCTGAAACGGGCCCACAAGCTGCTCGATATTGTCAAGCTGTCGGAGTACAAGGACCGGCGAGTTGGCAAGTACTCGGGCGGTATGCGGCGCCGCCTCGATCTAGCGCTGGCGCTGGTGCACCGGCCGGAGATTCTGTTCCTTGACGAACCCACCACCGGCCTCGACCCGGCCAGCCGACGCGACATTTGGGCGGAAGTCCGGCGCCTAAATCGCGAATACAACATGACCATCTTCCTCACGACCCAGTATCTGGAGGAAGCCGACGAACTGGCCGACCGCATCGCGATCATCAACCGCGGGCAAATCGTCAGCGAAGGTCAGCCGGCAGCGCTCAAGGCTGCGCTGGGCAAGGAATCGGTGAACGTGACCCTGCGCGATACCGTAAGCGCCGAGCGCGCCGCCGAGACGCTCAAGGATATGTTCGAGAAGACCCAGATCGATCGGCGCACCGTTCGCCTGTACCGTGCCAACGCCGCCGAAGTCGTCCCCGCCGTGGTCAACCGTTTGACCAGCGCCGACCTCGAAGCGGTTTCGCTCACGCTCACCCAGCCGACTCTCGACGACGTGTTCCTCGAAGTCACGGGACAGCGGTTCGAAGTCGAAGAAGAATCCGTTCCCGCCGAAGCCTAACACCACAGCCCGAATTCTAGAGGAGATCACCCCATGACTGCGATCACCCGCAGCACGACGACGCTTGCTGCAACCATGGATGGCCGTTCCCGCGTGATGCCGTTTGTCGGCCAAGTATTCATGCTGACGTGGCGCACGCTCGTCACCAACTTCCGAGTGCCGGCGGTCGTCCTGCCGCCAATCGTCATCAGCGCCTTCTTCCTGCTGGTGTACCAATCGACGCTGGGCGGGGCGTCGGGATTTATCCCCGGCCTGCGCGGGCAGAGCTACCTCGGCTTCATCCTTCCGCTGTCGGTCGTGAGCGCGGCTCTGAGCGGCGCAGGCGTGGCCGGGCAGAGCATCGTGCGCGACATCGACAACGGCTACTTCGATAAGTTGATGCTGACGCCGGTCAGCCGTGCAGCGCTGCTGCTTGGGCCGATGCTTGCCGGTGCTGTCATCCTCGCGCTGCAGACCAGCGTCGTCGTCGGGCTTGCAGTCCTGCTCGGCCTTGAGCCGGCGACTGGATTTGCCGGCATCCTCGGCGTGATCGGCTTCGCGCTGTTCCTCGGCACGGGCTTCGCCGGCTTCACTGTGGGAATCGCGCTGTTCAGCGGTAACGCGGCGGCGACACAGGGCGCGAGCTTCATCTTCTTCCCGCTGTCGTTCCTCGCGCCGACGTTCGTTCCGCTGGAGCTGCTCACGGGCTGGATCAAGACGGCCGCACAGTTCAACCCGATCACGTACATCCTCGACGCGATGCGAACGATCTTGAACACAGGATGGGACACCGATATCATACTGCGCGGCCTGTCAAGCTGCGCGGTGCTGGCAGTCGTGTTGTTCGCCTTCGCGACCTTCGCCCTGCGCGCGCGCACCAAGCGGCGCTAGTCTGCTCAATTCGTCGTGACTCGGCGGGCGGCCTATCGGTCGCCCGTTTCGATTCGCGGGCAGGTTCGCCGGAATCGCCCACCCCGGTTGCGCGTTTCTCGAAACCCTCATATCGTGAACCTATCGCGGGCTTCATTTACCTTGAGGGAGAATCTTCATGAAGCACATGCGCAGCATTTTCGCCTTGATGATGGTTATACTGGTCGCAGCGGCCTGTCAACAAGGCGGTTCGTCCGGCGGGGGTGGTGGTGGCGGAAGCACGAGCGGCTCGCCGACTGACGTGGCCAAGACGTTCTTTGAGGCGGCGTTTGCAGGCGACGCCGATGGCGCACGCGCGGCGCTCTGCGAGGCTCAGGCCGGGGAAGCAGAAGCGATTGCGCAGGCGTTTGGCGGTCTCGCTGCGGCAGTACCGGGCGTAGAGGTCACGTTCGACTTCTCCGAGCTGACCTATACCGCCAGCGACGTTACCGACACGACCGCCACGGTCGCAGTAGGCGGCGAAATATCGGTGACTGCCGCAGGTGTCGAGCAGGCGGTTCCCGTTGACGGCATTCCGCCGCTGCAGGTTGTCGTCGAAAACGGCGCGTGGAAGCTCTGCCCGACAAACGAGGGATAAAAGACGGCCGCTGTTTTGACAAGCTCAGCGTGACGCGATAGACTGCCCTGCATGGCTTGTGGGGCAGTCTTTTTGATTCCCTGCGTGCCAGTAGCGTTTTTGTTCGAGTGGAGGTTGTAACCATGCTAAGGAAAGCACTGGTCTTTACCCTTGCCGCCGCGGTGCTGATGCTCGCCATCGCACCTGTGGCCGCTCAGGCCGAGGTCGGCCCGATCACACAGCGCATCATTGATCGCGGATCGTTGATCTGCGCCGTGAACGCGATCGTCCCCGGTTTCGGTTCACAGAACGATGCCGGTGAGTTCAGCGGATTCGACATCGATGTCTGCCGGGCTGTCGCCGCTGCAATTCTCGGTGATGCCAACGCGGTAACGTACCGCGCCATCACCGCGGCTGAGCGCCCGACGGTGTTGGCCTCGGGCGAGGCAGACATGATCAGCCGTAACACGACGTGGACGCTGCAGCGCGACACCGAGTGGGGCGCCACGTTCGCACCGACCACCTATTACGATGGCGCGGGCTTCATGGTCAAGACGGCCTCGGGTGCTGCCACAATCGAAGACCTCGAAGGCGGCACGATCTGCACCAACGCCGGCACGACCACTGAGCTGCAGGTCACCGACGCGTTCACCGAACGCGGTCTGACCTTCAACCTGCAGACCTATCAGGACTTCGACGCCGTGATGGCCGCGTTCGACTCTGATGCTTGCGACGCCGTGTCGACCGACCAGTCCGGTCTGATTTCGCGCCGTGCGACCTCGGCCGACCCCGGCTCGTACACCATCCTTCCGATCGTTATCAGCAAGGAGCCACTCGGCCCGTTGAGCCCGCAGAGCGACGAGCAGTTCGCCGACATCATCCGTTGGACGGTCTGGGGCCTGATCACCGCTGAGGAACTCGGTGTGACCAGCGAGAACGTCAACGATATGCTGGCTTCCGACAACGTCGACATCCAGCGCCTGCTGGGCCAGAACAACAACAACGCTGGCGCGTATCTCGGTATCGCCAACGACTTCATGGTGACCGTGCTTAGCGCGGTCGGCAACTACGGCGAAATCTTTGATCGCCACCTCACCCCGCTGGGTGTGGAGCGCGGCGTCAACGCGCTGTGGACGAACGGTGGTCTGATCTACGCGCCGCCGTTCCGTTAAGACATAGGTGATGTGAACGCGGCGGGGACGAGGTCTGTTCCCCGCCGCGTCGTTTTAGAGGTGGTAACGAGAGCGGTTCAACATGGCCTATATCCAGAAATTGATCCCGCCCCGCTATCTTAGGCTAGCATTCGCGGTTTTCTTTCTCGCTGTTCTGTTGCTGCCTTATTGGTTCGAAGTCATCGCACCTTCCTCCGGCGAGCTGCAGGGCTATCGCATTACAGGTATCGGCGATGACGCTGTTTGGCTGTTGTACGTCGCCGCTGGCCATGCGCTGGTCGGCGCAGTGCTCGGGTTTGTCGGTGCTATAAGCGGCCCGAATGCGCGCCTCGTGCTGGTGTTTGCAGGCGTCTTGGCCGCCGCGTATTTCATATTACGGCTGCTGGTCCCTGCCTCCATCGCATTGGACCCTGCGGGTATCGATCCGGCTGTTGCGCTGCAACCTGCTGCGGGGTATTGGGCCGGGCTGATCGCTACGGCTGTACTCCTCGCGCAGTTTGTCCTGATTCGCGCCGACGGGCGCATCGATGACAAAAAGCTGCCCCTACCGCTTCGGATCGGCGCACGATTGCTCGGAGACGAGCGGCTGATTAAGGCGGCGCTCCAGCTCGCGTTTACAGCAATCGTGATTGTCGCCGCAATCGGGCTGGCTCGCAGCGTGGATTCATCGCTCCGCGAGAAGAATCTGGCGCCGAACTTCGACTTCTGGAGCACGCGTGCTGGCTTCAGCATCGGTGGCGCAGAAGGCTACTACTCGCCCGACGAATCCTACTGGCGGGCCTACGTCGTCGGTGTCGAAAACACGATCCGGGTCGTCATTCTGGGCCTGCCGCTTGCGACCATCGTCGGAATCTTCTTTGGCGTCTGCTTGCTAAGTACGAATTTCCTCGTGAAGACCATCGCGCGGGTCTACGTCGAGATTCTGCGCAATACGCCGCTGCTGGTACAACTGTTTGCGTGCTATTTCATCCTTGTGTTGACGCTGCCGGCAATCCGGTTTGCGATCGAGTTTCCGCAAGGCAACCCGCTCGTCGCCTTATCCAACCGTGGCTTGGTACTGCCAGCGTTCTACCCCACTGACCGCTTCATTCCATTTGCCGTGATCGCCGTCGTCGGGTTCGTGATGGCATACGTCGTACACCGCGAACTCGGCCAAATCTCCGAAAAGACCGGAAAACCGACGCCGAAGCTGTGGATTGCGCTGGGTATCGTCGCTGCGGCGGTCGTCATTGGATGGGGTGTTGCGACGTTTGCCCCTGCTCCCGAAACCGTAACAGTCGCAAGCGGCAGCGAAACGGTCGAAATGCCGGTTGGCGAGGCGATGTCGCAGAATCTGCTGACGAACGAACAGCTTCGCGAGGTGTCGCGGTCCCCGCTGGTGATGGAACAGCCACGGCGTCAGGGCTTGCGGTACGTCTCGGGCGTCAACTATTCCGGCGAGTACATCGCGCTCCTGCTTGGACTCGTCATCTACACGTCGGCGTTCGTCGCCGAGATCGTTCGGGCCGGCATTCAGGCGGTCGACAAGGGACAGGTCGAGGCAGCGCGCGCACTGGGCTTCGGCTATAGCAAGACGCTGCGGCTCATCATCTTGCCGCAAGCCCTCCGCGTAATCATTCCGCCGATGGGCAATCAGTATTTGAACCTCGCCAAGAACTCGAGCCTCGCGATCGCGATCTCGTATGCCGACCTGTTCCAAGTTAGCAACACCATCATCAACCAGTCCGGGCAAACGGTCTCCGTGTTCGTCATCATCATGGCGACGTACCTCACCATGAGTCTGCTCATCTCATACGTCATGAACACAGTCAACAGCCGGTTCCAGTTGGTCACGCGTTCGCCGCAATCAGGCGGCGGCCTATTCGCGATCTTCGCGCCGCACGGGGCAATAGGATCGCTTGTCCGCAAAGCCGTGCCGCAGCGGGGAGGCAGATGAGATGGCACTCGAAGACGCCTCTGGACGATCGGTCATCCACAACGAGGAACCCGCACGCCGGCACGCGCCGGTAAGCTCGACGGGCGCGCTCGGCTGGATACGACATAACCTGTTCCGCACACCCTTCGATGCGATCTTGACGGTCCTGTCCGGCCTGCTGATCTGGGCCGTGATCAGCAGTCTCGTCTCGTGGGCAGTCACCGACGCCAATTGGTTTGCCGTTACGCGCAACCTCAGCCTGTTCATGCTCGGCTCGCTGCAGGCTGACCCGGGCTCGGTCACCAACGTGCAGATCCTGACATTGATCCTTGCTGCAGCGGTCGGCATCAGCCTCGCCTCGTGGACTCGTCTCGGTTTGCGGGCGTGGATCGTGCTTGCGGTGGTCGCCGTCGTGATGATCGTCTTGCCCACGATCATATACTCGACGACCGAACGGGCAAGCGCGCTGTTCAGTTCGGGCGAAGTGGGCATCGTCTCTGGAAGCCTGACCGAAACCCCGCTGGACACTGTCGCGTTCATCGCGGCTGAAGGCGACGAGCTCATCCTACAAGTTGCGCCGATCGAAGGCGACAGTGGCTTGTCGTCAATCGCGGCCTTCGGAGACCGCGCCACGGACGCCCTGTACAACTCGGCGCGAAACCGTGTTTCCGCCCTCGCAGAACTAGAATCGATCGAAGCACGCCTCGACGATGATAGCTTGACCGATACCGAACGTGCCGCACTTGAAGCTGAGGCCGAAGCGCTGCGTGCGTCCACCGACCAGCCGGTAAGCGAGTCCTTCGCACTCAATACTGGCACGGTGATGGTCCGGATTCAAAGCGGCGACGGCGAAACCGTCCTCGTCGATGAGACGCTTTCGACGGGCGATGCGCCGATTACCGTTACCATCCCGGCGACCGGCTGGTACGTCCTTGAGAAGGCGAGCGATCCCGCCGACTCGGTCATGTTGGTGGAAGCGGTCGGTATTTACCCGCACACCGAACGTACGATCACGCGGGCACGGGTCGACGACAACGGCGATCCGGTCCTTAACGCAGCGGGCCAGCAGCAGCTCGTTTCGGTCGATCAGTTCCTGCGCATCACAGACGATCTGGTGGTCGAGCTTGATGCACCGCAGCGCGGCGGCACGGACATTCCCCGCAACGTCGTCATCGACAACCAGTATCGCGGCGACCGCCCGCTGAACGATTACCTGCGCTTGCATATCGCGCTGTTCCTCGAACGCGCCAAACCGCCTGCTGATTCCCGTTCTCATTGCAGCGGCAGTCGGGTTCTGGGTGGCACGTGCAGTGGACCGCATGGTTCCGACGACTCCGCCTGCACAGCCGTGGTCGCGTCGCCTTGCGATGTGGTCATGGTTCGTGATGCCAATCGTGATCTTCCTGCTGGTTGCGCCAACCGACCTCGGGCGCTGGGGCGGGCTGTTCCTCACGTTCATGCTGACTGTCGTCGGCATCGTCGCCTCGTTCCCAATTGGCGTCGCATTAGCGCTGGGTCGCCGCGCAGACGGGCTGCCTGCAATCAAGTACTTCTGCGTCACGTTCATCGAAGTGGTGCGCGGTGTTCCGCTGATTACCGTGTTGTTCCTCGCTTCGCTGGCGCTGCCGCTGGTCAACCCAACGCTGGCAACCGTGCCGCAGGCAGTGCGGGCGATGGTCGCGATCACGTTCTTCAGCGCCGCGTATCTGGCCGAGAACGTCCGCGGTGGCTTGCAGTCCGTGCCACCCGGGCAGGTCGAGGCGGCGAAAGCGCTCGGGATGAACCCGGTGCAAGTCACCATGCGAATCACGCTGCCGCAGGCGCTTCGGGCCGTGATTCCGGCCCTTGTTGGCCAGTTCATCTCCTTGTTCAAGGACACGTCGCTGGTCGCGATCGTTGGCTTGCTCGACTTGACTAAGAACGCCGACAACGTCGTCGCACAGCCGGAGTACATCGGCCTGCGTCAAGAGACGTACATCTTCATCGCGATCGTGTATTTCGTTTTCAGCTATGCAATGGGCTATGTCAGCCGCCGCCTCGAACGCAGTGGCAGTGGCGGTGCCCGCCAAACCAAACTGTGAGGAATGAGACTGTATGACCAAGACCACCGGTGAGCCCATCATCATCTGCAACACCGTAAACAAGTGGTTCGGCGAGTTTCACGTCCTGCGCGACGTCACAGTGAACATCGCCCAGCGCGAGGTGGTCGTCGTGATCGGGCCGTCAGGGTCTGGCAAGTCCACGTTCATTCGGTGTATTAACCGCCTTGAAGAACATCAAGAGGGCGACATCATCGTCGACGGCATCCCGCTTGGTAACGACGTGCGCAATATCGCCGCAATCCGGCGTGAAATCGGCATGGTGTTTCAGCAGTTCAACCTGTTCCCTCACCTGACGGTGATGCAGAACATCAGCCTCGCGCCGATGCAGGTGCGCCGTTTGCCGCGTGCGCAGGCGGAGAAGAAGGCACAAGAACTGCTTGAGCGCGTCGGCATCCCGGAACAGGCAAACAAGTACCCGGGTCAGCTTTCTGGCGGCCAGCAGCAGCGTGTGGCGATCGCGCGCGCGTTGGCGATGGAACCCAAGATCATGTTGTTCGACGAGCCGACGTCTGCCCTTGATCCGGAGATGATTAAGGAAGTGCTGGACGTTATGAAGGAGCTTGCGCTCTCGGGCATGACGATGATCGTCGTGACTCACGAGATGGGCTTTGCGCGTGAAGTGGCCGATCGCATCCTCTTCTTCGATCAGGGCCGCATCGTCGAAGAAGGCGACCCGCAGACCTTCTTTGACCTCAACGTCGACCACCACGAGCGCACGAAGGCGTTCCTATCGCAGATCCTCTAGCGAGCAGACTGCCGCGCCAGATCCTCGACATATAACGTGATGAGCCGCACGAGCTGCTGCCGTGCGGCTTCACGCTGCTCCGGATCGTGCAGCGCCATCTCCCCCATCACGCCCTTTGACGTGGCAAGGATCAACTCTGCGGCAAGATGGCGTGTCACTCGCGACAGGTTCGGTGCGACCGATGCAATAAAGGTTCCGATCGCCGCCGTCATGTGGGCGTGCATCTCGGCGACGGCGTTCTTGATTTCCGATGACACCCAGTCGCTCTTGAGCACGTGGTGGAAACCGGGGTGATTGGCCTCATATTCGAACAGCCAGCTTACGGCCTGCTCGGCCTGCTGCCCAATTGACAGCGACACGTTGTTGAACACATCGGCGTTCGACTCGCGCATGTCAGCAAGGTAGTCGGCCGCGAGCGCGTGCAGAATCGCGTCTTTGTTCGGGTAGAACTGGTAGATCGACCCGATCGAAGTTTCGGCACGTTCGGCGATCGCGGCGACGTTGATCGCGGCGTAGTCGAGCTCGCTGAGGAGTTGTGCGGTCGCCTGCAGGATTCGTTCGCGCCTGTTGACGGCGCGCTCTTGTACCGGTGTTCGACGGACGGACCGAGTCATCGTGTGCGTGTTCCAGCAGCGGCGGTAAACAGAGTTCCAACCATAGCACACTCTGCACCTGAAAATGAGATCACATTCACGTCCCCAAGAAGGCGAAACTTGCCAGTCTGCGGTGACGCTGAGTCGGAGTACGTGAGCCGCAATCGCAGTAGCTGCCGCGCACATTTCGTCCCCAACAGAATCCGCCAAGCTGTGGGCGTTGACCGAGGAGCTGATCGTCCGCGAGGCCAATCAATCCCTTGCCGCAGACTGAGGCGAACGCAATTTGACGCGTCATCAGCCGTCCGCTACACTCTGCGCCTGAATCGCGTCACGATTTCAGTGTGTGGAGGAAGTTGTCAATGAAGAAGTTCGCACTTCTACTGGCATTGCTTGCGTTGGCGTTGGTCGATGTCGCTGGGGCGCAAAGCAGTGACCTGCCGGACCTTGGCGGCGCCACAATCACGGTCGCCGTTGAAAACGCGTATCCGCCCTATAACTATCTCGACGAATCCGGCAATGCCATCGGCTGGGACTACGATGTCCTCAACTACATCTGCGGTCTGCTGAACTGCGTCCCCGAATACATCGAGACATCGTGGGACGGCATGATCGTGGCTGTGAGCAACGGCGAGTTCGATATGGCCGCCGACGGCATCACCATCACGGACGACCGCAAGGAGATCGTCGATTTCTCGACCGGCTATGTGGCAACCGATCAGGTGCTGCTTGCACGCGCCGATGAGGATCGTTACGACGGTGCAGAGGCGTTTGTCGCGAATACCGATTTCATCGTCGGTGTTCAGCCGGGAACCACCAACTACGAAGTCGCTCTCGACCTCGTTGGTGAAAGCCGCATCATTACCTACGACACGTTCGCGATCGCTGTGCAGGCACTGATCGCCGGCGACATCGACGCCGTCGTTATGGACGACGTCGCCGGTCAAGGCTACATCGGCGTCAACGCCGACGCGGTGAAGATCGTCGGTGAGCCGCTCGTCCCGACTGACGAACTTGGTTTCATCTTCCCGAAGGGCTCGGAACTGGTTGGGGCGATCAACGCGGCACTTGCCGCGATGAAGGCCGATCGCACGCTGGATTACTTCAACGCCAAGTGGATCACGCAGGAAGGACTGCCCGACCTCGGTGGACGTACGGTAACGGTAGCCGTGGAAAATGCCTACCCGCCGTACAACTACCTGGACGAGTCCGGCAACCCGATCGGCTGGGACTACGATGTCATCAACGACATCTGCAGCCGGCTCAACTGTGTGCCGGAGTTCATCGAGACGTCGTGGGACGGCATGATCGTCGCGGTTAGCAACGGTGAATTCGACATGGCTGCCGACGGTATCACCATCACTGAAGATCGCCGTGAGATCGTCGACTTCTCGGTTGGCTACGTCGCCACTGATCAGGTGCTGCTTGCTCGCGCCGACGAGGATCGTTACGACGGCGCAGAGTCGTTCATCGCAAACGAGGAGTTCATCGTTGGGGTCCAGCCCGGTACGACCAACTACGAGGTTGCGGTCGAGTTGGTCGGCGAGAGCCGGATCATCACCTACGATACCTTCGCAATCGCGGTACAGGCACTAATCGCTGGCGATATCGACGCGGTCGTCATGGATGACGTAGCTGGTCAGGGTTACATTGGCGTCAATGCCGATGCGGTGAAGATCGTGGGCGATCCGCTGGTCCCGACGGATGCGCTCGGTTTCATCTATCCGAAAGGTTCCGACCTGGTTGCGCCGTTCGACCTTGCATTCGCCGAAATGCGCATCGACGGGTCGCTCGCCGCGTACAACCAGAAGTGGATCATCG
This sequence comes from Candidatus Flexicrinis affinis, assembly GCA_016716525.1. Classification (NCBI taxonomy): domain Bacteria; kingdom Bacillati; phylum Chloroflexota; class Anaerolineae; order Aggregatilineales; family Candidatus Flexifilaceae; genus Candidatus Flexicrinis; species Candidatus Flexicrinis affinis. The sequence goes on from JADJWE010000001.1 coordinate 1,836,720, forward strand.
ACGGCGGCGAGTAGTTCTTCCGGGTAACGCACTTGGGGGCGGCGCACGACGCCGCCCCTTTCGTTAGGAGATAATATGGATGTCCCGCTAGCGCGCGGCTCGCAGACAGACACTGAAGCAGCACGTACCGGTCGCTTGCCGTCACCTGGCACTGCCTTGCGCTGGCTGTACGTCAAGATGTTCAGCGTGCCGTGGTGGGGCGTCCTGCTGTTCTTCGTTGCGATATTCGTCTACTGGCGAATCCTCGAATACACAAAGCTGCTCGCCGTACCGACTTCCATGTATACCCCTGCGATCGAATCGCTCGGCGACCTGCTCGTCCCGGCCAACCCTATCTGGGCCAACATCTTCTCTCAGCTCGATGACGGTATCAGCCTGACGCTTCGCGTGGCGTTTTTCTCCTACCTCGGCGCCTTGATGGTGGGCCTGATCCTTGGCCTGATCCGTTCGAACCCGCCCAAGCCTGCGACCGGGCTTCTCGGAGTGCCGCTCAGCCTCGTACGCCTTCTCGTGTACCAGATCGCTACGATCTTCGTCGAAGTCATGCGCGGCCTGCCGCTGCTGACGACGCTCGTTATCTCGGTGTATGCGCTCATCCCGGCCGTGCGCGACTACCTAAACGACACGTTCAATTTGGGCATCCCATCGCGCGGAGGCTCCCCCGAACCCGCGATGATCGTCTTGGCGCTCGCGTACGGGGCGTTCATGAGCGAGACGTTTCGCGCCGGCATTCAGTCGATTGAACGCGGTCAGCTTGAAGCGTCGCGTGCGCTCGGCCTCAATTACATCAAGACGATGCGTTTTGTGGTCCTGCCTCAAGCAATCCGCCGAATCCTGCCTCCGCTTGGCAACGATTTCGTCTCGATGATCAAGGACTCGGCGCTTGTCAGCGCCATTGGACTGAACGACATCACGCAACGTGCCAAGACAACATCGGGGTCGAATTTCCGCTACATCGAGACGTACCTCACAGCAGCAGTGTTGTACCTCACGCTCACTATCGTATTGTCGTTGGGGGTCAAACTGCTCGAGCGCCGGCTGAAGTCGGCGACGCGCTAGAGGCCGAGAAAGCGCGCGTACAACGGCTGCCGAGCGGAACTGTCCGAGCGCACCATGCCGTATCCGTTGTGCATGGTGTCGGCCCACGCATACCACACGGCACACGCGACCATTCCCGGGTAATCGTCCTCGCAGATCTCGATGAATCCGTCCGCGAAGTCGGCCGCCGCGGTCGCGATGCTGTCATCGCCCTGCCGGTCGAGGATGCCCCACTCGGTGATCCAAAGCGGCCTGTTGGGCAGAACGCCGCTCCATTTCTCAATCGCATTGTTGATGCTGCCGAAGATGCTGAACGGTGAATCGGCTGGGCCCGTCCCGTACGGATGCACGCCGATCCCATCCGGTATCGCGTCGTTCGGAAGCAGCGCGATGACGGCCCGGGCATAGCTCACACCCAGTTCGGGACCGGTAACGTGGCCGCCAGTGACGATCTTGGCCTTGCCGTCGACCGCCCGAATAGCGCGTATTGTCTCGGTCAGCATCTTGGCGTAGACGCTGGCCGGGATCGGAACAGCCGCCTGGTTGGTCGGCGGCGAGTCCTGTTCGTTCCAAATCTGGTAGGCGTAGATCAGGTTGAGCGCCGCGAACTGCTGCGCGATCTGCCGCACGTAGAACACGAACGACGCGATCAGGTCGTCCCACTGGCCCGGCGACATTTGGTCCCACACATAGCCACGCGCTTCGCCGTAGGTTTGATGGTTGAAGATCAGGATGATCTTGTTCCCGCTGTTGGCGTACTGCTGTAGCACTGGCAAATAGCGGTTGAACGTCGCTGCGAGGTCGTTGTTGCCGTACGTGCCGTTGTCCGGGTTGTATGACAGGTTGTATAGGATGCGCACCCAGCCGAGGTAGCGCAGCGGCGTCGCGGAAGGCGTTCCCAACGGGTGATACCGGTCGAGGTTCATCCCGCGCATCGGGATTCCGGGTATGCCTTCTTTCGGGTCGTCAAGGCTAATCGCCTTGAGATACCACGCCGCCGCCCACACGATGTCCCCGGCGGAATACGGGTTGTAGACCTTGATCCACTTACCCTGCCGCCCGACCTTCTTGAGCACCTTGTAGTCGTGATCCGGCGTCTCAAGCTGGTCCCACTGGTTAACGAAACCGGCGACTTCGCTCTCGGTATTCGGCTCTCGGCGCAACCGCAATCGATTGTCGGTCGGGCGCAAGCGCAGGCGCGGGAGCGTCAGGTGATGCTTGGGATGCGCCACGTACTTGAGCGGAAACTGCGGGTACGGGTTGTCTTTTGGCGCCTGAATGACGACCTTGATATAGCCGCCCCTCGATTTCGCTATCAAGTCGCCCGCGCTGACCACCTGCCCCGCAGAGACGCGAATATCTTTCAGGTTTGCGTACAACACGCGGATCTTGTCGCCACCCAGACGGGTGACAATGGAGACGTACGGTCCGTAGTTCAGCTCGTCGTTGCTGAGGACGACCCGGTTGACCTCGCCCGACGCACCGGCAAACACGTCCGAATTGAGCGGCGCGTAGATATCGATTCCCTCGTGAGGGACGCTGCTGCTGCCCGGCTTGACGAATTTACGGAGGATGCGCGCAGGACGTGCCGATGTCGGGTATTCAACCGGAATGGTCATGAATCACATGGATGCGCAACGGCCGCTGGCTAGGATACACTCGATAAGTGTAGCGTAACGTGCGCCTTGCGCACAGCCGGTTACGCCTTTGTTACGGCGATTCTTGAGGAGCAACTTGATGTCAGTCCGCACGATTTCCCTAAAGATCAGCGATGCAGAGCACATCAAACGCTGCGACAGCCTTACGCAGAAGATTCAGGAAGCCGGGTTAACCGGCGTCGTGCTGTTCGACGGCGACTACATCAAGTATTACACCGGGTTCGCGTTCATCCCGACCGAGCGGCCGATGGCGCTGGTGCTGAACAGCAAGGGCCAGCGTGGCATGTTCGTACCACGGCTTGAACGTGAGCATGCGCAGGCCAACGCGCTGGTCGATGCGGTAGCCGATTATCCCGAGTATCCGAGCAAGGAACACCCGACGATCGCCCTCAATCGCCTCCTGCAGGAGCTGGGGGTCACGCAGAATTACGGCGCCGATACCGACGGATACCCGTGGATCTTCGGGTACCGGGGGCCGTCGCTCAGCGAAATGACCGGCAGCACGCCGAAACCAGTTCGCGCATGGGTCGAGGACCAGATGATGATCAAGTCCGCGGCGGAAATTAACCTGCTGCGCGAAAGCTGTGTGTGGGCCAACCTCGCCCACGTCCTGCTGCAGCGCTACACTCGCCCCGGCCTGACCGAAACGGATGTTGCCGACCGCGCAAGCGTCGAGGCGACCCGTATGATGGCAGACGCCATCGGCCCGATCTGGCGCGGACAGTCCAGCTACTATGGCGGCGCGATGGCCGGGTATCGCGGGCAGATCGGGCGTAACGCGGCGATCCCGCACGCGTTGGCGAACAACATCACGTTTCAGGTCGGCGACGTGCTCGTGACAGGCGCCAGCGCGCCGGTGTGGGGCTACGTCAGCGAGCTTGAACGCACAATGGTCATTGGTCCCGCCAGCGATGAGCAGAAAGTCATGTTCGACCACATGGTCGCGCTGCAAGACACGGCGCTGGAGGCGATCAAGCCCGGCGTGCCGTGCAGTGCCGTCGACGAAGCGGTGCGCGCCTACTACGACAAGCACGATCTGTGGCCATATTGGAAGCATCATGTGGGACACTGTATCGGCCTGCGTTACCACGAGGGGCCATTCCTCGACATCGGCGATCACACCGTCATTCAGCCCGGCATGGTGTTCACGGTCGAGCCCGGCCTGTACAAGGCGGGATTAGGCGGCTTCCGTCACTCGGACACGGTGGTGGTCACTGACGACGGCGTCGAGAGCTTGACCTACTATCCGCGCGACCTCGAAAGCCTGACCATACTGGCCTGACGCGTTGCAGGGGGTAGGAGCGCACGGTACACTCGACTGCAGCGCTTCTAGGAACTAGGGAGACCCGCGTCATGTCACTCTTGCGTCGTGTTCTCGTCGTACTCTTGATCGTCGCATTGAGCGCCCCGATCGCGCTCGTGGCACAGGATGAAGAAGAACCTCAGATGGGGTTGTGGGAGGCATGCGCCGACCCTGCGAATCTTCCTGAAGTCGTCACGATCGGCGCGATCTTCGGCCAAAGCGGCAATATCTCGGTCTACGGCATTCCGCAGTCGCAGGCAGTCGCGCTTGCCGTAGAACAGATCAACGAAGCAAACTACCTCGGTGAAGGCGTGACCCTCGAGGTCATCTACGAAGACTCTGCCGGCGCAAACGAGCAGGCCATCGCCGCGATGACCAAGTTGGTCGAGGAAGATGGCGTGGTTGCCGTGCTTGGCCCGACGCTGTCAAGCGAGGCGTTCAGCGCTGACCCGATCGCACAGGAAAACGGCGTGCCGGTCATGGGCGTCAGCAATACCGCCGGCGGCATCACCGACATGGGCGAGTTCGTCTTCCGTAACAGCTTGCCCGAAGCGTCGGTCATCCCCGGCACGATCGCGCAGGCTACCGAGGCGCTCGGGCTTGAGCAGGTCGCCGTGCTGTACGGCAACGATGACGACTTCACCATCAGCGGCTATGACGTGTTCGTCAGCGCGCTGGAAGAGAACGAGGTCGAAATCCTCGGCGAAGCCACGTTCGCCCGCGGCGACGTGGACTTCAACGCTCAGTTGACGCAGTTGGTCAGCCTCGAGCCGGATGCGCTGGTCGTGTCTGCGCTGGCGGCTGAAGCAACCCAAATCATCGTGCAGGCCCGCCAGCTCGGCTACGAGGGCCCGATTATCGGCGGCAACGGCTTCAACAGCCCGGCCGTTCTGACCAATGCCGGCGAGGCATCGGATGGTGTGATCGTCGGTGCGGCATGGAACATCGCCAGCCCCGAGGCGTTGAGCTCGCTGTTCTCGGAAGCGTACGAGGAAGCGTACGGCGCGCTGCCCGATCAGTTTGCAACACAGGCGTACACCGGCGCGTGGCTGATGGCGACGGCAATCCGCTGTGCAGACTCTGCCGAAAGCGCCGACGTTCGCGATGCGTTGGCAGGGATCACGGACTTCGCGAGCCCGCTCGGTATGTTCAGCTTTGACGAAGACCGCAATCCGGTTCACGACCCGGTGGTGCAGATCGCACAGGGCGGCGCGTTCGCAGTGCTAGGCGCCGAGATGGCGGAAGAATAACGGCAGCATAGGTTTTCGACGGCCCGTGCCTGATCCGCGCGATCCGGCACGGGCCGTATCGATGAATGCGAAATACAGCAAATGGATAGCTTCCTTCAGCAGGTCGTGAACGCCGTTTCATTAGGCGCGATCTACAGCCTGTTCGCCCTCGGCTACGCGCTGGTGTTCAGTATCCTTGGCGTGCTCAACCTCGCGCACAGCGCCGTCTTCATGACCGGCGCGTTCTTTGGCCTGCTGCTGGTCGACAAACTCGATCAACCGCTCTGGATCGCCGCGCCGCTCGCAATGATCGCCGCTGGCGCGGTCAGCGTCCTGCTGGAGTTCGTGGCGTTCCGGCCCTTGCGGCGGCGGGGCGCCGCGCGCATGTCACAGCTCATCAGCAGCATCGGCGCGGCCCTGCTGATCGTCAACCTTGCGCAGCTGGCGTTCAAGCCGCTGTGGGGTGGTACCGAAGCGTACTTCCCGCAGGGGCTTGTACCCGATCAGCCCATCGTCATCGAGGCGCTGTCGCTGCGCATCGTCCCGATCCGCATGATCATCCTCGTGATCGCGTTAGCGCTGGTGGTCGCGCTTCAGTATCTCGTGATGCGCACGCGCATCGGCCAGCAGATGCGGGCTGTCGCGTTTAATCAACGGACGGCGGCGCTACTGGGGGTCAACGTCGGGCGGGTCTACGTTCTAACGTTCTTCCTCGCCGGCCTCCTCGGCGGCGCGGCAGGCATGCTGTACGGGTTAGTTTTCCTCAACGTCACGCCGTTCATCGGCGATGACGTGGCGCTGGTCGGCCTGACCGCGATTGTGCTTGGCGGATTGGGCAGTATCAACGGTGCTCTGGTCGGCGGATTTCTCGTCGCCGCGATCCAAACGTTCAGCATTGCGATTGGCGGAAGCAGCTACAAGAACGCGGTTGTCTTCGGCCTGCTGTTCGTGCTCTTGCTGGCACGGCCGCAAGGGTTGTTCGGCCAATCGGAAAGCACACGGGCATAAGCCGTCATGGACGCGCTCATTCAAGCCCTTGTCGATATCCTCAGACCGCTCGGCATCACCGAGCCTGTGCTGCAGTTCATGCTGGTCAATGCCATCCTCGGCGTCAGCATCTACCTGACCTTGTATACCGGCATGTTTTCGCTCGCCAATGCCGGTTTCATGGCGATCGGCGCTTACGCAGGTGTCGCAGCCACGCAGTTTATTGAGCTGCCGCTGTGGCTCGGCCTGATCGTTGGCATGGCCGTCGCGGGTCTGATCAGCCTGCCGATCGGGCTGCCCGTGCTGCGGCTGAAAGACATCTACCTCGCCATCGCAACAATAGGCTTCGGCGAGGTCGTCATCATCCTGCTGCTCAACTTCGACGAGATCATCTCCTCAGTTGCCACGGCGCTACAAGGGGAGCGCGTGCGCATCCGGTTGTTGGAAGGCGCGCGCGGCATCAAGGGCATCCCCAAGAGCACCGAGACGTGGATGCTGTTTGCGTTTCTGGCCCTGTTGATGTTCTTGCTCTGGAGGCTGCACAAATCTCGGTTGGGCCGTGCCATGGCCGCCATTCGCGAGGACGAACGCGCCGCCGCCAACATGGGTATCAACGTCGTCTATGTCAAGAACGTCGTGTTCGTGATGAGCGCCGTTGTCGCTGCGTCGGCAGGCGTGTTCAGCGCGCACCTCACGCGCATCATCTCTCCCGGCGCATACGGTTTCGACAAGGCGGTCGATATCCTGAGCTTCGCGGTGCTGGGCGGGACATCGACGTGGGTCGGCCCGATCGTCGGCGGACTGGCGATGGGCGCGCTGCCCGAAGTTCTGCGCTTTCTGAACGAACTTCGCGGTGTGTTTATTGGTCTGATTCTGCTGGGAGTGATCCTGTTTCTGCCCGGCGGGTTAGTCAACCCGGCCGGCGTACGCCTCCTTTTCCGGCGTGCACGCCGAGCGCTGCGCCGCCGCGCAGATGCGGCCGAAAGGTCGTCTCATGCTGCACCTTGAGGCGGTTACGCGACAGTTCGGCGGCCTGAAGGCGCTGGGCAATGTGAATCTCGACGTGTCAAAAGGTCGCATCGTCGGGTTGATTGGCCCGAACGGCGCGGGAAAGACCACGCTGATCAACTGCATCAGCGGGCTAGATCATCCGACTTCGGGCGTCATCGAGTTCGAAGGCACGTCGATTCACAACGCCGAGCCGCATCACATTACCCGGCTGGGCATTGCCCGCACGTACCAGAACATCCGGCTCTTTGGCCGCATGACCGCGCTCGAAAACCTGCTCATCGGCCAACATTCACGCGGGCACGGCAGCCTTGCCGGCGCCGTGATGTTCAGCCGCGCGTTTCGCGCGGAGGAGCGCGAGATGCGCGAGCGAGCGCGTGAACTCTTGGACCGCTTTGGCTTGCTGCCCGAAGCAAACACACATGCCGCTTCCCTACCTTATGGCGATCAGCGGCGGCTTGAACTGGCGCGCGCGATCGCGACGCAGCCCAAGCTGCTGCAGCTCGACGAGCCGACCGCCGGTATGAACCCGGTCGAGACCCACGCCCTTGGCGAGGCCATACTGACGCTTCGCGACGCGGGTCTGTCCATCCTCGTCGTCGAACACGACATGGCGTTTATCCATCAGGTGTGCGATGAGATCTACGTCTTGAACTTCGGCCAGATCATCGCGCATGGCACGCCGGCGGAAATCAAGGCCAACCCGGCCGTGATCGAAGCCTACCTCGGGAGCAGTGACGATGGCGCTGCTTGAGGTCTCGGACTTGTGGGTCAGCTACGGCATGATCGCCGCACTGCGCGGCGTGTCGTTCAAGCTCGAGGAGGGCCAGGTCGTCACATTGATCGGCGCGAACGGCGCGGGCAAGTCAACGACGCTCAACGCCCTCTCGGGACTGCTGCGCCCTTCGACCGGAAGCATCCGGTTCGAAGGCTCCGAACTGATCGGTCAACGGCCGGACCGGATCGCCGCGATGGGCATGGTGCAGGTCCCTGAGGGGCGCCAGGTGATCGCCAACATGTCGGTCGCGGAGAACCTGACCGCCGGCGCACATGTGCGGCGCGATGGGCGCGCGGACGAGGAGTTGGCCGCGATCTATGCACGTTTTCCGCGCCTCAACGAGCGTCGAACGCAGAAGGCCGGGCTGCTCAGCGGCGGCGAACAGCAGATGCTGGCGGTCGGTCGCGCACTGATGATGCAGCCTACCCTCCTGATGATGGACGAACCGAGCATGGGCCTCGCGCCACTGCTTGTGAAAGACGTGTTCCGCATCATCGCCGAGATCAAGGATCGAGGCATATCAATTCTCTTGGTGGAGCAGAACGCACGCCAGGCGCTGGCAATCGCCGATTACGCCTATGTGCTGGAACGCGGCAAGGTCGTCGCCGAAGGCACAGCCGCCCAACTCAGCAATGACCCCGCGATTCTGGCCGCCTATCTGGGCTGACACGTGCACACTCGCCGCGAATCACACGGGGCGCGACCGCTTTGGCCGTGCCCCGTTGTTGCCCTGCCCTGCCGAGCGCTCTTCGGCGCAAAGTGCGCCGCATGTTCAGCGTCGCCGCTAGGCCACCATGTCCTTCGCCGACTCGATGTACTCGAGCGACTGGTGCCGGAAGTACGTGTTGTACAGCTCGGCGTAGTGACCGTCGTTCCCGATCAGTTCGTCGTGCGTGCCCTGTTCGATGATCTCGCCCTTGCGCAGCACGATGATCCGGTCGGAGTTCTTGATCGTGCTCAGGCGGTGGGCGATCACGATACTGGTGCGGCCCTTCATCACGGTGTCTAGCCCTTCCTGAATGAGCGCTTCAGTCAGCGGATCGACACTGGCGGTCGCCTCGTCGAGGATGAAGATGGCCGGATCTTGAAGCACAACGCGCGCCAAACACACGAGCTGCCGCTGCCCCATCGACAGCGCGCTGCCGCGTTCGCCGACTGGCGTATCCAGCCCTTGCGCCAGCACCGACAGCCAGTCGCCATTCGCAACCTGCATCGCTGCAGTTTCAACTTCTTCGTCCGTCGCGCTCGCGCGGCCGTAACGGATGTTCTCACGAACGGTACCGTCGAACAGGAACGGCGTCTGCGTTACGATGCCCAACTTGCTGCGGTACGAGTCGAGGTTCACCGTGCGCAGGCTGATCCCGTCGACCGTGATGTCACCCCCTTGGAACTCGTAGAAGCGTGCCACCAGCTTGCCAAGCGACGATTTGCCCGACCCCGTATGCCCGACCAGAGCCAACGACTCGCCCTGACGGATGTGCAGGTTGAAGTCCGACAGCACCGGCTGACCGTCCACATAGCCAAAGTCGAGGTTCTTGAACTCGATCTCGCCATTGATCCGGTCGAGCATGCGGTTCGCCGTCTGCACGACCTTCGGCTCGGCGTCGATCAGTGCGAAGACGCGCTCCCCTGCCGCCAGCCCAAGCTGGAATTGACTCCAGAACGACGCAATGCTCGTCAACGGAAACCAGAACAGGGCCAGACCCTGAATGAACAGGTACCACTGCCCCGGCGTCAGCAGGTTCGGGCTGTCGATCGCGATGCGTCCGCCGAAGAACACCAGCGCCGCCGTTCCGATGCCAGCCACCATGTTCAGGATCGGGAAGATGCTGCTGAACGTGTAGCCGGTGCGCAGGTTGATCCGGTAGCTGCGCGCGTTCACGTCCAGAAAGTCGTCGTAGATCGCCTGCTCTTGACGGAACGCCTTCGCGATCCGAATGCCGCTGACCGTCTCTTGAATGTGTGACGAAACCTCGGCATTCACACGGCGGCTCTGCGTGATCGTCGATCGTGCGATCTTTCGGAACGCCAGCGCAGTCACGACGATGAACGGGGCCAACGCCAGCGTGATCAGCGCCATGGTCACGTTGACACTGAACAGGTAGCCGACGAGCAGCACGACCAGCAGGAACTGGCTCATCAAGTCGGTCACGAGACCGACAGTCTGGCTGAACTGCTGCGTGTCGCTGGTCACGCGGCTGACGATTTTCGCGCTCGGAAACTGGTCGTAGAACGACATATCGCGCTTGGTCACCGCGTCGAACGCATCCTCGCGCAGGCGCAGCGTGACGTTGCCGATGGCCGCTGCGCTCAGCCATTGGCGAAACGCATTGAACGTCCAGCCTAGAACGCCAAGCGCGGTCACAATCAGCATAAGCCGGATCAACACCTCGGGCGTCGGACTCGTCAGCCCCAGTTCGTCCAACCCGTTCGAGATGACGACTGGCAGCGCGGTGTTGACCAGCGACGTTAGGAAGATCGCAAGCGCCACGACTCCGATCCGCCAGCCTTCGGGACGAAAGTAAGCGAGGATGCGCCGCACGAGATCGCGGTCGGAGTATTGGCGGTCGTAGGCCTCGGCATCGAGGCCGTCCATGATGAAACCCATTGTGGAGTTCTCCTAAGCGGCTAGTCGGCGGCGGTCTGAGCCGCGGGTTCGATCGCTGGAAGCGGCGTGTCGTAACGGGCGAAGATGCGCCGGTAGATGGCTGACGTTCGCAGCAAGTCTTCGTGCGAGCCGCTGGCGATCAACTCGCCGCGCTCAAGCACGAGGATGTGATCGGCCCAGCGAATCTGCGACAGGCGGTGTGTGATCAGCAGCGTCGTGCGGCCGACCTGCGCGCGGTTGATCGCCTTCTGAATCTCGTCCTCGGTCGCAGAGTCGATCGCGCTGGTCGAGTCGTCGAGAATCAAAATACGCGGATCGCTCAAGAACGCGCGTGCCAGCGCCAGCCGCTGACGTTGGCCGCCGGAGAGCGTCACACCGCGCTCGCCGATCACCGTGTCGTAGCCGTCCGGCAGCGCCATGATGAAGTCGTGCGCCTGTGCTTCGCGCGCGGCCTGTTCGATCGCTTCCTGTGGCGTCCCCGGCGCACCGAACGCGATGTTCTCCGCGATCGACCGGCTGAACAAGAACACGTCTTGCTCGATCCGGCTGATCTGCGACCGGAGCGAAGCCATATTCCAGTCGCGCACGTCAACGCCGTCGATCAGAATGCGTCCCTCGACCGTGTCGTACGTGCGGTTGATAAGGTCGGTAAGCGTCGACTTGCCACTTCCGGTCTGGCCGACGATAGCGATGGTCTGGCCGGGTCTCACGTCGAACGAAACATCCTTGAGTATGGGGATGCCGTCTTCGAACGTGAACGTGACGTTTTCGAACGTCAGCCCGCCCTGCATGACAGCAGAATGGCCGGCAGCGTTCTCGTCCATCGCCGTTTCGGCGTTGATGACTTCCAGAACGCGGCGTGCGGATGCAATGCCGAGCTGCAGCAGACTGAATGAGAAGATGCTGACGAACACTGGAAAACGCATCACGCCGACCAGCCCCATGACTGCGACGATGTCGGCCACGCCTACCCGACCGATCGCGAACAGCAGCATGCAGTGCATGAACACGCCGCCCGTGAGCAAGGCATAGAAGAACATGGGTAGGTAGCGCGCTTCGATCCGCCCCTGCTGGGCGAAGTAATCGCGGTAGGCCTTGGCATTGCGGCGGAACTTCTGGCGTTCAAAGGTTTCTTGTGCGCTCGCCTTGACCACCTCGATCCCGACAATCGTCTCTTCGAGTCCGGCGTTCATCGTGCCGAACGCCCCACGCTGGCTGTTGACGACCGGATTCAGCGCGCGCGCATAGCGCCGCACTGCGAGCGCATAGATCAAGATGAAGATCACTAGCAGCGACAGCAGTTCGAACTCGATCGAGGCAATCATGATGACCGGAACGGTCATGCCGAGCACCATGTCGAGCATAAACAGGATGCCCGGGTTGATCATGCCGTTCATCTGTTTCATGTCGTCAGTCGCGCGCGCCATGATGTCGCCGACACGCTGCCGGTCGTGCCACGTCTGGCTCTTGCCCAGCAAGGCCTCATACAGCTCCTGCCGGCCATCGCGTTCCATTCGCTGCGCTACCGTCTCGATCGAAAGTGACCCTGCCAGCGAGGCGACGCTGTCAACGAGGAGAATCAGCAGGACGGCCAAACCCGCCGACGCAAGGGCCTCCGGGTTCGGATTGATGATCGCCTCTGCGGCTTGTCCGATCAGGATGCGTGCGTAGCTGAAGCCGATGTACCCGATCATGAACCCGGCCACGCACTGCAGGAACAACCGCTTGTAACGCCAAACATGCGACCAGATCCAGCGGATCGGCCCCGAACGATCATAGGGATAGGCGGGTTGGACGAAGAACTCCGACTTCAACGCCATGCATGACTCCTGAAGCTGTTAGGTTGTTTGCGAAGCGCGTGGGGGCCTAATGCGGCACGGCAACGCGCGGGACACTCGTCCTGCGCGACGAAACTCCGTAAATGTCAGTGTAGTTTGACTCTTTTTGAATGTCAACCACGGGCCATTATAGATCACAATGGTTCAGGAGGGCTGAGACACGCGCTCCGACCGCCCGGTCGGGTCAACCCCGATGCGGTTACCAATTGCGACCAATCCGATGCTCAGAACGTAGAGCGCAATCAGAGGCCCCATCACCAGCATCATGTTCACGGGGTCAATGGTCGGGGTGATCAAGGCGGCCGCAATTGAAGACCCGACAATCGCGATGCGCCACTGCGACGCGAGCGCACGCGGCCCGATCAGACCCAGGATTCCGACGACGAAGAACACCAGCGGAATTTCGAACGCAACCCCCATCCAGAAGATCAACGCCGTAACAAACCCCAGATATTGGTCGGCAGTCCATTCGGCGCGGAAGATTTCCGATTCGAAGTTCTCCAGAAAGTTCAAGGCCGGTGGAATCAAGATGAACCATGCAAACAGTACGCCGACAACGAACAGCCCGACGATCGCCGGCAGGGCCATCATCACCACCCGTTTCTCGCTGGCCAGCAGGCCGGGCAATATGAACATCAGCAGTTGATACGTGATGACCGGAATCGCCAAAATGCCGCCAATCAGCAGCGATACGCGAAAGTACGCGACCACACCTCCGGTTGGCCCCAGTACGGTGAACTGCTGACCATACGGGGACTGCAGGTATTCCAAGACCGGGCTGGCGAACACCAAGCCGATAATCACACCGACGACGAGCGCGAGAAACGCCTTCGTCAGCCGCTGTCGAAGCTCGTTGAGGTGGTCGAGCAGGCCCATGTGTCGTTCAGGATCGGCCGTGGGTGGCGCAGGGCGCGGCGTCCGCCGCAGTCTTAAGCGTGCCATGCTGACGTCCCTATTCGTCCTTGGGTGCCTGCGACCACGTTCCGAATGCTTCGCCGGAGGACACGCCCTCCGTGTCACCTCCCCATGCGCCGAACCCGCCCTTCTCGTAGACCGACTTGTCTTTCGGTTTGGGCGGCGTGGCTGCGGGCTTACTGGGTGACGGTCCATTGGCGGGCGCAGTGCGCGACGTCGCCGGTGGTGTGGGCTTGTTGGCCGATGTCGCCTCGAGCATCTTGCGTTCGACGCTGCTCAGCGCGCCGGTGACCTCGCTTGCGGCAGTCTTGCCCTCTTCGAGCGCGCTCTGAACTTCTTTGATCGGCTGCGCGAATTCTTTCACGGTGGAGCTGCGGTTGATCTCATCCATGATTGCGCGGCGTGTCGGAAGTTCCTTGGGCACTTTGAAGTCAACACCGGCGTCATCCAACTCACGCTGCAGCTGGGCTGCGGCGGACTTCCACAAATTGCGAAGCTGCCCGGTCCACTGGCCCAACTTGCGCGCCCAAACCGCCATGCGTGCCGGCCCGGCCACAATCAGGGCAATAATGATGATCAGCGCGAACTCGAATCCGCCTACGCCAAAAAGCTCCATGCGGTCTCCTGCCGGGTGTTCACCCACCCCAGCCATTATAGACGACGATGCGCCGAAATTGACCGGTGTGCCGTGCTATACTCATTCGGTTCAATTCTACGCTCAACGTGAACCGATGCCGACAGATCCGAGCATAACTGATGCCGACCTCATGGTGCGTGTGCAGAGACGCGACGAATCCGCCCTCGCGCTGCTCTATGACCGATATGGCAAAGTCGCTTACAGCGTCGCCTATCACGTATTGCAGAATTCAACGTTGGCAGAGGAAGCGACGCAAGACGCGTTCCTAAAGGTGTGGAATCAGGCGCATCTGTGGGACGGCAACCGTGGCAAGCCGTCGACTTGGCTGCTGACAATCACGCGTTTCACTGCTATTGACCGCTTACGCGTCGAGAACCGGCGTGCGGCGTCCCATGCAGTGGATCTGGACGACGTCCTGTACACACTGGGGACAATCGCCCCGATGGACGAACCGACGTGGGCCGACGAAAGGCTGGCAAAGTCGCTGCTCAACCATCTGCCGCCCGATCAGCGACAGGTGCTTGAACTCGCGTACTTCCGCGACATGTCGCATTCCGAAATGGCCGAGTACCTTGCCATCCCGCTCGGGACGGTCAAGGGCCGGGTGCGCGCGGCACTTCACAAGCTGCGAGACCTCTGGGCGGAGCAGACGGAGGACAGCGCAGAGTGAACGCGAACAGGCTCGCCGCCGTGGACTCATCTGATCGTCCAATTTCATCGTACATAGAACTAGGGAATGCAGGTCCGGTCCCTGAGCAAGGCACTCGAAGCAGATGAACGACGAACACAACACCGGCAGCCGCCCTGATGACGCTGACCGCCTGCGCGACGATCTCGCGGCGTTCAGCCTCGGCGCTGCCGATTCAAGCGAAAGCACCGCCCTCGAAAAGCTCCTGTCGGAACGCCCCGATTTACGGGCGGAAGCAGCGCGCTTCGCAGCACAGGCAACCGTGCTGTTGTCTGACGTGCCGCGCCGCCAGCCCTCGTCGGATTTGAAGGCGCGCATTCTGTCCGCCGCACGCACCGAACCCGACGCGCATAGTCCGAGCGGCCGCATGGTCGCATTGCCGCAGCCCTCATCACGCGCGGCACCCGGCATCCGCGGCGCGCTGCTGTGGCTGAGCTCAACAGCCGCAGTGGTCCTGTTGGCGCTGTGTCTCTATATGTTTGGCGAGGTCAACGCACTGCGCAGCGATCGCGCAAACCTCGAATCGCTGCGCGGCGATCTCACCCAGCAGGTCGATGCGATGTATAAGGACCTCGCGATGGCCGTCGATCTCGTCATGCAAACCCAAAGCCGACGTGTCGAACTGATGAGCGACGATGGCGAGATGCGCGCGATGGTCGTGCTTCAGCCCGAGATGCACGAGGCAGTCATCGTCACGCACGGCTTACCCGCACTCTCGCCAGATCAAACATATCAACTGTGGATGATCGGTCCTGAAGGTGTCGTCAGCACCTGCATGTTCAACACCGACCCCGGAGGCGACATGACGATGGTGTTCAAGGTGGCCCAGTCGTGGGACAATGTATCTGCGCTGGGAATCTCGGTCGAGCCGCAAGGTGGCAGTGAGGCGCCAACGAGCGAGCCGCTCGCCGTAGGCGAACTCTAGACCCGCACCGGTAAGCTGCCGGATCGACACTGCGTCGAGGTTCGGGCCGTTAGGACGACTCTACACTCATTACGCGCCACTTGGAGCACGCGTCAAATGCCCAAACAACGCTACGATCGGCGGCTGGTGACGATTCTCGCCATCGTCTTCGCCCAATTGCTTGGCGCGTCGATGATCCTGCCGATCCTATCCCTGTACGCCATCAACGAACTTGGCGTCGCTGAAACGCAGGTGCCACTGATTCAGGCCTCGTTCTTCATCGCACAGTTCGTTGCCGCGCCCTATCTCGGCAAACTGAGCGACCGGTTCGGTCGCGTGCCTGTACTGCTGGTGAGCCAGATCGGCACTGTGATCAGCTACCTGATGATCGCATTCGCGCCGAGCATCAGCGTGGTGTATGCGAGCCGAATTCTGGACGGCATCACAGGCGGCAACATCATCGTTGCGCAAGCCTACATCATTGACATCACCCCGCGCGAGCGCCGCACGCAGGCCATCGGCATGATCTTCGCCGTATTCGGCCTTGGATTCATCTTCGGCCCTTCATTGGGCGGGGCGCTGGCGGCTGCGACAAGCCGCGAGTTCACGTTCTTCACCGCTGCGATCGTGACGACAATCCCAACTATCATGACCTATTTCACGCTCAAGGAGACGTTGACGGCCGAGGAGCGCATAGCGAATCGGGCGCGCGGCGGGCAAGCCAGCCTCGCTTCGATGCTGCGCAACCGGACCATCCGGTCAATCCTGGCCATCAGCGTCGCGGCGAGCCTCGGCATGGGTATCGTCCAGTCGACGTTCGCCGTCTATGGTCAGAACGTCTTGTTCGCCGGCCAGAGCGAAGAAGGCGTCAACCTTGGGGTTGGACTCATGCTGGGCGCAGTCGGCCTCGGGCAAACAGTCACCCAGATCTTCGTCCTGCGACGACTGCTCAAACGTTTCGGCGATGCACCGCTGGTCGCCGGCGGAACGGTCATCCGGTCGCTTTCGATGCTGTGGTACTTCGTGGTCGGGCTGCCGTTTGTGACCGCGCTGTTTGGCCAGAGTGCGCTCGGATTGGTCGCTGTGCCTGCTGCCCTGTCGTTCGCATTGGGCAGCGGAATCATGATGCCGCCGCTGCAATCGCTGGCAACGCATGCCGCGCCCGACAACGCACGTGGAGCAGTTGTCGGCCTCACTGGATCGGCCCAGAGCCTCGGTGTCATTATCGGGACGTTGATCGCCAGCCCGCTGCTGTCGATCGTCGTCGCCGGTCGGCCTACGCTTGGTCCGTACCTGTTTAATACGATCCTATTCGCCGTGATGCTCATCCCGGCAATCGGGCTCGTGCGTCGTTTCGGCGTTGGGCCCCGCGAAACGGCTGCTGCGGCGGCCCCGCCTCAGCCGGCAGAAGCGACTGTCTCGGTTGGGGACTAGACGAGGCTTTCGGCAGCGGCGCGCCCGGCGACATAGCCGGACGACCAAGCCCACTGGAAGTTGAACCCGCCAATTCGGCCGTCTACGTCGAGGATCTCGCCGCAGAGGTGAAGGCCGGGGCGGCAGCGCGATTCGAGCGTCTTCAGGTCGACTTCGGTCAGCGGAACGCCGCCTGCAGTGACCTCTGCGTAATTGAAACCCCGCGTCCCTGTGATCGGCAGCGGATAGCGTGTCAGCACGGCTGATAGTGCTCGTCGCTTCTCGCGCGTCAGTGTCGACAGCGGCGCGGACGCGTTGACGTCTGCCGCAGCGCAAAGCGTTCGCGTCAAGCGTTCAACGAGACGTCCCCCAATCCACCGAAGCGCCGATCCGGGCTGGGCTGCCAGCGCACGGTCAACCGACTCGAACGACTCCCCCGGCAGCCAGTTGACCGTCAGCACCGCAGAAGAATCGTCCAGAGTCGCATGCTGCCAGTGCCGGCTGATGTCCAATACGGCCGGGCCGGATACGCCGAAGTGCGTACACAGCATCGACCCGTCGACTGTAACTCGCGCGCGACCGCCGCGGTCCGCCAGCGTCAGCGAGACTTCGCTGCTGACACCGGAAAGCCCGGTCAGCGGATGCCCTGACGGAAGCAGCAAAGGCACCAATGCGGGAAGTACTCTGGGGGTCAGCGTGTGGCCCAGCGATCGCGCTAACGCGTAGCCGTGACCGTCGCTGCCGGACTTTGGAACGCTGCGTCCGCCTGTTGCGAGGATCAAGCGCAGGGCCGTCAGAGTTCCCCAATCTCCTTGAAGATCGAACGCTCCGCCATCGAAGTCGACCGACTCGACACGCCGCGGATGCAGGAGTGTAGCGCCAGCGTCCCGTGCTGCCGCGAGGAGCGCTTCGAGCACCGTCCGCGCGCGATCTGTGGTCGGAAACAGCTTGCCGGTCGGCTCGCGTTTGAGCGTAACGCCGAGATCGCCGAAGAAGCGCACCGTCTCCGGTACATCGAATCGCAGCAGCACCTTGCGAATAGCATGTTTCGAGCCGCCGTTGAAATCATCCGGCTCGACGCGCTCGTGGGTCACGTTGCAGCGGCCACCACCGGCAACAAGAATCTTTGCGCCGAGCCGCTCTGCGCCGTCAAGGACAATGACCCGGGCCTCTGGCCGCGTGCGCGCCGCCCAAATCGCGGCCATCAGCCCCGCGGCCCCAGCCCCAACGACGGCGATGTCCGCGTCGGCCACTAATCCTCGTCGGCGTCGATATCGCCCGTGATGATCTCGTAGACCGCGTCGAGCAGGTCCTCGCTGCGGCTGATCGAGTCGAAAGCCACCTCGTCGCCTTCGGTGAGAAACTGCGCAGCGGCAGCGAGCAGCGCCTCGGCCGCACGAATCGTCAGCGCGGCGACATCCTGATAGTCGTTGGGAACCAAAAGGTTGTCGACCGCACGGATCGCGGCATCGGCGCTGGCGCGTGCGGTCTCAAGATGCTTGACTGCTTCGCTCGTAGTCATCGTTATCCTCCTGACGTGACGCGTACCCATCGGGCCAGTATGAACATTGCGACCAGCGCCGTCACGCCAGCAGCGATCGCGATGGTGCTGGGCCCACCAGCAGCATACAGCACACCTCCGAGCAATCCGCCTGCAAACCGGCCGAGCGCGATGAATCCGATAATCGTGCCCAACACCGATGCGCGCTGGCCGGGCACGAGTTCGGTGTACAGCGGTATAGCCGCGACGACAGCGATCTCGTACCCGAAAAAGAGCAGGAATATGCCGGCTGTGGCGAGCGTAAGCGAGCTGGCGAACAACGGAAGCGCAACGTAGCAGGCGGCAGCTATCCCGAGTCCCATCAAGGCGACACGCTTTGTGCCGACCCGATCGCCAAGCGCCGCGACAATCCCTTCGCCCACGCCCTCCGCCACCGAAATGGCGATCGTCACGAACCCGAGCGCCGACAGCGCCAGCCCGAAGCTGGCATCCATGAACGCGCCGTAGTTGATGAATACCAGTTCGTTCGCTGCCGCATTCAAGCCGGCGTACAGCGAAGAAGCGACAACAACCGGGTGACGCAGCACCGCCAACGGACGGATGCGCACGCGCAGTGCGCGCGCCTCCTTGGATGGTCGATCTGCGGGAAGCAGCAGGATGACCGCCAGCGCGCCGGCGAAATTGACGATCCCGAGCGCCAGAAATACCGCCGAAAGCGTCGCCCGTTCAAGCAGCAGGCCGGTCATCGGGGCGGCGATCAGCAGCGCGCCTCCCCAGCTCATCTCGTTGATTCCGACCGCTGTCGCGCGTCTTGCGAACGGCACACGATCGCCCAAGTAGGCCAATGCCGCCGGATCGAACAGCATCTTCCCGACGCCGAACCCGATCATCATCAAAAAGAACGCGCTGTACGTCGTGAAAGCCGCGCCAAGCAGCCCGAGCACGCCGAACGCGATCATCGCGCCTGCCATCACGTACTTGCGGCCGAACCGGTCGGCTATCCCACCCACGAACGGGCTGAGAAACGACACACCGCTTTGGGCAGCAATCACGTTCTGCACCGCACTATTGGCGACTCCGAGCGAGCGCGCGATTTCGGGGACGAACGTATAGGTAAATCGGCGCGTCATGTTGACGCATGTGCGCGCCAACGTGAGCACCAAGACGGCAGAAAAAACCCCGCGCGCCGGGGCATCCGACGCGCGGGACGACAAGTCGGCCATACGTAGACCTTACTTCTTGCCTTGGAACAGCTCCCGGACAATGATGTTACGCTGGATCTCGCTGGTGCCTTCGTAGATCTGGAATATCTTGACGTCACGCAGCAGCTTGGCGACCGGATACTCTTCCATGTACCCGTAACCGCCGAACACCTGCACGGCGTCAACTGCGGCCTTGGTCGCCATGTCGGCCGCAAACGCCTTGGCGTAGGCCGGAACGGCCGGATTCTGGATGCCGGCGTCCGCCTGCCACGCCGATTGCCACACCAGCAGTCGCGAGGCGTTGTAGTTGATCGCCATATCCGCGATCTTGTGCCCGACGGCCTGATGCTGATAGATTGGCACACCGAATGCCATACGCTCGCTGGCATACTTCACCGACTCATCGAGGCAGCGGCGCTGCAAACCGACCGCGGCAGCGGCAACGCCCGGCCGGCTGTAATCGAACACCTTCATCGCAAGGTAGAAGCCCTTGCCCTCACCGCCGACCAGATTCTCGTCAGGCACTTCGACGTCCTCGAACACGATCTCAGCCGTGTCGCTGGCGCGCTGCCCGAGTTTCTCGAACTTGCGCCCGACCTTGACGCCCGGCATGTTGCGATCGACGATGAAGCACGTCATTCCGCGATGGCCCGCGCTCGGATCGGTTTTTGCGAACACCGTGAAGAAGTTGGCGTGGCTCGCGTTGGTGATGAACGTCTTGCTGCCGTTGATCACCCAACCGGCGCCCTTCTTTTCGGCGCGCGTCTCGATGCCGACAACGTTGGACCCGGCCGCGGCTTCGGTTACACCGTAGCTGCAGAACTCGCCCTTATCCATCAACCGCTCGCCGAGCCAGTGCGCCTTCTGCTGCTCGGTGCCCGCCAATAGGATTGGAAGCGAACCCAGACCGTTCGTGCCGACGCTCGTGCTGATCCCGGTGCATCCGTAGGCCATTTCTTCGCTGACGAGCACTTCCTCGAATACCGAAGCGCCGACGCCACCGTACTCGGCCGGGACGTTCATATTGGCGATTCCCAGCTCGCGCGCCTTGTGGAATATCTCTTCGGGGAACTTGGCGTGGCGGTCGTGTTCTTCGGCGACAGGAATGATCTCCTTCGCAGTGAACTCGCGCGCCAGCTTCTGCAGCATCAACTGATCGTCAGTCAGGGCGAAGTTCACGCCGGCCGACATATGCTCAACTGCGCTCATTGCAATAACCCTTTCTCACAACATTGTCGGCGCCAGTATACAGCGGCCGCCTTGCGCCTAGCAAAATTTACATTTGATTACGGCGTTGGACTGATCCATTCCAGCCGCACGTCGTCGATCCAGACCTTCGCGTTGTCCTGACTCTTGTGGCGGAACTTGACCTCCAGCCCGGACAGCGGCACTGGCCGCAGAAAGATTTCGGCCGCGCGAGGCTCGTAGTGGTCGGCGCCTTCGAAGCGAATCTTGGACTTCTGACGGACGCCGTCCGCGTAAGTGATGCGGGCCATCGCAAACCCGTCAGGAATTCGGCGAGTGTCGATATGCGCCACAAACTCCATGACGTCGCCTGCCGCCGGCATGATGCCCGAGACGTCGACCGACTGTACGAGCTTGACGTCGTCGCCTGCGCCGCCCTTGAACTGGAACGCCCACCCGCCGGAACGCTGCTTGCGCTCGCGCCGGGCGTCGCCGCCGGTACCATCGATCAGCACCCACGCGTCGGACTCAAGTTCGAATCCGCCATCGACCAGCAGGTCACGCGCGACGCGCTCGGGCGTGCTGGTCGGCGTGTATGTGACCGTTGGAGTGTTGGTTGGCGTGGGCGTATTGGACGGCGTAAACGTTTGTGTCGGAGTGAAGGTTGCGGACGGTGTGAGCGTAGGCGCCTCGGTCGCGGTGGGCGACGCGGTACTCATCGGCGCGATCGGCTGTGGAAAATACGGGGCGAGCAGCGGCCAGATCTGGTCGATGCGCACGGCTTGATTGTAGTACGGCGACGGGCCGCACTGCGATCCGTCCGGGCGACCCGCTCCGAGATGATGCAGGCCGACGACGCGGAGCGTGTCAAGCGCGATGACCGGCGAGCCGCTGCTGCCCCCTTGCGTGTCGCAGGTATACGCCAAATCCGAATTGGCGGCATACCCGGCCGTTGACGGAACGATTACGCGGCACCGCCCGCCGTCCGAGGTGCTGTTGAGGCCGAACTTCTTGGGCAAGCCGGCCGGGTGCTGAGGGATGAAGATCGTCTCGTTCGCAGTAGGCGCCGACGTATCCAGTTCCAGATATCCAAACTGCTGAACAAGCGGGAAGTCCGCCTCGCGCAGCGAGTACAGCGCCACGTCGTAGGTCGTATTGACGTAGATCAACGTGCCGCCACGCACTTCGACATAAGGCTCGATTGAGCTTGCACCACATCCCGCCGCCTGAAAGTTGAAGCGGATGATCGCCGTGTTCATGACGGTCTGGTTCGGGATACAGTGCTGGTTGGTAAGCATGAAATTGTCAGGCGTGACGCGCCACGTTGTACACACGTATTGGCCGCCGCCGTTGGTATAGAACAGCCGCGCAACGGGCTGGCGCAGACCGTACTCGATCGGGTGGCTCGACGCGCTGCACGCAACATCGACGATGTCGTTCGAGCCACAGATACTCTGTGCGAATTCCGTCACAGTGAACCCCTGCCCGAGCCGCGGGATCGTCACGCCAGCCCGGTCCGGATGGTCGCCGCTCAGGCTGATTAACGTGACGACCGCCGTTTCGCCGTCGATCGGGAACGTCCACTGCCCGGCCGAAGACGCATCGTACGTGTAGCGCTGAACGCCGTCGGGCGATGACACCACGACAGTGTCACCGGGCGCAATGTCGACCTGCTCGAGAAACGGCTGGATGTAAGTCGCGCCCGCTTTGGTTATCACGACTTCGCGCGGCGAGTCGCCGTACCCGACCGCATACCGATCTTCAACGACGCTGCCGACCGGCTGAACCACGACTTCCGCCGTATCGGTCAGAAGCGTAGGTTGGGCGTCAGGCCCACCCTGCTGCATTCCCGACACAAGCGACAGCGCACCTGCAAAGCCGAGTGTGCCGGCCACGAGGATCAAGCCGCCGATAATCCATGTTCGAGTATTGGGGCCACGCTTAGGGGTCGTCATGCGGGTAATGATAGCGCAAACGCCCCTACCGTCAGGGGGCAAGGGCGTTTGAATGCTGCAACATGGGTTGGGTTGGCTTTACAGGCCGAACTCGTCCTTGACCTGCCGCACCCAAGCTACGATGCGCTCAGGCGTCATACCCTGTTGGCCGTCTTCATCGATCCCGAGGCCGATGAAGTGGTCTTCGACCTGAGCCTTCGACTCGTTGAATTCGTACGATTTGGCCGACCACATGCCGTACAGGTCGCCACCCTGCATCAAGATTTCGTCCGCAACGATTCCAATCGCGTCAAGAAAGTTGAAGCCGTAACCGTTCTGATCGCCCAATCCGAAAAATGCGACCTTATGGCCGGAGAAATCCATCTCGCGCAGGCGGGGGAAGAACACATCCCAGTCGTCTTGCAGTTCGCCCGTGTTCCACGTCGGAATGCCAATGATGATGTTCTTGAATTTCAGCACCTGTTCAGGCGTCGACGCGCCGATGTTGTGTACCTCGACCATGTCCTGTTCGATCTTGTCGAACTCGGATTTGATCTGGTACGCGACAGCCTCGGTCTTACCCGTGCTGCTCCCGAAGAACAAGCCAATCTTCGCCATGGGGCGCCAACCTCGCGTGATCTCGCTGCGGAACAGCGACTATTGTGCCGATTTTCACGCAGAACCGCAAGGCGCAGACATCACGTCGCCCCGCGCTTCGATCATCGCATCGGCGCGTCGACCCGCACGTCCGCGTTGTCGTCGTCATCGGATTCGTCCCAGCGCATGCTCGGGCCGATGTCGATGAAATCCTCGATATTGGTGTCGTTCAGGCGGCTGTCAACGTCCTCAGCGAAGTAAGCTGGCTCCGGGATATCTGTGTGGCCGAGCTTGAGGAGCGCCTCTCGCAGCGCGTTGTAGGTATAAGTCTCCTCGTGAGCCTCTTTGGTGATGGCTTCGAGCAGCGCGGGAATGGCCCGCGTATCGCCGATCGCGCCCAGCGCCGCGGCGACCCGCGCCCGGAAGTCCGGCGACCGTTCATCCTTCGACACCAGCTTTTCGCACAGCATCGGCACAGCTTCGGGGCTTGCGATGCGTCGCAGCGCCTCGACGATGCAGTCCTGCGTCTTGCTGGCGGGTTCGGTCGAGAACAGCCGCAAGAGATGCGACACGCTCTCGCGGTCGTTCAGCCGTCCCAGCACCTCGATGATCGTGGACATCGCCCCGTGATCGGGAACCGACAGCTTCTTGCGCAGCGCCGGGGCCGCCTGCGATGCCTTGAGCCGCGCCAGCGCCAATGCTGCCTGTTGTACGACCGAAATGTGCTCGCTGTTCAGCATGTCGATCAGCGGATCGACCGCGCGCGCGTCGCCAAACGCTCCGAGCGCCTTGCACGCGTTTTGCAGGATCGCCGTACTCGAGCTCCTTCGCAGCAGTGGCAGCACGTAGTTGAACGCCGATGGGTCGGCGATTGCGGCCAACGCTTCCACCGCGGCGGCCTGCACATCGTCATCGGGGTCTGCCAGCAGCTTGACCAGATCCGGCACACTCTTTGGATCCAGGTTGTATCCGAAGGCTTGCGCAACGTGACGGCGCACCTTCGCGGAGTGCACGTCCTTGAGGATGAAGCGCAGCACCTGCGTAGCGCGGGGATCCTTGATGCGCCCGAGGGCGAGCGCGGGGCTCCAGAAGCGATCGGTGTATTCGCTCGGTTCTTTCCAGTGTTTGGTGCTGTAGAAGAATGCCAAGGTATCACGCACCATGAGGTGGATGAATTTGTAGCGGCTTGATGCCATACGCTGCAGCAGCCCAAGCTGCAGGGCGATTTCCTTGATCGCGCGGCGCTCTTCGACGTCGGCGCTGACCAGCTTGAGGTCGTTTTCGGACAGCGAGTTGGTGCGCGACATGAAGTTGGCCGCGTTGCGCATTGCCACCCGCCCGAGTGCTTCCATTAGCCGTACGACTGAAACAGGCAGCGCGTGTTCGGGGCGACGGCGGCGCTCGAACTTGTAGAGCTCACTGATGTATGCGGCGATCAAGCGCTCGCGGAACAGATGGCGATCGTTCTTCTGGTCAATCAAGCGATTGCGGTTGTCCGGGGACATCCGCTCGCACGTAAACGCGAACAGGGAGAGGATCAGCGGCGTGCGCATCATCTCCATCAGGTCGGGATCATCCTGAACGAGATCGAACAGCTCAGGGACGCGGCTCAGGAATTGGCCGATCTGGTCGTTCGTCAGTTGAGAGAGCCGCACACCACCATTGAGCGAGATGCGCGACTTAATGCGATCGTAGTCTTCGTTGCGGCAGGTCACCAGCACCGGACAATTGCGCGGGAGCTGTGCCATGAACTGGCGGTGGACCTGGTAGCGATCGTCCGTGGTGGACACGGCCGTGTGGTCACTCAATTCATCCAGCCCGTCGAAGAAGATCAGCGCTTTGCCGCTTTCGACAAGCTCGATGGTGTCACGTGGCGTATACGGATAGGAATCGAGCCAGTCGATCAGCGGCGTGCGGCCGTCCCAGCTCTGGATATTGGCGAGGATGGGGATCGGCGCATCAGGGTTGTCGAGGCGGTCAAGGATCGCGTCACGGATCAGCATCAAACCCGTTACGGTCTTGCCGCTGCCCGGCATTCCCAGCAGGAGCAGGCGCCGCTCATAGAACTCGAACGCATCGCCGATCGTCGCAAAATCCTCGCCGTAGCCGATGCGTTTCAACATCAGGTCGACAAAGGTCTGCGTACGCCCGTTCTCGTCGACGACGTCGTCCACCGTGTCCATCTCGAGGTCGATCGGATCCGCCTCAAGCGACGAGATGATGAGATGCTGCAGCATGGTCGAAATGCGGTTCCAGAGCGTGCGCAGATACGTCCGGTGCGAATCGGTATTGGACACCGCGTCGACCGCTGCGGTAATCTTGCGGCGCAGGGCGTGGCGCATCCGGCTGCGCAGTTCGGCAAGGGCCGTTTCGAACGGGCGGTTGTGGAACACCGTCCACGTGTAACCACCGTACAGGTGGCCGGGGTCGGCCGGCTCGGCCTGCACGGTCATGAAGATCAAGCCGTAATTGTGTTTGCCCTCAGTGACTGCCCAGCGCCATTCTTGCTGTACATATTCGGACTTGATCGAGGCATTCGACAGCACGCCAATAAAGAAACGCGCCTTCTTCAGCGCCTCATCAATCTTTTGATCCCATCCATTGAATTCGACCGGCATAGAATCTTTGTAGTACCACACTTCGTAGATGTCGCTCAGCGCGTCCTTGAGCCGGTGGGCAAACTCGGCATCGTGGCCGGAACTGCTGATAACGACGAGGTCTTTTTTACGACGTTGAGGCGACATGACGCGATCCTCAGAAAATTAGCACGTTTGATAAGTATGAATATCCTAACCCGAGTACTACGGAACGTCCAATAATTGGAAGTGCAGGTTTGGTTTAGGTTAGTGAGATTCGAAATATCTCCTCGATTCTTCATCAATTTTTCTTGAGGTGCTCAACTGTAACTTTATTGTAATAACGAGCTTACGCAGACCGGAGTGGTCACTGGGAGGCACTCAACATGAAGTTCGATGTCGTCGTCTTGTCGTATCGCCCATCGGATATTCCCGCGCTCGTGCGAGCGTCGGAGTCGATCGGCTTCGATGGCTTCTGGGTGGGAGAGACGAACGCCGATCCGTTTGTGGCGTTGACGCTGGCTGCCGAACACAGCGAACGGATCACGATCGGATCGGCCATCGCGGTGGCGTTCCCGCGTACCCCAACCGTCCTCGCTTACACCGCGCACGCGCTGGCCGACCTCAGCGGCGGGCGATTCGTGCTCGGCCTCGGGCCTCAGGTGCGTGCGCACAACGAACGCCGATTTGGCGTAAAGTGGGAAAAGCCTGTCGCCAAGCTCGAGGAGTCGATCGCCGTGATGCGCGCAGTCTGGAATACGTGGCAGACTGGCGCACCGCTGGCGCACCGGGGCGAGTTCTTCCGCATCGACCTGATGCCGCCGTTCTTCTCGCCTGCCCCGCACGCATTCGGCCCCATACCCGTGTACTTGGCAGCGGTCAACCCGCACATGCTGCGGCTTGTGGGCCGATCCGCCGACGGCGTTTTCGTCCATGCGCTGCATACGACTCGCTACCTGCGCGATGTCGTGCTCCCGAACGTCGAGGCCGGTCTGACCGAAGCGGGCCGGGCACGCAGCGATATCACGATCAACAGCGCCGTCTTCACTGTACCCAGGGACGACCCGAAATTCGCACGCAAAGCCGAACGGCACGTCCGCTCGCAGATCGCGTTCTATCTCAGCACGCCGGCATACCGCATCGTCGCAGAGCAGCATGGATGGGAGGAGATTCAATACGGATTGAGCCGGATGGCGCGGCGCGGCGAATGGGACAGTATGGCCGACGCGCTGCCGGAACCCGTGGCAGAGGAGATGATCGTGCGTGGCTCGTGGGCCGAGCTTCCGCACATGATCCACGAGCGGTATCGCGGCTTGCTCGACCGAGTAAGCTACTACCTGCCGTTCGTCCCGGGAGAGGTGGACAGCGGATGGCGCAGATCGATCGAGGCGTTTGCATCCCTACGAGCCTAGCGCGGCTTGCCCACGGTCATTGGCACCGCGAGTGCGGCTTCGCGTAGCGCCTGCCGATCCGCCGTCGCCTCGGCGATCATCTTGCGGCCGAACAACAAGATAAGCGACGCGACGAAGCCGATGACGGCCGACGCGGTAAACATGGCTCGAGCGTCCACGTTCTCGTAGATCCAGCCTGCCAATGGGCCGGTAAGCACCGCCGCAATCGCCGGAATGGTTACCCACGCCAGCGCCTGATTGGTCGCAACGTTGGCCGGGTGGCTGATCTCCGTCACCAGCAGCGTAAGTGAGATGTTGTGCATCGCATAGAACACGCCGCGCAGTGCAATCAACGGCATGAGCAGCGACGGACCCGTCAGGAATGCAAGGAGGAGCGCGAAAACGGCCTGTCCGGCGATCCCGAAAGCAAGCGCTCGCCGGGTCGAAATGCGCTGGTAGATTCGGTTCATGTACATCATCCACGGAATCTCGAACAGTCCGAGCGCGGCCGCAACGACACCGACTGACCCATCATCCATGTCGAGGTAATCCTTGAGGTAAACCCAAAGGAACAGGAACACGGCGTTTGTGCACACGTAGTAGAGGAAGTTGCTGAACATCATCAACCAAAACGCCGGCTTGCGTCTCGGCGGCTTGTCGACGCGCGTGTTGAGGGCTGCCGTACGTTCCGGCAGGATGCGCAGCAGAGGCAGCGAGATGATGTTGAGAATGCCGGAAAGCAGGATCAACAGCGTGTACCCGCCAATCCCAATGACCCACCCCGCGCTAATCGCCGCAATCGCCCACCCGAGCGATCCCATTGCGCGCAGACGCGCAAAGAACGTCGAGCTGTGTTCCGGATCGCCGCTGATGACGAGCTGCGACATTAAGGCGGAACCGGGGACATCCACCGCATCCCGCGTGACATACATGGCGCCCAACCACGTCCGGTTAGGCCATAAGACCATCGTTAGCGATGCCAGACCGGCAACGGCAAGCTGCACGTTCAGGAGCCGGCGGTGGACGCCGAGCCGGTCGACCAATGCGCTGTAAGCCGGTACGACGACGATCCGGACGACCGCACTCAAGCCGGCGAGTAGACCAATATCGATTGGCGAATAGCCAAGCGACACCAGATACAGTGAAATGAACGGTGCGTAGAAACCACGCGCCCCATAGTTGATGACGTAGAGCGCGACATGCTTCGCCCCACGGTACGTTATCGGCGCGCGCCGCGCGGCTGCTGCGATTGACATGGATTGTCCTGCACGATATTGGCTGACACTAGAACCGGGTTGTGGCTCATCCCGCGGCGTTTTTTGCACGCGCTTTACGTCACGGCAACGGACACGTCACACGTCAATCCCACACTGACCGCAGGTGATACATCCGGCCGAAAGGCGGTGACGATTGGTGCATGGTTGCGAGCGAAGCGAATGAATCGGAATCCGATACGCGTACGAACTCACGAAGTATAGGACGGCACACCGTTGGGCATCGTAAGTCCAATTGAATCCATCGACATGGCGTGAGGTACACGACGGCTAAGGCGCGACTTAACTCGTTCACAGCCGCGTGTGTGATACTATTCACAAGGGTGCCACCAGGGGGTTCGCGCATGCGGCGATTGTTCATCATCTTGTCGTTTCTACTGACAGTTGTGCTGGTCGCGGCGGCTATCCTTGGTCCGCGCTTCGGAGCACGTGCCACCGAGGCGAGTGAATCGCAGTTCACGCAAGTTCAACGGATTGACGTCACAAATCTCGTCAGCACGGCCGGGATTGCCGCGCCGGAACGGACCGCCATCCTCACCTTTGGGACGACAGGCACAGTGGCCGACGTTGCGGTGGAGATCGGCGATTCGGTCACCGCCGACGACGTTCTGTCCACACTGGATGTCGCCCGGCTGGAACTCGCCGTCGCGAATGCCGAACAATCGGTGATGATCGCGCAGGCGAATTTAGATCGTCTGACAACGCCCCCGACGGCGGCCCAGATTGCCGCCGCCGAAGCGGCTGTCGCTGGAGCACGCGCGCAGCTCACCGCGGCTCGGAACAATCGCGAAGCGGCCCCGGAACAACGTGCCATGAGCTGCCTTAACCTTGACACGCTGCAGCTTCAGGTCGAAGACGCGCAATCGCGGTACGACGACTACGTGAAGGCCGGTCTGCTGTACGACGCCATTTTCGTACCGGACGACAACGCGCCGCAGGCTGTCGCGTTGACCAATACCCGCAGTCAGTACGACATGGCTGCGGCACAGTGTCGAGCGGCAGAGATCGCCGCGCAGGACACCGGCGCCGTCGATGCCGCTTCGGCGCAGCTTGCACAAGCGGAGGCGCAGTTGGCTGCCTTGCTGGAAGGCCCGACCGAGAACGAAGTTGCCATCGCACGCGCTCAAGTGATGCAAGCGCAGCTTGGCCTCGATCAGGCGCATCAGGCCCTGGATGACGCCAAGATCACCCCACCGTTCTCTGGAATCGTAACCGATGTGCAGCTCCGCATTGGTCAGACTGCATCGCCCGGCGCTGGCAGCATTACGATCGCCGATCTCTCAACACTGCATTTCGATGTGGACATCGACGAACTCGACGTCGCTCAATTGGCGCAGGGGCAAAGCGTCGACATCCGCGTTGATGCACTGCGAGACGTGCCGATTTCCGGCACCGTCACGCGTGTTAGTCCGGCCGGGCGGACGGTTCAAGGCGTGACAACGTACTCTGCACGAATCGAAGTGACAGGCGATATGCCCGAGGGGCTTCGTTCAGGCATGGGCGCGGACATCGACATCGTCGTGGGCGAACAGCGCGGTGTGCTGGCAGTGCCCACGCGCTCGATTCAGCGTGGTGAGGGCGGCGAGTTCGTGCTCAAGCGTGTCGAAGGCGGCGACGATGTCGAAGTGTTGGTGATATCCGGCCAATCGGTCGGCGAGCTCACCGTGGTGGTAGGTGACCTCGACGAAGGCGACACGATCTATCTCGACATTCCCGAGTCGCTGTTTGGGTTCGGCGCGCGGCGGAGCTTCTAGCGTGAGCCCGCGCCCGATCATCGTCACTAACGACCTGCGCAAGGTGTATCAGATGGGCGACCAAACGGTCGAAGCCCTGCGCGGCGTCTCCGTGACCATCAACGAGGGGGAAATGGTCGCGATCACCGGGCCAAGCGGCAGCGGCAAGTCCACGCTGATGGCGATCCTCGGCGCGCTTGACGTGCCAAGCGCTGGGACATACCGGCTGGACGGCACCGAGCTATCCGACATGAACGAAAACCAGCTCGCGGCGATTCGCAACTGGCGTATCGGGTTCGTATTCCAGAAATTCAACCTGCTTGCCCGCGCTTCGGCGCTGGATAACGTCGCGCTGCCGCTGGTGTACGCGGGTATCCCTACGCGTAAGCGCCGTGAGATGGCCCGTGCGGCATTGGAACTCGTCGACCTCGGCAACCGTTTGTGGCACAAACCGGCCGAGCTTTCGGGCGGGCAGCAGCAGCGCGTGGCGATCGCACGTGCGCTCGTCAACACGCCGTCGATCATTCTTGCCGACGAACCAACCGGAAACCTCGATACCAAGACTGGAAGCGACATCCTCGACCTGTTTGGCCGCCTACACAGCGAGCAGGGCATCACGCTGATCATCGTGACACATGCCCAAGAGGTGGCTGGCCAGTGCGAGCGCGTCATCAAGATTCGTGACGGCTTGATCGAGGAGGACAGCGCCGAACGGGCCACCCGGCCTGCGCTGGAGGGTGGCGCATGAAGCGGCTTCTCGTGCCCGCCAGTTGGCGCTTCACCGCCGCGATCGTGCTGGGCATTGTCCTGTTTGCGTCCGGTCTGGTGTCTGAGCGGTGGTTCGACCTCGACGGCTACGTCAAGACGGTCATCGAAGGGATGTTCGACGTCGAGATCCCGGACGGCTTCACCGTTCCGCGGTCGTTTGGACAGCAGGCGGCGCAAACCGAAGTCACCGACGAGCAGGCAAACCGGCTCAGCGCCGCGACCGACCTACCGCCCGCGGTGCTGCGCCAGCTTCAATTCACATTTATCGCCATCTTCAATCCGATCTCGCTCTACGGCGGCTATGCCGTATCGGCAGCAGGCGCGTTGATCGCGCTCGGTGGCGCGATCGGGCTTGGCCGCAAACGCTCCGCATCGACATGGGACTGGATGATCCGCTGCGGGGGGCTGGTTTCCGGCGTTTTCTTCACGTACTGGCTCGGCACTGTCAATTCGGCGGCTACCGTCGTGCCGATCGTCCCGTCCATGAACGTGCTGTTCTGGGTCGCGCTCGCCGCTACGGCGCTGATGATTCTGCGTGAACTGCTGCCGTCGCCGCCTGTCGAGCAGTTGGATCAGGTCGCGTCGGTCAGCGTGGGACAGAACATCGGGGTGGCGTTCGATGCGCTGCGCGCCAACAAGCTGCGCTCGGCCCTGACCATGCTGGGCATCGTAATCGGCGTGATGGCCGTCGTTTCGCTGCTATCGGTCGGACGCGGTGCTGAAGCCGTCATCACCGACCAGATCAACAACATCGGCACAAATCTCGTGACCGTACTTCCGACGACGGGCATTAGCACGCTCACGCTAGAGGATGCCGACGCGATTCGCGCGTCGGTCAACGACCTCGCATCGGTAGTGCCGCAGTACATCGCGTCCGCGCAGATCAAGAGCGATCAAGGCAGCGTACAGGCGCGGGTAGTCGGGACGTCCGTCGACTATACCGAGACCAGCAATCTGACGGTTGACCTCGGCCGGTTCTTCGACGCAACCGAATACCAGACCGCTGCCCGGGTCGCGATCGTCGGCACGGCAGTGGCCGAGGAGCTGTTCGGTGGACTGAGCCCGGTGGGTCGCACTATTCGGGTCAACAGCCAGCGGCTCGAAATCATCGGGCTGATGCAGGAGCGCGACGCTGGTTTCGGCGCAAACCCGAATCTCCAGATCTATGTCCCGCTGACGACCAGCTACCGCAGCCTCTTCAACGCGCGTGGCATCGCGTCGAGCTTGGAGACCGTCTCCAGCATTATCATCTCGGTCGAGTCGCCAGACGATATTCCGCGCGCCAAAGACGACATCTCGCGCTTGCTTCGGCGCAGGCACGAACTCGCCCTCGACGACGAGGACGACTTTCTGATCTTCGACCAGCAGCAGCTCCTTGACGCGGCTTCGACAATCACGGGCGTGCTCACGGTGATGCTTGGCGCGATCGCCGGCGTGTCGCTGCTTGTCGGCGGCATCGGCATCATGAATATCAGCCTCGTGTCCGTCACCGAACGTACACGCGAGATCGGTCTGCGAAAGGCACTCGGCGCGCGCCGCTCGCACATTCTGCAGCAGTTCCTGATCGAAACCACCGTCCTGAGCACGATCGGCGGCGCGCTTGGCGTCCTGTTGGGCGTCGGCCTCGCCCAGCTCATCAACGCGAGCGGCGTCCTAACCGCCAGTATCACTGCCGATTCGGTGCTGCTCGGTCTTGGCTTCAGCATCATGGTCGGCATCTTCTTCGGCGTCTACCCTGCCCGGCGTGCTGCCCGGCTGCAGCCCATCGAGGCCCTGCGCTATGAATAGCTTCACCACGGAGAAATCGATGACACGGTTCGCGGCTCTGCTGCTCATCCTGACGCTGGCGATCACCGGCGTATTTGCCCAAGACGACACCGAGACGATCCGCGTTGTGTTCATCGCCGCACGAAGCGGAACCGACGGGGCCGCTGATCAGGCGGCTTATGCAGCGGCGCAGCAGGCCGTGCGCGAGGTGAACGATAACGACGACGATCCCGTCGAAGCGACAGATGGGACGCGCTACGAGATTGAGATCGAACGCGTGCTGGTCACCGATGGGGACGACGCGCTCGACGCGTATCAGGACGCACTGGACGACGGCGCGGATGTCGTGCTGGCGTCGGTATCAACGTCTTTGCAAGACGCGCTCTTGGGCCGCGCAAGCCTGCCGATCCCCGTGCTCTATTTCGCGGAGAATGACAGTAATCCGGCGGCCGCGATCAAGCTCGCACCCGATGTGCAGAGTCAGATCACGGCCATGGCCGACTACATCATCGACGAACGCGGCGCACAGTCGGTTGCAATCGTTAACGCCGACACCGTCACGGCCGACGCGCGCGCCGACGCGTTCGAGCGCGCAATCGGCGTTGGTGCACTCGCCTTGCGCAGCGTTCACGAAGCCGATGAGACGGACTTCTCGGATGTCGCGCGGAGCGTGCGTGACAGTGACGCCGACGCGATCTTCGTCTGGACGTTGGACGCGCAAGGCCGCGCACTGCTGCGCGCGCTTGACGACGTCGGTTGGTCGGGGCTGGTCATGTATGGCGATATCGACGCAGGATTTGTCACGGCTAGCAGTGCCGAGTTGATCGATGGGTTGCTCGGCCCGGCAGCCTGGAACCCGACGGCCGTCAATCCGCAGACGCGCGCATTTACCACAGAGTATGCCGCCGGTGCCGATTCCCCTACCCTGACCGAAGAGAGCGGTGCGTACTACGACGCCATCTCCCTCATCGCTGAGACCCTGCGGCGAACGCCGACGCTGTCACGCGTCAACCTCGGTGCGACCAGCTTCACCGGCGTGCAAGGGGATTACACGAACGGACGGCCCAACACGGTGCGCCTGTTCGAGATCGGCGCTGGCGGCGAATGGATCGAGGCGGCGCGCTACGTCGGCGCGGTCTGCGAGACCTGCCCCGATTTCTTCGTGAGTGACACGACGGAAGTGAACGAGGCTCGTGAGGTGTTGTTCAACATCGCGCTGCTCGCCGATCAAAGCGGTACGACGTCCGAGGTCGGCAGGCATGCCCAGCAGGCGATCGAGCTCGCCGTCCGCGAGATTAACGAGTTGGGCGGCATCATTGGGCCGCAGAACGTGCGCTATACGCTCAGGCTGGCCGTATACGATGCGCCGGATGCGACCGCTGCCCCTGCGGCGTTCGAGCGCGCTGTCCGCGAAGGCGCGAACGTCATCGTCGGCCCGGACTTGAACAGCTACGTGGTGCTAACTGCGCTGGCGGCCGATGCGGTCGGGATTCCGCAGATTGCCACAGCCACCGGCCTCACGTCGCCAAGCCTGAGCACGCTTCAGTTCCTCAAGCAGGGCCGGTCCAACGACCGTACGCGCGCCGCGGCCGCTGTCAGCTTCGTCTCCGAGGAGTTGGAATTGACGAATCTCGCGCTGATCGTCGGCCGTACCGACTGGGGCCTGAATGTGCAGTCCGCCGTGCGCGCGGCAGTACGCGCAACCGAGGACGCCGAACTCGTGTTCTCTGCGGAGCATGGGCCGGAGCTGCCAGACCTGTCCGTCTTCGTGCCAGACATCCTGAATTCGGGTGCAGAGGCCGTCATGGTCTGGTCGACGCCGGCGTCGATGCTCTCGCTCGTGCAGGCGCTGGCAGAAACCGAGTGGCAAGGGACACTGGTCTACGGATATGCCTTGCCCAACCTGCCCGAACTCGCGAGCTTGGCGTCGCTGCCCGACGGCGTGCGCCTTCTGCTGCCGGTCGGTTGGTGGCCCACCGCGACCGATTGGGCGGGCCGTTGGTTTGCCGACCAGTACCGCGAGTTATTCGATGAGGAGCCGATCGAGCAAACCGCCGCCTACTACGACGCTATCCACCTGATTCGTCGTGCGATTGAAGTCGGTGGGCCGGCGCCCGCCGCCTTGCAGGATTTCTTGACCAACGACGCCCAGTTCATCGGCGCGCAGGGCACGTACAATCCAGCAACTTATGGTACGGGCGAGCTCACACAAGCAGTGATGATCTTGGAGTGGCGAG
The DNA here is from genome assembly GCA_016716525.1 of Candidatus Flexicrinis affinis. NCBI lineage: Bacteria > Bacillati > Chloroflexota > Anaerolineae > Aggregatilineales > Candidatus Flexifilaceae > Candidatus Flexicrinis > Candidatus Flexicrinis affinis. Next base: position 1,871,889 of record JADJWE010000001.1, read on the forward strand.
ATGGTCAAATGGCGCCAGCAGCACGGTACAACGCCTGTGACGGGGTGTGCGATCGTGTCGACTAGGCTGCGACGCGCCCGGCGGGCTGCTGCTGAGTGATGCAGTGGATACACCCGCCGCCCAGCAAGATCTCGCGCCCGGCTACAGGCACAATCTGACGGTCGGGGAACAGGCCATCGAGGATGCGTACGGCGGCCGCATCGTTGACATCGCCGAACTGCGGGACGATCACGGCACCGTTGGCGATGTAGAAATTGACGTAACTCGCAGCTAGGCGGTCACCGGCACGGCGCGGCTTGCTGCCATCGACTGCCACAACGCCGGCGGCCTCCTGCGCGGTCATCGACAGCCGGCCGGGCAGTGGCAGCCTCGAAACCATCAGGCGGCGGCCGTTGGCGTCCGTCGAGTCGGCAAGGACCTCGAACGCGCTGCGCGAGACACGGTACTGCGGATCGCGCGGATTGTCGCACCATGCGAGAACGACATGCCCGGGCGCGACAAAGCACGCCATGTTGTCGATATGTCCGTCTGTCTCGTCAAACAGGATCCCCTCGTCGAGCCATATAACGCGCCGCACCCCGACATAATCGCGCAGTCTGCGTTCGACGAGGCTTTCGGTCAGCCGGCTTCCCCTGTTCGGGTTAAGCAGGCACTGGCGGGTCGCCAGTGCTGTGCCCTGTCCATCTACATGGATGGCGCCGCCCTCCATTACGAATTCGGCGCGGTAATACGGCACACCGGCACGGTCGCATACTTCCGCCGCCACCAAGTCGTCCCGATCCCACTGCGCGTACAATCCTTTCGCCGCCCCACCCCATGCGTTGAACCGCCAGTCGACGCCGCGCACCTCGCGGTTCGCGTTGACAACGAACGTTGGCCCGACATCGCGCATCCACGCATCGTCCGTCTCAAGCTCGACAAGCCGCACGGATGATGGCAGCAGCGCGCGCGCACGGCTGACGACAGCGGCGCTCACGCCAATGGTGACGGGCTCGAAGCGGCTGATCTGGGCGGCTACGCGTGCAAAGGCCGCCTGAGCGGGCCCCGCCGACTCGCGCCAGTTGTCAGGCCGGTGCGGAAAGAGCATCCAGCAGCCTGCATGCGGCTCCCACTCGGCAGGCATCCAATACCCGTCAGCAGCAGGTGCGCGTGGCAGCGGCGGCTGTGTCATTTCGAGTCGAACCCCTCTTCGCTGCGCCAACGCTCAGGAACATCCGTCGATGTCGGCTCGACGATCCGGCTGTAGAGCTGTGGCTTGCGTTGATGAAGCAGCGGGAACAGCGCGCGCATTCGCTTGAGGACCGCCATGTCGATATCGGTGACGATCACTTCGCGGGTGTCGCGGCCCGCTTGCACGAGGACCTTTCCGGTCGGGTCGCAAACGAAGCTACTGCCGTAAAAGGTCAGCCCGAACTCCTCGCCGATTCGGTTAGCCGCGCCGACGAACACGCCATTGGCGACGGCATGCCCGCGCATGACGGTCTTCCACGCGGCCTGTGAGTCGAACTCAGGGTCGGTCGGCTCGCTGCCGATGGCTGTCGGATAGAAGATGAACGCCGCGCCGTTGAGCGCGTAGATGCGCGCCAGTTCCGGAAACCACTGGTCGTAACACGTCGGCACGGCCGTCGGCACACCATGTACATCGTGCACAGGGTATTCCGCTGCGCCCGCGAAGTAGTCGGTCTCGTGATAGCCCTCGCCGGACGGGATATGTACTTTGCGCGTGAGGCCGATCCTGTCACCGTCTGGGCCGTAGATCACGGCAGTGTTGCGATACGTGCCGTCGGCGCTGAGTTCAAACAAGCTGCCGATCAACGTGATGCCGTGACCCCTCGCCATCTCGGCAAAGAACTGCGCGGATTCACCGGTTTCCAACGCTTCGGCCCACTCAAAACCGCTTGGGTCGCGCTGAACGGGGAAATAGGGCGACAGCGACAGCTCCGGCAAGCACACCCAGCGAGCACCGAGCGCCACTGCGTCCCCGATCAGAAGATCGTATTCGTCCTTCATCGCTGCACGCGAACCCAACCAGCGGGTCTGCACCAGCGCAATCCTTGTTGTGTCGGTCACCCGAACACCTTTCGTTGAGTTGATGCCCTTCTTCGATTCTACACCGAAGTCAACAAATGCCCGCCTTCTGCGACGAACAGGGGCAAACGCTCGAGCGGGGCCGGGACGGTCGTCGTTCGGCCACCCACGTAGCTGTCCCCAGTGTGCCAATCGACCCATCGCCGGCCCGCCGGCAAGTACACGGTGCGATGGTGGGCGCCTTCCTCGTACACCGGCGCCACCAGCACATCCGGCCCGACCATGAACTCGAATGACTGATCGTACGTGTTCGGGTCGTCGGAATGGTAGAAGACCGTTGGCGCGTTGATCGGCTCGCCACGTACCGACGCGGCCAGCATTCGCTGCTTGATATAGGGCATGAAGCGCATGCGCAGCCGAATGGCGTCTCGTACCAGCGGCAGCACGTCTGGGTACATCCACGGCGACGTTACACTGCCGTCCGTGTTCCAACTGTGGATCGTGAATCGCGGGGTTAATGCACCCGCCTGCGCCCACCGGACCAGCAGTTCGGGGCTGGGCGGCGGACCGTCAAAGCCGCCGATATCGTGCCCCCAGTTCGGTACGCCGCTCAGGCTGAGGCCCAGCCCCATCGGGATGTTGAACTTGAGCGTGTGCCACGACGTGCGGTTGTCGCCCGTCCATGTCTGCGCATAGCGCTGGATGCCTGCGCTGCCCGCGCGCGTCAGCACGAGCGGCGGCTGAGACGGATCGTGCTGGGCTGTCGCTGTGTAGCTCGCGTGTGCCATCAGCAGCGTCTGAATGGGCCGCGCCTCGCCGAGCGAGAGCGTATCGCCAAAACCGGCACAGCGAGCCGCGTCGTCGGGAAGCTGAAACTCGTTGTTGTCGTTCCAAAGGGACGCGATCCCGACTTTGAGCAGTGTTTCGGTTGCTTGCTCTACCCACCAGTTGTAGCCAGCCTCGGACGTAAAATCGATGTACGCACACGGCGCCTTTTCGTTACGCCCGCCGGGCCATGCCATGGCGATCTGCGGTCGTTCGCTCTCCAGTTCTTTGATGAGCGCGCCGGAACGCCGAAGGGCCGCAAACTTCGGGTGCGACTCGAGGATGTACGGTTTGACGTTGGCGGCAAGGCGGACGCCCCGCTTTTCAAACTCCGCTGCGAGGCCCGCGGGATCGGGAATTTTGTCGGTATTCCAGCAGAACGTACGCCGGCGACCGAGCGCGTCGGTTGTGTAGCCGGACGACAGGTGGAACCCGCTCACGGGGATTTCGTGCTTTTCGCACTCGAGTAGGAATCGCCTGAGCTGGGCGTCGGCATCCTCCGCTTCGGTGTACTTCATTGCCGAGCCGAGATAGCCCAGCGCCCACCCCGGCATCTCGGCCGGTCGGCCGGTCAGCCGGGTATACTTGTCAAGCACTTCGGCCATCGTCGGGCCATAGATCACGTAGTAGTCGAGGTCGCCGCCGTCGAAACGAACCGACCGGTAAGATCCCCAGAATGCGTCGATCTCGGCCCCGTTGTCGTATTCACCGCTGTGCGCGTTGTCGTGAAACATCCCGAACGCCACGTTGTACTTGGTGTTCAGGATGATGTGAAACGGGATGTGTTTGTACAGCGGGTCGGATGTCTCGGCGTTGTACCCGAGCGCGTCGACCATCTTAAGGCGAAGCCGCCGCCCGGATTTCTCGAGCCGGCCCGTGCGCTCGCCAAATCCGTAGTACCGCTCATCGGGGCTCATCTCGAGATAGTGCCAGACGGCTTGCCCCGCACAATCGTAGGTGTAGGCGCGGTCGGGTAGATCGCGGAAGATATGCTTGCCGGCGACCGACCACGAAAGCGCGAACGTCTCGGGGTTAACCTGCACGCGCAAGCGCGCGGAGAACAACGCGTTGTCGATCCACGTGAACGGCGTCGGTGCGAAGGCGCATGGGGCATCCCGATCGCGCCCTTGTCGCGGCATCGAGCCGTCACGGTTGACGACCGCCCATGTTCGTGCGGAGCGCGGAGCGCCATCCGGCATGAACTGCACGCGCACGACATCGTCGGCCAGTGGCGTGATCTGCAGCACTTCGCCACGTGCGCCTGTAAGCACGAGGTGATTCTTCTCAACGGAGTCGACCTGTCCCTGCGAGACCGAAATCGGACGCATACGTCACTTCATCCCAGTTGTGGCAATTCCAGTGGTAATGTACTTCTGAAGGAACGCGAATACCACTGTTACAGGCAGCAAAGTCAGCACCGTCATCGCCAACAACGTGTCCCACTGCGTTTGCAGTTCGCCGCTGAAGCTGCTCAGCCCCACCTGAAGCGTCTTGTACTCGCTGGATTGCAGAACGACAAGCGGCCAAAGGAAGTCGTTCCAGCGCCACATGACGCTGAAGATTGCTAGCACGGCAAGCGCGGGACGCGCCAGCGGCAGGATGATCTGCAGGTAGATGCGCCACTCGCTCGCGCCATCCAACCGGGCCGATTCGAGCAGTTCATCGGGTATCGTGAGCATATACTGGCGCAGCAAGAACACGCCCGTCGGCGTCGCGATACTCGGGATAATCACGCCGATGAGGCTGTCAAACCAGCCAACGCTCCTGATCGTCAACAGAAGGGGAATCAAGATTACTGAGAGGGGCACAAGCAGCGTCGAAATCATCACGATGAAGATGCCGTTCCGCCCCCGAAACTGATACTTGCTGAGCGCGAACGCCGCCATGCTGTTGACCAGCAGTGTCAGGGCAGTCGCCACCGCGGTAACTGTCACCGTGTTCACGAAGTAGCGCAGGAAGTTGAAACGCTCGATCCCTCTGATGTAGTTGTCGAACGAGAAGACCACCTGTTCGACCGGCGCCGTCAGGTTGATGTTTACCCTGATGATCTCCTCTGGATTTGCCGGATCGACATGCTGTCCCTCAATTCCGACGCGGCGAATGCGGGCCAGCTCGCGTGTCGTCCCATCCTCCAGTTCGACGGTGTAGAGCGGGAGCGGATCGTCATAACCCGGTACCGTCACCATTTCTTGACGGTATGGAAGTAGACGGGGCGGGAAGTGAAGAAGGTCGGACTGCTCCTTGAACGACGATGTGACCAACCACATGACCGGCCCGAACATCAGCAGCGTGCCGAGTATCAGATATGCATACGTCGCGTAGTCGGCCCAATCGGGTCCGCGCTTGCCGTGAGTACGCCCAAGAAAGCGCCCAACTGCAGCCATCGTGGAATCCTCCTAGGCCAACTCGGACTGGCGCCCAGCCCGTAATTGAATGAGTGTCAGAACAAGGAGTATCACCGCGAGAATCAGCGATGCCGCCGCCGCTAGCCCGTACTGATTGGGAGGCATGAACGCGGTGTTGAAGACGTATTGAACCATAAAGGTCGTCGCCGTGCCCGGTCCGCCGCTCGAGAAGGCGTATACGATGTCGAACGACTGTACCGCGCGAATTACGGAGAGAACGAGTACAACCAGCATCGTAGGCATCAGCAGTGGCAGTGTGATACGCCGGAACGCTTGCCAGCGGTTCGCCCCATCGATAGAGGACGCCTCATACAGCTCTGTCGGTATCGATTGCAGCCCTGCCAGCAGGATGAGCGTGTAGAACCCCATTTGCGACCACACACTGATGAACACCACCCAGAAGCGTGTCCATCCGATGCTGACAAGAAAGGGTAGTCGCTCGCCGCCAGCGGCAACGATCAGCGCGTTGAGGAGGCCGTCGTTCTGCAAGATCCAGCGCCAAATCAGCGCAACAACGACCGGCGACAAAAGCACCGGATAAAAGAACACACTGCGGAAAAACGCACGTGCCTTGATCTTCTGGTTCAGTACCAGTGCCGTGCCGAGGGAGACCAGCACGAGCGCGCCGACTTGCAGCACAACAAACCATGTTGTGTTGTACATCGCGCTCCAAAACGTGTCCTCGCGGCACGTGTTGGGATCGAGGAAATTGCCACACTCAAACAGGCGAGAGAAATTCTCGCCACCTACGGGTGTTCTTTCCGCAAGGAAGAACTGCGTACCACCGGTGAAGGCGTACGCAAAATTCAGAATCATTGGCACCAATATGAAGATTACGAATACTGCGAGGTTCGGCAGCACGAATACGTACGGCATTCGCTTGGCGCCGATGATCCCCTGCAGGGGTCGAAAGATCCCGTCGAAAAAGTCCACGACGCCGTTGAAAATGTAGTCCCCGAACGTCCGGTGGACTCGATACTCGCTCCGGACTTTGCCTCCTGCAGCCATATCTAGTTGAACCTTTCTAGTCCCGGTTACGTGACGTTCCTTCCGAACATCACTGTGATATGAACAGTCATGCGGGGACGCCCGAACAGGCGCCCCCGCATGGGACAGAACACTTACGCGTTTTGCAGCGGGCTAGACCTAGCCGCCGGCCGCCGCGATCGCCTCATCGATGTCCTGCTGAATGCGCACAATCGCGTCATCGAGCGACAGTTCGCCGATCATGTACTGAGTCAGCCGGTCGCGCATCGAGTTCGCGAGAGGGGTGAAGTGTGCGTAAAGCTGGAGAGCCCACGCCTGATCGGCGAGCTTCGGAACCTCAGCCATGAACACGTTCAATGCCGCTGCCGCAGCTTCGCTTTCGGTCACGTACTCGAATTCCGGGAGCGCAAGGTGTCCGGGAATGAACAGCGTGCGGGCCGTGAATTCGGCATGAACCTCAGGCGAGGCCAAATACTCCATGACGCGCGCGACTTCCGCCGGGTGCTCGGTGCTCGCGAATGCCATCAGCGTGGCGCCACCCGGCATGCCGGTGCTGCCACCCGGGCCGGACGGGTTGGGAACGGCTTCCCAGTCGAACGCATCACCGATGTTGGTATCGAAGTTGCCGATTTGCCACGAGCCTGCCATGTACATGACGACCTGCCCGTTCAAGAAGTAATTGGTGGCGGGGGCGTAATTTCCGCCGCTGCCAAGCCAAACGTCTGCCGGAGTGAGGCCCTGATCATGCCAGCTCTTAAGCTCCTCGGCATAAGCACGGAAGCCTTCGCTGTCGATGGTGACGGTGCCTTCAGCATCGAGGATCGTCGCGCCCGTGCTGACCAGCGGGCCGCTGATACGATGGCCGCTGCGATCAATCGCGATCGCATAGTCGGTGCCAGTCGCTTCAGCAACGGCTTGGGCCGCCGCCACCCATTCCGCCCATGTAACCGACTCAGAAGTGTCGCTCGGGACTTCGATGCCGGCCTGTTCGAACAGCGTCCGATTGATGTAGGGGCCGGTGACGGTCAACTGCGTTGGAATGCCGTAGATTCCGGTCGTGTCGCCGTCAGGGCGAAACGCCGCCAGAAGCGGGGCCGGAAAATACGATGCAAAAGTCTCAGCATCGCTGAGGTAGGGCGTCAAGTCCAGATAGTAGTCCCGCAGCTGCGCGAACTGCGTCAGACGCGCCAAGTCGGGCGCTTCGCCAGCCTGCACCTGCAGGGGAAGCTGCTGAAGGATACCGTCGGAATAGCCTACAGTCTCGATCACGACCTTGATGTCAGGGTTGTCGGCTTCGAAGCGGTCCAGAAGTTCTCTGACAACTTCACCTTCGTTACCATCGTTGTACCAGACCATGCGGAGTTCAACGGCATCTTGCGCTGCAACACCCATGACCAGCGCAACAAGCAGCAGTAGAACAAGTGACAGCTTTCGCATACATCCTCCAATTTGTCGTATAGACGGGACGGCTCGGACCGTCTCGCACAAGAGAATAGCCCAGCGCGTAATGCCATGCAACCGGCTTAACATTAGATCACGCGCTCGTTGCCCCCATCGACCGGGACCTGCGCACCAGTCGTCCGGCTAAAGTCGGGGCCAAGCAGCGCAGCGACTGCCCGAGCCACGTCGCGGCTGTTGACGTCGGCGCGCAGGACGTTATTGGTGCGATACGCATCTACCGTCAGGCCGTACTGCGCTGCGCGTGCCGCGATGATCTCGTCCGTCCACAACGCCGTATCGAATACCTGATTGGGATGCACGATGTTCACTCGAATGCCGTCCCTGCCCCACTCCAGTGCCGCCACGCGCGCGAGCTGATTAAGCGCCGCCTTGGACGCCGAATACGCGGATGCGCCCGGTCCCGGCGCAGGCACGTTCTTGCTGCCGACCACGGCCACGCGTCCGCCGCGTGGCGCGAGCTTCAGCAGTGGATACGTTGCCTTGAGAAGTTCCATGTTGGAATTGACATTGACATCGAACGCACGCTTCCAAACGTCCGAGTCTTGATCCGCAATCTGAGACGACGGCGGGAAGATTCCGGCGTTCAGCACCACCATATCCAGCCCGCCGAACACCCACATGGCGTAGTGTAGGGCTTCGCGTGTCTTCTGGCTGTCGGTCAGGTCGACGCCAATGCCGAGATACTCCGGGCTTTCGACATGCACGTTGTCATACACCGACCGGTCGATATCGAGCGCGATTACGGCTGCCCCAAGTTCGAGCAGCCGATCCACGATCGCCTTGCCGATCCCGCTCGCCCCGCCGGTGACCAGTGCGACTTCTCCCTCGAACACGCGGCGCGTGACATGCGCCTTGAGCTTGGCTTGTTCCAGCTCCCAGTACTCGACGTCGAAGATGTGCTGGGATGCGAGCGGCTGCCATCTCTCGAGTGCCTCTGCACGCACCATCGCAACGATCGTCTGCGACGCAATCCTTCCAGCAAGCTCCGCCTCGGCCATTGTGCGCCCGGCGCTCATCATGCCCAGCTCCGGGTCGAGCACCACGCGCGGCGCGGGATCAAGCATCTGCAGCGGGCGTTCCGACTTCTCGGAATGCGCCGTGAAGTAGTCCCGGTATGTCTCGACATACTGCTCGACATCGCGCCCTACGAGGGGAATGCGCTTGGTGCGAATAACGTGATCGGGTGTGAGCGGGCCGCGCGTCGCCAATTCGGCGGCATGCTCCAGCTTCATCAGCCCGAACCCCTTCGACGACGGGTAGTACGTGAGCAGCATGGGCGCGCCGGCGGCCTGGCTAATGCGCTTACGCAGGTCGGCCTGCAGCAGCACGCGATCGATCAGCGGATCGCTGCTGCTGTACGGCCAATCGTACGCACCGTGGTCCGCCAGAAACTTCTCTGCCTGCTGCACAACACCAATCATGCGATCGTAGGCGTCTTTGGCGGTATCGCCCCACGTGAACACCCCGTGATTCATCAAGACGACGACATCGGTCGAGTCGGTCGCGTGGGTGCGCCACAGCTCCACCACCGTGCGTGCCAGCGTGAACCCGGGCATGACATACGGCACGATCAGCACGCGGTCGCCGTAGACCTCGCGGACAAACCGCTCGCCGCTAGGGGTGTTCGTGATCGTAACGACGGCGTCCGCGTGCGTGTGAAGCACGAATTTACCCGGCAACGCGGCATGCAGCACGGCTTCCACCGACGGTGAAGGCGCGGCGGCCTTGACCTTGTACGAGGCCAGCGCGTCGATCATCTCGGCGTCGCTCAGCGACGGCAGTTCTGCAAGCCGGCCTGTCTCGATCAGACGAAGCGGCGCGAAGCCCTCCTCGGTGATCGTGGCGAGATCATGTCCGCTGCCCTTGACGTAGATTCGGGCTTCCGGCTCCCCGTACAGGTCGGTCTCGTTTACCTTGACCGAGGTATTGCCGCCGCCGAACAGTACGAGCGATTGATCGGAACCGAGCAGCCGCGAAACGTAAACCAATTGTGCGAGGTCCGTCGTGAAGGCCGACGCTTTGTCCGTCGCGTAGCGGTTCTCAACGGTCATTTCCCCTCCTCAACGAACACAACACTCAACGCAGGCCGATTGCGGTCATTTTTGAACTGATGATATACTCGCAACAAGTGTACCGCAGGTTCCAGACATTGATGTCGCAAAGGGGGGTTCTGTGCGTCGGCTAACCCGAATCACTACGTGGCTTTGTGCGGTAACGGCGGCCCTCCTCGTGTTGGCGACACCCGGCGCAGCGCAGCGAGGCGACCCGGTCGCAATCAATGTATCGTTCGCCGAGGTCACCGACGGCCCGAACGAGACCACGGCACTGGGTCTGTACTTTACCGTCAACGACGCCAACGGAGACGCGATCGACCCGGGCAGCGCTCGACAGGCGGTCATTCAGCTCGAAGACGGCACGCGCACCGAAGCACGTGTCGAAGAAGCCAACTCGCCGCTGTTCGTCGTGATCGTACTCGACGCGTCAGGCTCGATGGGTGCCGCAGCAGATACGATGCGGCAAGCCGCGATTACGGCTGTCCAGAACTTGCCGGATGGTACGCGCTTCTCGGTCATGACGTTCAACCGGCAAATTTCCACGGCGACCGAGTTCTCTCAAGACAAGAACGGCGTGATCAACACAATCGCACAGTACGCCCCGGCGCGCCCCAGCGATCCGAACGCCGGCACGTGCCTCTTCGACGCCACGTTTGCCGCTATGCAGAAAGCGACCGAAGTCCCACTTCCCAACCGGCGCTCGGTGATGCTGTTTACCGATGGCCGTGACGAACTGATCGCAGGAGGCGCGCTCGACCCGTGCAGCTCGCGCACCCTCGACGAAGTCGTTGCGCGCGCCTCAGACATCGCCAACCCGGTCAACGTTTACGCGATTGGCCTCACCGGTAGCGCCCCGATCGCGCAGGGCGAGCTGCAGCGAATCACCGACTCGTCCAATGGCATTGCGGTTTTCGGCGACTTGAACGCGCTGCCTGCGCTGTTCGAACGGATTGTCGCGTCGCTGCGTAACCAGCGTGTCGCGCGTGCCGATGTCTGCATCACGCGCGGGCAGCACACGGCAACGCTGTTAATCCAGGCCGGCGGCGGTGCCGGAGGCGCTTCGCTGGCTGACAGTATCAACTTCGTCACGAACTTCGAATGTATCCCGGCTACTCCAACGCCGGAGATCGACCCAGAAGTCAACATTGACAGCGCGACGTTCGACCCCGCAACGGACACAATCACGTTCGTGTTGAGCGCCGCAGGCGAAGACCAGATCGAGGAGTACCGCGTCGAAGCCGTCGACCGGGACGGAAACACGGTCGCCAGCTTCGTGCAGAATTCGCCCATCAGCGGGCCAATCTCGTTTAGCGCCGCCGGCGCTCCGGACGGCAACGTCGAAATCACCGTACGCGCTATCCGGCGCGACGGAACCACTGCCGCCGATGACGAGCGCACCGTGCGCGTGCCACGCCCGACCGCGACGTTTACGCGCACCGCGACGTTCACCCCGTCACCGACGATAACGCCGACCCCGCGCCCACGCAGCGCCAACATCGACGGTATCCAGTACGACCGCGACACCGACGAGGTCATCGTAAATCTGCTATACCGTGAAATCGCAGAGATCTCGCGGATCCGTGTTTCCATCTTCGATGAGAACAACACGCTCGTGCGGGTCATCGAACCGCCGTCGCTGAGCGATCAGGTGTTCTTCGTCGGCCGTGCCAACGGGCTGGAACCGGGTGCGCGATACTCCATTCGTGTTCAGGCATTGGACGGCGGCGGCGCGATCCTCAATGAAAGCACGCAGGAGTTTACGTACGTCCCGATCTTGAGCCCGACGCCGACGTTTACGGAGACACCGTCGATCACACCGACGCCGACCGAGGTCATTGTTCGCGCGGCTATCGACGCAGTCACGTTCGATGCAAACGCACAGCAGTTCGTCTTGCGTATTGCTTACGAGAACGCCGAGTTGATCGACACCGTCGAGATTGACATCCTCGACTCGAACAACCTGTTGGTCGATACGATTTCGGTGCCGGTCGCAGAGACCGTAACGTACACGCCGGGCAGCAAGTTGATCGGCCAACAGCAGTACTCGTTCAGTATCAAGGCGATCAACCTCGAGGGCCGCGTGATCGACCGGCAGGTGCGACAGTTCACTGACCCGCGAACGTCGACGCCGACGCCGACTCAAACGCCGACACATACGCTGACGCCGACCATTACACCGACGCCGACCGTGACGCCAGTGGTGGTCGACCTGACGCTGAACCCGCCAGTCGAAGACATCGAAACGCAGACGCTGCGCGTCGAGTATGTCGGCAGCAACCCCGATGCCGTTGACCGCTACACGCTGGTCCTCGTCCAGCGCTCAGGCAGCAACATCATTACGGAACAGAGCTTCATTCCGAGTGAGGAGACGTTCCGGACGATCAATATGTCCGAGGTCCCTTCCGGCGAATACACGCTGACGCTTGCAGCGTTCGATGACGACGACAACGAATTGGCAGAGACAAGCATCTCGTTCCGGTGGACGAAGCCCGATCCGACCGCGACGCCGACGCCGCCGGGTATTGTCGACCGCATTCGCGAGAATCCGGTCCTTGGGGTTGTGGTCGGCTTGATTGTGCTGATCCTAGTGGGCGTGTTGGTTTGGCTGCTGCTGAGCGGACGCCGTGAACGCACCAAGCGGCAAAACACAGCCGCGTCGCTGCCGTCGCAGACGGGCGCGTTCATCATCCCGCAGATGCCGCAGGCGCCGAAGCCGTCGGGAGATCAGCCCAAGACGACCCCGCCGGCGGGTCCGTCCAAACAGATTGGTTCGGACACGAAGCCCAACTTCTTGGACGAGCCGACGATCCGGCCGGGCGCAGATTCGTTCTCGACCAATGCCGCCATCGATGTCGGCGAAGCGACCGGCGCAGCGCCAGTCGTCAACGGGTACATCATCGTTCGCGAGTCGCGCGACGAATCGCTCGTCGGAAAGACGTTCCCATTGAGCAAGTCCCCGTACTACATCGGCCGGTCAGGACCGCGCCAGAACGACCTGAATATCGATGGCGACAAGAACCTGTCGCGCGCGCACTGCGAGCTGATCTTCGACCGCAATGCGTGGTACGTGGTCGATTCGGGCAGCCAGCTTGGCACGACTGTCAATGACGGCGCACGCATCACTGGGCGTGTCCCGTTGAGCGAAGGAGACGTTATCAAGCTGGGCGGTACGACCGTGATCGCCTTCACCCGGAGAGGCTAAGCGTCTTGGAGCCCAAAGCGATCTCGTTCACGATCACCGGCGGAACCGATGTCGGTCGAAAACGGCAGCGCAACGAGGACAGCATGCGCTGGCTGCTGCCCGAGCCGGGCACGCCGGAGTCGCGCTTTGGCGCGGTAATGCTGGTCTGCGACGGCATGGGTGGGGTCGGCAAAGGCGATCTTGCCAGCCGCACGGCCGTCGAGTTCTTCTTCAAGACGTATTACGACGAGGACAACGGCGAGCTGGACACGCAGGCGCGTGTCCAGATGGCGCTTGAAGCCGCTCATGCAGAGGTTCGCAAAGCGGCGACCTCGCTGGGCATGGTGTACATCGGTACGACCGCTGCCGGCGTCGTTATCCGGGCAGACGGCACCGCGCTGATCTTCAACCTCGGCGACTCGCGCGTTTATCTGCTGCGCGGCGAGACAATGACCCTTGTCAGCAAGGATCAAAGCGTCAACGCGGCGATGCTCGAACGCGGCGAGATCACGCCGGAGCAAGCGTCGGCGTCGCGCAACATGAACATCACCGCCTTCATCGGGCATCCGTTCGAGCTCGATACCGTCTACAAGCAGATGGCTATCGAACCCGGCGATGTGTTCGTCCTCTGCAGCGACGGCCTGTGGGATGTCGTCAGCGAGAAGGTGATTCAGGAAACGGTCACGAAACAGCCGCCGGACCGCGCGATCAAGACACTCATCGACCTGACTTTGCGCGGCGGTGCGCCCGACAACGTCACGGTGATCATCGGCTCGACCAGAACGGTCAAGGCGCAGCGGCGTTGGCTGTGGCCGCTTCTTGGGCTGCTGGCGGTGATACTCGTCGCTGTCGGGGCGCTCATCGTACTGGGCGGACGGGGCGGCGATGGCTCGCCGACCGGTGCGCTGCCGCTACCGACGACTGCCGTGCAAACCACCGATGTCGCCGCGGCGCAGACAGAGACACACGCCGCGAGTGGAATCGAAGTGCTGCCCTCCGATACGCCGCCGCCATCCGCGACCGCGACCCGGACGGACATTCCGACGCGGACCGCGACCCGAACCGCGTCTCCGACCGATACCGCAACGGCGACTGAGACCCTCGAACCCACCGACCGTCCGACTCGACGCCCGTCCGCCACCGCAACCGCGACACCTTCCGCGACCGCAACGGCGACAGGGACCGACACCCCCACCGCATCGCCGACGCGCACTGCATCGGCAACGCGTACTCCGTCTGCAACGGTGTCGCCAACCGCGACATCAACGCCAACGGCAAGTGCAACCGCTACCGCCAGCGCCACACCAACCGCGTCTCCGACCGCACCGCCCACTTCAACCGACACGCCTGAGCCATCGTCGACGCCGACCGAAACGCCGCCGCCTAGCCCTACCCTTCCGCCAACTCCGACGTCGACCTTCAGCGTGGAGTACTGGGTTCTGCAAGGCACGCCCGAAAGCGCATTGGATCTGGTAACGGTCGTTAGCTACGACGTGCCGAATGCTCCGCCTGTCGAAATCTACGAGGGCGCGATTCAGAAGCGCTATGACGACATCACGCAGGCGAATCCGCTGGATGCCGGCAGCCGATACGTGCTCGTCTATCTGGCACCCAACGTGCTGGAAGGACGGCGCTTCTGGTGGTTGATCGAAGACGTTCAGCCGCAGTTCGAAGTGCTGATCGATGCTGGAATCCGCGTTTACAGCACGGCAGACCCTGATGCGCCGCTGCGGTCGCCGGTCCCGAAGGGGGAACTGGTGATCGTAACCGGCGTTTCACCCGACAAGAACTGGTACAAGATCCGGTCGCGCCGGGGCGAAGGCTGGATCTCCGCGGGATTGCTCGAGTCTGATGCGATTCGGTTCCTCGGCGATCCGGGCGACGTGCCGACGATTACACCGCCGCCGCTGGCCGCAACGCCTGACGGCAGCGAAACGCCGGGTACGCCAGAAAGCGAAGCGACGGCTGAGCCAACCGCTGAGCCGTCGCCTTCGGGGTGACCTGACCTTACGCTAGACCAGCAGTTCGTCCGCGATTTCTTCGATCTGGAACACCAGCGACACATTGCCGAGCTTGACGACACTGCCGGGCTTGAGCGGTACCGGAGCAAGATATCCAAGCGGCTTGTTGTCTACGATGAGCTGATTGTTTTCTGCAACGCGCTGAATGAGGTACTCGCCCTCGGCCTCGTTGATGCGGGCATGCTGGCGCGATACGGTCTTGTTCGTATCGAGGTCGCGCAGGTCGATCGCCAACAGGGCTGCGCTAGCCGCGTCGGTGCTGCGGCCAATCAGCGCGGGCTGCCACGCCAGCATGAACGAACGGGACGTCCCCTCCACCTTCAGTACGCCGCGCCGCGTGCCCGTAATCTCTTCGGCGCCGTGCGGAATACGCATCGCACGCCGGCCGAACTCCAACTCGGCACCCTTCGAGATATTCAGCTCGCGCAGAGTCCGATTGGCGTCGAGTTCCTGTTTGCCATGGCGCGTCCACAAAGCGAACGCGCCCTTGAGCTGGAACTCCTTCTGGATTTCGTAGATGATCGTCTTGATCGGCACGTCAGCCAGCACCTCGACGTTGTGATTGGGCTTGTCGTCGAACTGATCCGACGAAATCATCATGGTGATGTAGTCGTTCATGCTATGCCTTCTCCGCGCTCAGGCCCAGCGCCTTGCGGGCGTCTTCTTCACTTACGCCATAACCCATGAACACCGGCAGCAAGGCTTCCGGCTTGACCTTGGCCTCAGCGGCAAGCGCGGCGAGGTCGATCATATCCTCGAACGCTGACGTCGCGCGCAGCAGATCGGCGCCCTCGAGGCGCTCGACCTCGGCCACGTCAATCCCTGCGATCGGCGCGATTTCCTTCAACGCCTCGCGCAGTTTCTTCGCGTACTCGGCCGGCATCGCTGGCCCGGACGACGCGGCCGGCGCGGACGCCCCGCCGCCTGCCTTGCGCTCCGGCGTGGTGCCGTTCGATTCACCGGGTTCGGGGACCTTGATCTCGAAGTTCCAGCGCGGCGCGTCTGCCCACTTGGCTACAACGTCGTCGATATACTGGCCGAGCTGGACGTTGATCTTGGCCTGAAGCTCGGTGGAGTCCTGAATTTCGTCCGCATTCTCGATGGGGTACGGCGTGCTGATCTGTACGACGGTGAAGCGGCCCGAGCCGATCAGGAAGCCACGACCGACGGGATACGTGTTGCGTGCCAGCTTGCCCGCTGCCGTCAGGTTGAACGGCGCTTTACCTGCCGCCTCCGGATCGAGCGCCAAGCCCACCTTTGAACGGGTGATGACTTTCAGCAAGTCCTCGGTCGGCGATGCGCCCATACCGATCACAAAGTGCAGGCCGTCGGAACCATACCGACGAGCAAGGTTCGCCAGATCGGTCAGCGGCTTGGCCTTGCGGTCGAACAGGTCGCTGAAGTCGTCGTAGTTGTCGATGAAGATGAACAGCTCTGGCCGGCTGCCGGAGCCCTCCGACGTGTACAGCGAGCGCAGCGACTCGATCATCGGGTCGATCATCTCGCGGTTCTGCTCGCTGATCGCGGCGCGCACATGCGGCAGGTTCGCCAGCGACTTGCCTTCAGCGAACTCGAACATACGCTTTTGGGCGTCGATCAGGATGATGCCCAGTCGATCCGGCGAATACCGGTCGGCAAGGCTGAGAACCATCGAGCGCAGAGTCGTGGTGCGCCCGGTCAGCGGCGAACCCGCAACAACAAGATGCGGGCCCTGCTCCTTGAGGTTGAGCGCGATCGGCTGCAGGTCATGGAGCGCCTTACCCAGCATGATCTCGATGCGGCGCTCGGACGCCAGCGGCGCCATGTCACGCAACGCGACGATCGGCTCGAGCGTCTCGACCGGCTGCGGACGGCCACCCGTCCACGCATGATTCATGACTTCCGCCAGCGCCGCAAGTTGGACGCTCTCGTCGGCCTGTTCGCCCTCGGCGGTCTGCAAGTCGATACTCAGCGGCTTGGCGATGTGACACTCGAGCACAGCTCTCTCGAACGGGATGTACCCGCGACCGGGGATGTCGTCGAGGTCCGCCGGCACCCGCCCGACAATACCGCTGTATTCGCTCGGATCGGACAGCTTGAGCGACAGGCGTTGGTTGAACAAACCGGCAATTCGGCCCGGCACGGTGGAAAGCTGATCCGCCGTGACCGCGAAGAAGATTCCCTTGCTCGCGCCTTCGCGCAGGAGCGACGCCAGCTCGACGCCGGCATCCTCGTAACGCTGCCGGAACTCGGCGTAGTTGTCGAGCACGACCAGCACTGCCGGTTTCTGGGCATTGGGATGCGTACGATTGTAGACAGACAGGCTGTCGCCGCCGAACAGCTCGGCGCGCTCGCGCACCCACTGCTTCAGGCGGTTGAGCAGACGTGTCACACGCTCGTTTTCTTCGCTGTCGATCACCGCGCCGACATGCGGCAGATTCTCGATCGGGGTCAAGCCGCCGCCGCCGAAATCGAACGCGTAGACCCACAGCGCGTCGGGTGAATGACGAACGGCAAGGCTGGTGATCAGTGTGCGCAAGAATCCTGTTTTGCCCTTGCCAGACGCCCCGTAGACCAGCACGCTGCCCGCCTTCAAATCGAGGTCGAGCGGCAGTTGGCGCGCGTGGTACGGATCGTCAATCATGCCAATGCGCCCCGAGAGCGCCTCTTCACTTGACCAATCCACGTGCGGCCAGCGCTCCGAGCCGTCGGCCATCATGGTCGTCGTCTCGGTCACGCCGTTCGAACGCCCGCTGGCCTGCCGCATGATCTCGTCGATCCACGGCTTCAAGTTGCGGCTAAGCGGGAACATGGGGTTGTCGTCCACGACTTCATCGGCCGCCTCGATTTCCGGCTCTTCCTCTTCATCCGCGAAGATGTCCGATGCCTTCGGCATGCGCTGCATGGCGGACGTAATGTACTCGGCGTTCAGCGGAAGCTGTACGGGGAGCGGGTCGGGCCACGGCTTCTCCTGCTCGACCACGTCCGGTTTCTCGATCGCCAACGCGGCACAAATCTCGACGACGCGGTCGGCAACCGTGCGCAGGCTCGCGGCACTCGCCGACTTCTCCTTCTTCTTCTTGGGCCGGTCGAACCACTTGATAACCGGCGGTTTCTCTTCTTCGATCGACTCAGCGGTCGGCGGAATATAGTTGTAGCTGGCATACGCGACCTGCATGAGCTGCGGGCTGTCGTTGCCGACCATCAAGTACGCACGGCCGGGCACGCCGGTCGGAAGGAAGGCCGCATCCGAGGCGCGCAGCAGTTCGCGGCTGTCCTCGGCGGTTTCCACGCGGAGACAAATCTTGAACTTGATATTGGCGCGCATCTGGTCGGTGACCGCGCCAGTCGGGCGCTGCGTGGCGAGGATGAGCGTAACGCCGTAAGCGCGGCCCAGGCGTGTGACCGAGTCGAGATCCGCCTTAAACTGCGGCATCTCTTTCACCATTTCCGCAAATTCGTCGATGATGACGAACAGGAACGGGAACGGCTTGTGCTTGACCTTTGTCTCGGGCGCCATCGGCAGATCGGTGCGATGATAGCCCTTCTCGCGGTAGTCCACGATGTGCGGCACGCCCTGATCGGCCAACATCTTCGCGCGGCGTTTCATCTCGGACTGCAGCGCGATAAACGTGCGGGCGCCTGCGTTGCCCTGCAAGCTGGTGACGAGGTTCACCACGTGCGGAAGGCGCTCGAACATCTTGAACGCCGTACCACCCTTATAGTCGACCAGCACGAAGTTGATCACGCTCGGGTCGTACTTCATCGCCATGCCGAGGATCAGCGTGATCAGAAGCTCCGACTTACCGGAGCCGGTCGTACCGGCGATCATGCCGTGCACGCCGTCACCGTTGGCGCTGAACAATAGATCGCGCTTCTTCGGCCCCGGCAGGAAGCCGATCGGAACACGCAGCCATTCGGCAGCGGTCGCTTCGCGGCTCTTGCGCCATTTATCCCAGATGCCGTCCGCAGAAGCGTCGAGCCGTTCCGGCATGATGTGTTCGTGCAGATTGAGCAGTCGAACGTCGTTGGGCAAACCGGCGGTACCGAACGTCGAACGCACCGACAAGTTGCTGAGCTTGAGCGAGAACGTGCTCATCGCCGTCTCGGCTTTCAACGTATCAGCTACGCCGATCACACGGCGCGTATTTACTCCGACTTCCGTGTAGCGGAACAGCGTGCCAAGCTTTTGACCGTAAGCGGACACCTCGCCGCGAAGATTGGCTTCTGAGTCGACCTCGATGACTGTCTCGCACTGGCTGGGAATGTACTTCGCATCCGGCACTAGGAAGATGATCGTCGCGCCGAGGTCTTGGCCGCGGCGGAAGATCAGCGATGCAGCTTCCTGTGTATCCGCACCCTTTGCGATGCTGTTCGGATTGCTCTCGATCGAAAGCTGGTCGACGACGACGAGCAGGAACGGCAGCGTCACATCCGTGCTGGAGTCGTCTGCAAGGCGCACCAAGCGGCGTTCGAGGTCGCTCTTGATCATCATGTCCCAGAACGTCTCGACCGCCGACTGGCGTGGGCTGAAGCACAACTGATCACCCGGTTCGGTCTTGTTACCGGAGTTGCTGTGAGGCAGATAACGTGCCCAGTTCCAGTTGGTCTCGTCGCTCGGGTCGCCAAAGACAAATAGGCGCGTGTCGGTCGGCGCGTGGAAGGCTGTAAAGTTGACCAACAGCGCCCGGACGAAGTCGTAGACCTCTTGCGGGTTCGAGCCGGTGATGCCGATCGAGTGCCGGCCCATGATGCCGTCGGTCGCGTTCGGATCGGTGCGGTACGGGCGCAGTGGGATGGCAACGGGAATGTCGCTGACGTTCAGGGAGTCCTCGGCCAGCTTCATCGCCGCATACATCAGCGGATCTTCGTTATTGGCCTCAGCTTGGAACATGTACTTGACTGTCGAGGGCTGTGTGCCGATGCCAAGCCGCACCGCGCCGAAGTCGGGATCGGTCGTGCGGCGTTCCCAGAGACGGGTTCCGGAACGGTTGTCCTTGGTCCCGCGTTCCTGATTCTCGGCAATCGCGAGCACGCGCTCCATATTGGGATAGTTGTAGTAGTAGAACGTGCGCTGCTGATCGTGGTAGCCTTCCATCTCCCGGCGAAGCGCCGCCAAGCGCGCCTCGTAGCTTTCGCGCTGGCGCTGAAGTTCGCGGGTCTCGCGAATGTACGTCCAGAAGGCCAGCATCGACGACGCCACGACGGACAAACCCATCGGGATAATCAGCGCGAGGTTGCGCCCGCTTCCGGTTGCGGAAACGATGACATAGCCGATAATGGTGATCAGCGGCAGGAACGACTGAATGAGCGTGATGCCGCCAAGTTCTAACTCCGGCGGCGGCGGAACCTCTAGCTCGGCCTGTGGTAGGTCGGGCTGAATGCGCGGTGGCCGGTTAATCAGCACAGGCTGGGATTGCGTCGCCATTGATGTCTCCCTCAGCTCAACGGAACTCTACGCTTGCTTGACACGCATGCGGCTGATGAGTACCTTAGATTAGTCTATTGTGTCGCCAATCCGAATCCTTGTCAAAGCGTCACAGGGAGGTCCCATGAAGTACGTCTGCACGTTCTGCGAGCGCATTTCCCCAGACGGCAACCTGTGGTGCACAGAACAGAACTGTTTGGCCGAAGAAAAGCCGCTTGTGCTGGACACCGGCGATACCCTCGGCGACATGGAGATTCTGCGCCGTCTGACTGTCACCCGAACCGCCGCAATCTATGAAGCCAAGCGCGGTGATGACCGGTTGTTGGCGAAAGTCGCCCACAGCACGCCGGTCGCACAGGACAAACTCCGCCACGAAGCCAAGACACTGCAGCGGCTCGCAGGCAAACGGCAGCACTATGCCCTGCCGGTGCTAGTGGCGCCGTACCGCACGGCGTCTGTAGCCGACCGGCCATACGGCAAGGTCGGTTTCCAGAACGAGACCAAATACTACATGGTGTTCGAGTACGTGCACGGCCGTTTCCTCAGCGACGTGCTGCACAGCCAACCCCAGCCATGGTATCAGCACGCGGCATGGATCATGATGCAAGTCGCAGATGCGGTGGCATTCATGCATGAGAACGACGCGCTGCATCTCAACATTAGTCCTTCAGCGGTCTACGTCCGCAACGATCGAGACGATATCCCCCGCCCGATTCTGATGGACTTCGGATATCCGGTCACCAGTGTCAGTGCGGCAGAGTTGATCTCCGGCATCTCCTACACGGCGCCGGAGCTTGTTCGCGGGCAGCCTCCAACACGCAGTACTGACGTGTACGGGCTGGGCGCGCTTTTCTACGAGATGCTGGCCGGGCGTCCGGCTTATCCGGCACGGTCGCGAGGGCTGGACATGGTCCGGCGCGAGGTGGTCGAGGGTATGGTCGCCGCGCTGCGTCGCAGCGACCTCCCCATCCCGCCTGAAGGCAAGAACTATCGGGAGACGTCCGTGTTTGTCGGGAACGCGCTCGCCGCGCGCCCGGAGATGCGCCAGCAGGACGTCCCGACCTTCGCGCACGAGGTCCGGCGCTTGTATGGCGATGCGCCGGCCGAGCGGAAGAAGCGACGGATCACGCGGCGGATGCTGATCACGGCGGCAATTGTCGGTGCGCTTCTGATCGTGCTCGCTCAGCTTTTCGCCGCTCTGACCGGCTAAGCTGTCGATCAGCTGACCTGCGGATCGATACGCGGGCAGTGATGTGCACAAAAAAAGACCGGCTGTCGAAGCCGGTCTTTTCATGTTCGCGCGGTCGCTTAGGCGAAGCGCTGCGACCCGGTGTTGTCACCGTCGCGGTAGCTGCGGATCGCACCTTCCAGATCGCCGCTGAGTTCTTCGAACTTCTCGCCGATCTTCTCGATGCGCGGCTGAATGCGCGACAGGAACTGCTCGAGCGCGGTCGTTGCGCCCATGCTGATGAACGCCATCGCCTTGAGAGTGGTGATGATGATCTTCAGCGCCTTCGAGATCGCCTTGGCGACGTCGGCCATCGTGTCGAACGTCTTGGCCATGCTCTCGACATCGGGGATGTTCATGCTCACATCTGGGCTAGCCATGGGGGCCTCCTAGTCCTTTGTCTGTTCTCGTCCGGTTGATTTAGAAGATGTCGAACGCGTCGACGACGCCGCCGATCATGCCACTGATGGCTTCATCGGCCTGCTCGATGATGTTGGCCGCGTTCTGGAACGCGCCTACGAAGCTGATGCCACCGGTCATGATCGACATGATCTCCGGGAACACCACGTTCTCCATCTCATCGTAGAACTTCTCGGCACCCTGGCCGGTCCACGCCCCATTGCGGAGCGGGTTCAATGCGTTGCGGAGACCACTGAGGACCTCGTCCTGCAAGCGGTCGACTTCCTTGGTGGCGTTTTGCAGCAGGTTATCGACCTGGCTGCGAACGAAGCTGAGCAGCAATCCAACGATCATGGTTTAGTCCTCCTCTGTCCCGTGTTAGTTAACCGAAGAAGCCGCCGGCGGACTGGTCGGAGTCGCGCAGGTCAGTCAGCGCGCCAACCAGATCAAGCGAGACTTCGTTGAACTTCTGCGCCAAGCGCGAAACTGCCGGGGCGAGGCGCTCGCCGATACCGTCCGAAAGCGTGCGGCCTGCGCGGCCGAGCATCACACCACCGTCCAGCTGATCGCTGATCGCCTTGAGCGATCCCACCATTTCTTCAAGCTCGTCGGCCGTTTGCTTGGCGATTTCCGCCATCTGCTGTACGGCCTCATAATCCATCTGGATCTTGTCGGTCATCGTGGTTTCTCCTCTCTAGGTCCGGTTAGATGCTTAGAAGTTGAAGCGACCGCGCGCTTCTTCTTCGGCCTGCTGCATGCGCTCGACGGACTGGCGAATGATGTTCGACACCTGCTCGAGCACGTCTTCCAGTTTCTGGACGGCGGGAAGCAGCAAGCTCTCGGACTCATCCGCGAACTTGTCGAAACCACGACCGATCCAGCCGCCGCCCTGCAGAACCTGGAACTGCTGGCGGAACTTGTTTGCTGCGGCCTGGGTGCGGCTCGACCACTCGGCAAGGCGAGTAGCGATCTGCTCCAGCTCCTCATACTTCATCTGAACCTTATCCATCGTTCCTCTCCTTTTGATCCCTGCAGCGCGATTGCTGCATGTCGGTGTGGGGATGGTTCGAAAATTAGCGTATGCTGAGAAACAAAACCTGTCAAGTAGCCGAGGACCAACGTACCATAGGACCTCAACGTTTAATCCTGCACTTATTTTTCATCAACAATAGGATGGTCGCGGGCTTCCCGTAAATAGGCTACGCCGAGTCGGATGGTGCATTCCCTCAATTGAGGGAGCGCAAGAACCCCAGCGATTCACCGGTCAAAACGGCAGGGATTCTAGTGTGAAAGAAGTACCTGACTTCTCAACACTTGTCCGCAAAAGCCCCTGATTCGTTTCTAAGAAATCGCCGCGAATTTGTGTAGACTTCCTGACATTTCAGACCACTCTTCCCTCAGACCGGTGCTTACCCTACGCACAATGTCGCATCGGACGCGCCGGCGGTCGCGTCAGCGTTCTGGTTAGAAGTTGAACCGACCACGCGCCTCTTCTTCGGCCTGCTGCATGCGCTCGCCTGCCTGCCGCGTAATCCCTGCAAGTTGCTCCAGCACATCGCTTAGTTTGCGCATGGCCGGCATCAGTTCGCTGCGCACTTCATCGGAGAACTTATCAAAGCCACGACCGACCCAACCGCCGCCTTCCAAAACCTCGTACTGACGAATGAACTTGAACACACCGTCGTTGATTTGACTATGCATCTCGCCGAACTGGTGGGAAATTCGCTCGAGGTCTTCGTACCGGTACTGTACCTTGTCCATCCTCGATTCTCCTGTAAGAAAGCAGGCTCGGAGGAGCCTGCTCGGTCGCAAGAACAACATAATCTGAGATCAGAATCGTGTCAAATAGTTAACTGCGCGTGCGTATGAAAGCTGCATGTCGCCGCCGCTGTTCTTCGTCGGGATGCCTCGTTCAACACGTGACGGACAGGTCATTGGCAGCGCCAATACAGGCCGATGTGCCGTCGCGCCAGTGGCCGAGTCTCGCCGACTTGCGCTTTGTCCACGCGCCGATCTGTGGATTCAAGTGGCCGGCAGCACCGGGAATGAGAATGGGTCGTGACCGGTCTGGTTTGAGAATGGCCGGCGCAATACGGACGGGAACTGCTGTCCGGTGTCTATCGGCGGTGGCGCTGACGGCATGGGTCGCGCTACGTCCGGGAAGCCCCCTATGCCGCCAAATCGCGGAGCGCCCGCAACTTGTCCAAATCCTCCACCCAGCGGCGCAGCAGACCCGCCCGACGCGTCATCCTGAGCGAGGAACTCGCCCCGCGCCTCTTCCTCAGCCTGCTGCATGCGCTCGCCTGCCTGCCGCACGGCGTTGGAAACCTCGTTTAGTACATCGGAGAGCCTGCGCAGAGCAGGTGCGATCTCATCCTTCACCTCGGCTTCGAATTGGTCAAAGCCGCGACCGATCCATCCACCGTTCTCCAGCACCTGAAATTGCTGTCCTAACTTGACGGCGCACTCGACCACGCGCTGATGCATATCGGCAAACTGATGCGCGATTCGCTCGATGTCCTCGTATCGAAACTGAACCTTCTCCATGCCCAACCTCCCCTACTCGGTCGGCTGGCGCTCGTGGTCTGCCAGCGCGGCGCGTCAAAGTCAACTTATACTGAGAAAGGAATCGTGTCAAACGGCCGAGACTCCGTGCACGCGCAGAAAAGCTGTGCTAATCTGTCTTTAATTTCCTGCGGTGGACGGTGTAAAGTGGCCGTTCTACGGTAACATTGAGGGCGATCAGGACAGGATCGTACACGACGCATCCAGCTAGAGGACACGTATGGGCTTTGAGAACCTGAGCGGGCGAACGTTCGGTCAGTATGAATTGCGCGAACTGCTCGGCGTCGGCGGTATGGGATCGGTGTACCGCGCCTATCAGACGGGGCTTGATCGGCAGGTTGCGGTCAAGGTGCTGCCGCGTGCTCTGGCAAGCGAACCGGGGTACGTCGAGCGGTTCATCCGCGAAGCCCGTACAGCGGCAGCGCTTGAACATCCGCACATCGTGCGCATCTATGACTACGGCACGCAGGGCGACGTCAGCTATCTGGTGATGGCACTCCTGCGCGGCGGTTCGCTTTCGGCACGCTTGTCGCAGCGCGAGGAGCTGATGCAGTCGCGCGCATCGCTCGGGGAAATCTCCGACATGCTGAACCAGATCGCCAGCGCGCTCGACTATGCCCACAACGAAGGCGTACTGCACCGCGACATCAAGCCGGCCAACATCATGTTCGACAATCAGGGCCGGGCCTACGTCACCGACTTCGGCATCGCCAAGCTCATGGGCGCCACCACCGCACTAACCGGCACCGGCGTCGCGATGGGCAGCCCGTCCTATATGCCGCCTGAGCAGTGGGCCGGGCGTGAACTTACGCCGGCGGCGGATCAGTACGCGCTGGCCGTCACAATCTATCAGACCATCGCCGGCCGTCTGCCGTTCGAAGCCGACAGCGCCGCGCAGCTCATGTATAAGCACTTCCATGAAGAGCCGACCC
Source organism: Candidatus Flexicrinis affinis (assembly GCA_016716525.1). Lineage (NCBI taxonomy): Bacteria > Bacillati > Chloroflexota > Anaerolineae > Aggregatilineales > Candidatus Flexifilaceae > Candidatus Flexicrinis > Candidatus Flexicrinis affinis. Next base: position 1,897,382 of record JADJWE010000001.1, read on the forward strand.
CGCTGACGACGCTCCGTGGCGATATCCCGACTGCCGTGATGATCGTGCTGAGCCGCGCACTTGCGAAAGAGCCGACCCAGCGCTTCCCGAATGTCACTCAGTTGGCGCAGGCTTTTGAAGGCGCGATCGAGGGCATGCAAGGGGAGATGACCAACTTCTTCTCCTACAAGCTCCGCTCGGATAAGCCACGCCCGTCCGGCATGACACCAACACCCTACGGCGAGGAATTTGCGCCTCAGCCTATGACCGGGCCGACCTCCGGCACGCCGCCATCGGGCGAGTATGCGCCGCCTCCAAGCGGCCCCTACGGTCAGCCGCCGACCGCGCCCGGCGGGTACGGTCAGCAGCCGACGGCGCAGGGCGGTTATGGCGGCCAGCCTCCAACTCAGCCGCCCTATTACCCGACTGGCGCAACGCCAACGCCGTATGGTCAAGGAGGCACCCCTCCGGGCATGGCTTATACCGGCGGGTACGTTGCTCAGCCTCAACAGCCCAGACGCAGCTTTGGTTTGCCGATTCCGGTGATTGCCGGGATTCTCGTCGCTATTGCCGCGCTTGTGATCGTGGCGGTTATGGCGCTGGGCGGTGGCGGGCAGGACCCGGTTGCCGCGGCCCTGACAGGAACGGCAGACCAGCAGACGCTCATCGCGTCGCAGTTCACGGCAACCCCGACGAACACCCCAACGCCTACTGAAACCGCAACCGATACGCCGACGGCGACGCCAACCGATACGCCGACGGAAACCGCCACTGCGACTTCGACCGACACGGCTACGCCCACAGAGACGTTCACGCCGTCGTTAACGCCGACCGACGCCCCTACCGACACGCCGACGGCAACCAGCACCATCACGCCGTCTCCTGAACCCACCGAGACTCATACGCCGTCCATCACGCCGACCGCGACGGCTACGGAGACCCCAACGGCGACGAATACGCCGCTTCCGACGCCTACGCCCGAGCCAATCGTTCGCACCGGCCTCACGTTTGGTTCATCGCTCACTGACTCGATCACGGACAGTGCGCCGGAGTACCGCTTCCCGTTCGATGGTGTAGCCGGCCAAGTCGTCAGCATCGTCGCGGAGAAGACCGATGGCGAGGCCAACCTCGACCTCGTGCTTACGCTAGTCGGCCCGGACGGAACGGTGCTGATCGAGAACGACGATCTCGCCCAGACCACCCGCAACGCCGGCATCTTCAGTTTCGAACTGCCCGTGGACGGCCAATACACGGTTATCGTCGCGCGATTGTTCGGGGCACGGGGCAACACAATAGGCGACTTCACGCTATCACTCGTGGATGAGAGTGCTCAGCCCACTGCGATCCTCGCGCTTGACGAGCCAGCCAGCGGAACACTCGGCGACGAGATACCCGGCACGGTCTACGCATTCGAGGCGCAGAGCGGCGACGAGATCAGCCTCGCGGCGTATGCCACCAGCGGCAATCTCGATACGTATCTACGGGTGATCAACCCGTCGGGCGTCCTCGTCGCGGAAAACGACGATGCCAGCGTATCGACAAGCAACAGCGTGATCGAACGCCTCCAGATTCAAGACGCAGGAACTTACCGCGTGGAGCTTGAACGGTTCCGCGGCGAGTCCGGAAATACGGCCGGCAACTACGTGTTAATCCTTACGGCCGGCGACGCAGCGCCGTACGACGTCTCAATCCTGAACGAAGGTGAACTACAGGTCGACGTGGCGCAGTTCAACACCATCGACTCGACGTTCCCCTCGCGCGCCTACTCGTTTGAGGGGCGTCAGGGGATGATCGTGACGATTACGATGAGCGCGCTTGACGGCAACCTCGACCCGTTTCTCGAGTTGTACGCGCCAAACGGCGACAAGATCGCCGAGAACGACGACATCTCTCTGTCAGACGCGACGCGCAGCCAACTTGCAGGCATCTGGCTCCCTGAAGACGGGACATACCGGATCGTCACGACGCGTTACCGGGCCGAGGCGGGCAATACGACCGGGCGCTTCGAGCTGCTGCTGAACCTCGGCGAGCCGCGTCAAAGCGACTGCGGTGCGGCCGTCACGGTCGGATGCCCGGCCGTCGTCGGCCCGAACATCGACCGTCCGGTCGCGGTGCGGACGATCGCACGCGTGTCCGGCGATGTCCTTGCGACGCTCGAATCCGGGACGCAGGTGCAGGTAGTCGGCGGGCCGGAAGTGGCCGACGCATTCACGTGGTGGCAGATCGAGTTGAGCGACGGCACACTCGGCTGGGTCGTCGAACGAATCACGATGAGCAGGCCGGTACTTCTGCCGGTGGTGCCCTAGCGGAGATGATCGCTTGCCGGGCACTCCGATTGCGCTAAACTAATGTCCGGTCCGCGGTAAAGTCTGGGGGAGAAATGGCCCACGAGAACCTTGTTGGGCACATGCTAGGCCAATACGAACTGCGCGAGCTGCTCGGTGTGGGCGGCATGGGCGCAGTGTATCGCGGTTTCCAGACCAGTCTGAAGCGCGAAGTCGCCGTTAAGGTGCTGCCTTCGACGCTCGCCAACGAACCCGGCTACGTCGAGCGGTTCAACCGCGAGGCGCAAACGGCCGCGGCGCTTGAACACCCGCACATCGTCAGCATCTTCGATTACGGCACGCAGCAGGGCACGAGCTACCTCGTCATGCGCTTGCTGACGGGCGGCACGCTCGCCCAACGTCTGAATCAACGCGACGACAAGGACCAGCCCGTCCTCCCCTCGCTTGGCGAAACTGCGATCCTCGTCGCGCAGTTGAGCAGCGCGCTCGCCTACGCGCACAATCAAGGCGTGATCCACCGCGACATCAAGACCAGCAACGTGATGTTCGACAATCAAGGCAACGGATACCTTGTCGACTTCGGCATCGCGAAGCTGATGGGTGCTCAGTCCGGCCTGACCGGCACCGGCATGGCGATGGGCACGCCCGCGTATATGCCTCCGGAACAGTGGGCCGGAAAGGAGCTGACGCCTGCCGCCGATCAGTACGCTCTCGCGGTCCTCGTCTACGCGATGATCACGGGCCGCGTGCCGTTCGAAGCCGCGACGCCGTATGAGCTTCTGCACAAGCATCTACACGAACAGCCGACTCCAGCCCAGTCCTTCCGCGCGGACCTGCCACCGGCGGTCAATATCGTACTGGATCGCGCGCTCTCGAAGGAACCGGAAGATCGCTTCCCGTCGGTGGCCGCGTTTGCCCTGTCGTTCGAGGCGGCGATTGAGGGCTCGAAGGGCGATTCCACCGCATTCTTTACCAGCAAGATCCCGACCCGCAGCTTGCGTCCGCCCGGAATAGCCCCGCTAACCCCAATCACTCCCGGCGGATCGTCTTCGCAGCGGTCGGGTACAAGTCCGAGCGCCGCCGGCAGCGTGGGCGTTGGCCATACACCGCCGCCCTCTCAGCAGGTTGGCCTAACTCAGCCGACGCCGATACACAAGAACCCGATCACGTACCTCGTCCTGGTCGTGATCGTACTGCTGGCCGCCATTCTGATCGTCCTGCTGGGCAGCCGCGGCGGCGAACAGCCGATCGTGGTCGCCGAAGTCAGCAACACGCCGGGCAGTGGATTGACCATCATCGAGACCGAGACGCCAACCCCGACGGCCACCGAAGAGGGTCCGGTATCGACAGCTACTGACGTGGGCGTCGAACCGACCCCGTCCGAGACATCCGCGGTGATCGTACCGCCGACGGTCGTGACCGAGACCGATACGCCGGAAACCGCTGTGACTGAGCGTCCGGCCGATACAAACACGCCGACCGACGTTCCTCCGACCGCGACGGACACCGTCCCGCCGCCAACCGCGACCGACACTTCGGCGCCGCCAACCGCAACCTCAACCGAGACAGCGTCATTCGATGAAACGCCTACGACCGAAGGTGGTCTCGTCCTGATCCTGACCGAGACACCGACGGTCACGGCAACGGCAACATCGACTGCGACCGACACCGCAACGGCGACGGCGACCGCGACTATCACCAGCTCGCCCACCGCGACGACGACCGATGTACCGCCGACCGAGACCGCGACCGCAACGTCGACTGCAACCCCAACCGCGACGGCGACAGCAACAGACACCGCGACCGCGACGTCTACCGCGACCGACACGGTGACCCCGTCGCCGACGCACACAGACACGGCGACGGCGACACCGACCGACACGGCAACCGCAACGATCACGCCAAGTCCGACCGCTACCGACACGCCTACGTCTACGCCAACCGATACGCCGACCGAAACGCCAACCGTTACGCCCTCGCCCACACTCGACTTGGCCGCGCTGGAGATCGTATATGCTTCGCGCCGCGGTGGAACGATGGACCTCTACCTCACCGACAGGTCCGGCACGATCGTTCGCCAGCTTACCGACGCGTTCGGCGGCGAGACGGAGCCTACGTGGGCGCCTGACGGATCAGAAATCGCGTTCATCGGGGGTTACAACGGCGCCGCTGAGATCTGGGCGATTCGGCCGAACGGCAGCGGATTGCGGCGGATTATCGGCCAGCCTGACGTCAACATCCCATCTGGTCCGGCGTGGTCGCCCGACGGCCAGTACATCGCGTTCTCGGCCCGTACCGACGAGCCGACCGGTTCTGAGATCTACGTCGTCCGGTCCGACGGAACCGGCCTCACGCGGCTGACGTTTTCACCAGGCTTTGACTACGAGCCGAAGTGGTCGCCCGATGGTCGGCAAATCGCCTTCTCGACCGCCCGGACTGGCATCAACAGCTTGGGACTGATGAACTTCGACGGCAGCGATCAGCAGGTGTTGACGCCGAGCGCGTTCTATCCCGCATGGCTGCCGGACGGAAGCGCAATCCTGTATCAGGGTTACGACGCAGGCTTCGACCTGTACACGTACCGGCTGGACAACGGCACGATCACGAAGCTGACGAACACGCCGAGCCTTGAAGAAGGTTTCCCGGTCGTCGCCCCGGATGGCTCGGTTGCGATCTTCGAGACTCTTCGGGACGAATCTACCCAATTCGACCTGTGGCAGATCGACCTCGGCACCGGCGAGCTGAAGCAGTTGACGTTCAGCACCGACGACACCGGCGCGGCGTGGCGTCCTGATCCCGCAGCGATCGCCGCAGTTCAGCCGCTGCCGACACTGATCGCGGCTGCGCCGACAGTGACAACCGTTCCACCGACATCCACGCCCTCACCGACGTTGGCGGCGACGCAGACGCCGACTTCCGGACCGACAGCCACAAGCGCCGTGTACATGGCGATCGGGACGCGCCCGCTGCTGGTCTACAACAATCCGTCTCAGACAGCGACGGCGATCAATGTGACGAACGCACGGCTCGTCGTGCTCGGCGTTACGACGGACGGCCTCTGGTACAAAGTCCAACTGCGCGACCGCGACGGCTGGGTTTTGAGGGAGTCCGCCGGCTACCGTATCGAAGGCAACGTGAACGCGCTCCCGCTTGCGGCGCCGGGTACAGCCAGTACCGATCCGCTCAGCGGCGACCCGGGGTTCCTGCAAGTGATGGCGCAGTCGGGTTTCGACTCCGAGCTAGAGTCTATCTCGACCCGGGGCTGGGAAATCCGCCCGTTCAACGAGGAATCGACACTGTGCAGTGTCGGCGGCGACGAGAGCGCGCTGCTGACGTTCGGTTCCGAGGAATGGCGCAGCTACGAAGTCACGGTCGAATTCCAGTACCGCACCAATCAGCGCGGGCAATTCGACATCATCACGCGCATGCAGTCCGACGGCACCGGCATCCGGCATCGGATCGACGCCAGCGCCAACAACGTCTCGCAGTTCACCTTGCGGGCGACTGGTCAGTCGTTGGGCATGGGGCAATACCCGGTCAACATCCGAGCCGGCCAGTGGGGTGTTCTGCGCGCCGAAGTCGACAACGAGAAGATCCGCACGTTCTTCGACGGGCTGCAGATCAGCGAATACGAGCTGTTCGAGAGCACCTATGCCAACGGCTTCGTCGGGATCGAAGCCTCGCCCGGCACCACCATCTGCCTGAACAACATCACAGTGCGCTCGTTGTACCGCACCGCATCGGCGGTGACCGACGCGGTACCGCGCGGCGAGATGAACACCAACGCGAATATCCGCCTGTTCCCGGGTGCGGGGTTCAGCCGCGTCGGTGCGGCCAGCGCCGGGCAAGAGGTGTACGTGATGGCCGAGGCTGAGGGCGGCGAGTGGGTCTACATCCGCGTCGACCGGCCGCGCAACCCGTTTGAAGGCTGGACGATCGCGTCATCCGTCCGACGATAGCGCGGTCCGCTACGCCGTAGAGAAGACGATCATCTTGAGCGTCGTCATGTCCTCAATCGCGAAGCGTGGGCCTTCGCGCCCGACTCCGCTGTCCTTGTTGCCGCCGTAGGGCATGTGGTCGACCCGGAAGGTCGGGGCGTCGTTGATCATCACGCCGCCGACATCCAGCGCCTGCACGGCACGCATGGCACGGTTCAGGTCGCGGGTAAAGACCCCCGCTTGAAGCCCGAATGGGCTGTCGTTGACCTGCACCAACGCGTCGTCGAAGTCGTCGTAAGGCAGTACGTTAACGACCGGCCCGAACACCTCTTCGCGCATCACCTTCATATCGCGCGTCGCGTTGGTCACGATCGACGGGGCGAGCATGCGGCCCTTGCGCGGTGCGGTCGTCTCCACACGCGCACCGGCCTGTTCGGCCTCGTTCACCCACGCCTCGATACGGTCGGCCGCCTGATCGGTGATGATCGGGCCGATCTCGGTGCCGTCCTCAACCGGATCGCCCAGCTTGAGCCGCTTGGTGCGCGCAGAGAAATCGGCCATGAACGAGTCATAGCGTGACCGATGCACGTAGATGCGCTGCACGCTGATACACACTTGCCCACTGTAGGCGAAGGCGCCGGTCACCAACTTGTCGACCACGCCGTCGAGTTCTATCGTGTCGTCCACAACGACGGCCGCGTTTCCGCCCAGTTCGAACGTTGTCCTGCGCAAGCCGGCAACCTCGCTGATTGCGCGTGCCACCGGCGGGCTGCCGGTGAACGAGATCATGGCGACGCGCGGATCGGTTGTCAGCCACCGGCCAACGTCGGTTCCGCCAACGACAACCGAAAACGCGCCGTCCGGCAGGCCGGCTTCGGAGAACATCTCCGCCAAACGCAGCGCAGTGAGCGGCGTAGCCGGCGCCGGTTTGAGTACGATCGGGCATCCGGCGGCGATCGCCGGCGCGACCTTATGCGCCACGAGATTGAGCGGGAAATTGAACGGTGTAATGGCAGCGACGACGCCGACCGGGACACGTACGTAATATCCCATCTTCCCGACACCGCCTTTGGCCGCGTCGAGGGGCACAGTCTCACCATGTATGCGCTTGGCTTCTTCGGCGGCAAACGCGAACGTCTCCACCGCGCGCGCGACTTCGCCGCGGGCGTAGCGCATCGGCTTGCCGCTTTCGCGCGCCATCATCACGGCGAGGTCACCGGCATTGGCGTCGATCAAGTCGCTTACCCGGCGAAGGATCGCCGACCGACGGTGCGCTGGCATTGCGGCCAGCTTCGGCCGGATCGCTTCGGCGCGCGCAATCGAGTCCTTTACAACCTGCTCGCTGGACTCGAACACGCTCCCAACAACCGAGCCATCGTAAGGGCTATGAATGTCGGTTCGCATCAATATGACCTCCTGTCCCGCGTGTGAAAACGGGGAGCGCGGTTTACAATCAGGATGTTGATTGTAGCGACGCCGCGGTGGCTAGCCAACATCAAGGGAGTATCCCTCATGAGCACGACAGACCACCTTTCGCCAGTTTGGTCGCACCTCACGCACATGGCGCCGGTGCGCGGCGAAGGCATCAACTTATACGATTCGGCGGGCCGGCGCTACGTGGATTTCACGTGCGGAATCGGCGTTACTAATACGGGTCACTGTCACCCGCGGGTCGTCAAGGCGATCCAGACTCAGGCCGAGAAGCTCCTGTTTGCGCAGATGAACGTCGTGATCAATCCGCTTACCGCCGCGCTAGGCGACGCGTTGAATGCGATCACCCCCCCGTCGATCGACTCGTTCTTCTTCTCAAACAGCGGCGCAGAGGCGACCGAAGGCGCGGTAAAGTTGGCACGCCATGCCACGGCGCGTACCAACATCATCGTGTTTCAGGGCAGCTTCCACGGCCGTACCGCGCAAACGATGGCGATGACGACATCCAAGACGGTCTACAAGTACAAGTACCATCCGCTCCCGTCGGGGATCGCCGTCGCGCCGTTTCCGTACAGCTACTACCTCGGCATGAGCGACGATGAGGCGACCGCGTTCTGCCTCAAACAGCTGGACTACGTCCTCAAGGCACAGTCCTCGCCGGACGACACCGCCGCGATCATCATCGAACCGGTGCTGGGCGAAGGCGGCTACGTCCCCGCCCCGGTCGACTTCCTCAAAGAACTGCGCGCGCTGTGTTCGCAGCACGGGATCATGTTCGTCGCAGACGAGGTGCAGACCGGCTTCGGGCGCACGGGCAAGCTGTTCTGCTTCGAGCACGCCGGAATCGAGCCGGATATCGTCATCATGGCGAAAGGACTAGGAAGCGGCCTGCCGATCAGCGGTGTGGCGGCGCCGCGCAGCATCATGGAACGCTGGGTGACCGGCTCGCACGGCGGGACCTACGGCGGCGGATCGGCCGTCGTCATGGCCGCCGCGCTTGAGACGGTCAACGTCATCGTGGAGGAGAAGCTGGCCGACAATGCCGCCGCGCGCGGCGAGACGCTGATGGCAGGTCTCAAGGAACTGCAGGCGGAGTTCCCCGCGATCGGCGATGTGCGCGGGCGCGGGCTGATGATCGGTGTCGAGTTCACAGGTGCGGATGGCAAGCCGGACAAGCTCACGTGCAAGGCGGCGGCGGCAAGCTGCCTCAAACGCGGACTGCTCTTGCTGACGTGCGGCACATACGAAAACGTCGTGCGCTGGATACCGCCGTTGATCGTGACCGATGCGCAGATCGAGGATGCGCTGGCCATCTTCCGTGATGCGCTTGGCGAGGCAGTGGATGCGGCCGCCTCAACGCAGTCATAATCGAAGATGTTTGCCCTCGTGCGCGGGCCAGACCGGCACTGTATAATGATGCGCACGCCTGAAGACCGGGGTCAACCGACCGACTATTCTTGGAAAGGGATGGCGCAATGACGAAACGACTAAAGAACTACATCGGGGGCGAATGGGTCGAGTCAGCGGCGTCTGCCTCGACACCTGTGGTCGATCCCGCGACCTGCGAGGTACTGGCCGAATGCCCGGATTCCACCGTGGCAGACGTCGATCAGGCCGTCAAGGCGGCCCGGGAAGGGTTCGAGGAATGGCGCACTACGCCAGTGATGGTACGCGCGCAATACATGCACCATTTCAAAGTCTTGATGGAAGACAACTTCGACAAGCTGTCCGAAATGGTCGTGCGTGAGAACGGCAAGACGCTCGACGAGGCGCGCGGCGAAGTGCGGCGCGGGATCGAATCGGTCGACTATGCCATCGGCGTGCCCTTCCTGATGCGCACCGATGGCCTGGAAGACGTGTCTAGCGGGATCGACGAGACGACGCTGCGGCAGCCGGCCGGCGTGTTTGCGGCCATCACACCGTTCAACTTCCCCAGCATGGTACCGCTGTGGTTCCTGCCAACCGCCATTACGTGCGGCAACACATTCATCCTCAAGCCCTCTCCGCAGACACCGATCAGTGCCGAGCTGCTGTACGAACTGCTTGAAGAACTCGACCTGCCACCCGGCGTGGTCAACCTCGTACAGGGCGGCGTGACGTCGGCCACGGCGATCATGGAGCACCCCGGCGTCACCGGTGTGAGCTTCGTGGGTAGCACGCCCGTCGCCAAGATCGTGTATGAAACCTGCACCCGGCACGGCAAGCGGGTTCAGGCGCAGGGCGGCGCGAAGAATTACATCGCCGTGATGCCCGATGCGAATATGGAAGCCAGCGTACGCAACATCCTCGGTGCAGCCTATGGCTGCGCAGGCCAGCGTTGCCTCGCCGCGGCGGTCGTCGTCGGCGTCGGCGATGCGTATGACAAGGTGCGTGACGAGTTGGTCAAGCAGGCCAGCAAGCTGCGCGTCGGCTACGGGCTCAACGAGCAGACGCAGATGGGCACGGTCATTAGCCCCGCCGCCCGCGAGCGTATCGAGCGCATGATCGCGCGCGGGGTGGACGAAGGCGCCGAGGTCATCCTCGACGGGCGCAGCCTCAAGGTCGATGGCTACGAGGATGGAACGTTCGTAGGTCCGACGATCCTCGGTGAGGTCAAGCCCGGCACGACGGTCGCCACCGAGGAGATTTTCGGGCCGGTGCTCTCACTGATGCGCGCCGATGACTTCGAGGATGCCGTTGACCTCATCAACAGCAGCCATTACGGAAACGCCGCCAGCATCTTCACCAGCAGCGGCGGGCATGCGCGCGAATTCAAGTACCGCGTCAACGCTGGCAACATCGGTGTGAACATCGGCGTTGCCGCACCGTCGGCGTCGTTCCCGTTCGGCGGGCAGAAAGACTCGTTCTTTGGCGACCTGCACGGTCAGGGCAGCGACAGCATCGAGTTCTACACCGAGCGCAAGATCGTCATCGAACGGTGGCTGTAGATGACCGAACTGAATTCCTTTGGCTCGGTGCTGACGTTCGCCATTGAGCTTGAGGCTAGACTGGTCGACGTGTACGCGGCGGCAGGCAAACCAGACTGGGCCGCAGCGAGCGAGAAGCGCAAGCAGAAAGCTTGAGCGGGTCCGGCGAGAAAACGTCGTCGAGATCACGCTCGAGCCGATCGAGGGACTGAACGCGGCAGACTACACACTGCCGTCGGGCGCGTCCCCGTCCCAAGTCGCCACCATTGCCGCGCGCTTCTACGGAGATGTCGCCCCGAAGATCAACGTTCGGTCTGCGGCACGTTCGCTTGAACAGACCGGCAAGCAGCACGCAGAGTACGCCGCGTCCTAGCTCTACTCCTCACTCCGGCCGCCTGATTGACTCGAGGCGGCCGGTGACTTTCTTCGTGTTTGTTGCAAATCGTATTCCGCAGGAGTATTTTCTACGCATCCGCACGCATTTTTAGGTGTGTGGCATCCGAGGAGATATACCATGAAGAAGTTCTTGCTTTTAGTCGTGGTGGCGGCGTTGTTCGTTATGGCGCCTGCCGCTTTCGCACAGATGACTGAGGTTGGCCCCGGCGAGGGTCAGGTCGACATTATTGCGTGGCCGGGTTATATCGAGCGTGGCGAGACCGATCCCGCGTTCGACTGGGTAACCGGCTTTGAAGAGCAGACGGGCTGCATGGTCAACATCAAGACGGCAGCGACGTCGGACGAGATGGTCGCGCTGATGAACGAGGGCGTATTTGATCTCGTGACGGCCTCTGGCGACGCCAGCTTGCGCCTGATCGCAGGCGAGCGCGTCCAGCCGATCAACACAGATCTCGTCCCGAGCTGGAGTGCGGTCGACGAGCGCCTGCAGAATGCCCCGTGGTTCACGGTCGATGGCGTACATTACGGCGTTCCGTACCAGTGGGGCTCGAATGTACTGGCGTACAATACCGAAGTCTTCGGCGACGTCGTGCCGGATAGCTGGTCGGTGGTCTTCGAAGAGCAGACTCTGCCTGACGGCGAATCGAATGCCGGCCGCGTTCAGGCGTATGACGGCCCGATCTACATCGCGGACGCCGCCCTGTACCTGATGTACCACAACCCCGAACTGGGAATCACCGACCCGTACAGCCTTGACCGCGACCAGTTCAACGCCGTGCTTGACCTGCTGCGCCAACAGCGCGCGCTGGTCGGCCGTTACTGGCACGACGCGTTCATCCAGATTGACGACTTCACCAACGAAGGCGTCGCGGCGAGCAGCACGTGGCCGTTCCAGGTAAATCTGCTCGTTGCCGGCGGCGCTCCGATCGCCAGCACTGTCCCAGTCGAAGGCGCGACGGGCTGGGCGGACACGACCATGATGCATGTGAACGCGCCGCACCCCAACTGCGCGTACATGTGGCTCGAGTGGTCGATCAATCCCAAGCTGCAAGGCGATCTGGCATTCTGGTTCGGCAGCGTTCCAGTGAATTTGTCGGCCTGCGAGGGCAACGAACTGCTGGGTGACGAGGGCTGTTCCACCAACGGGTTGGACAACTTCGAGCGCATCAGTTTCTGGCGCACGCCGACCGCAGCCTGCCAGGATGGCCGCACCGACGTGCAGTGCGTGCCCTACTACGAGTGGGTCACGAGCTACATCGCCGTTATTGGCGGGCGTTAGCTTGCAGCGCCGTTTCGTGTGATAGTTTCGGAGGATGCCCGGTCGCGTGCCGGGCATCCTTTGGTTATTGATTCCCTCTAACTGACAGCCTTTTGGGAGCAAACGATGACGGATTTCAAGCTGTGGATTGACGGGCGCTGGCAGGACGCGGCCGACGGCGCACGCCGGGACATTGAAGACCCGGCATCGGGCAAGACGATTGCGACCGTCTCGGAAGCGGGTCGCGCAGATGTCGACCGTGCCGTACAGGCCGCGCACAACGCATTCTACGACGGGCGCTGGTCGAAGCTGATGCCAAAGGAACGGTCGCTTGCGCTGTTCCGCCTCGGAGACTTGCTGGCGAACCATGCCGAGCAATTCGCTCGCGTAGAATCGGACAACACGGGCAAACCATACGAGTTTGTCAGCATCGGCGCCGACCTGCCGTTTGCTGTCGACAACCTGCGCTTCTTCTCCGCCGCAGCGCGCGACACGCACGGCTACACGGCAGGCGAGTACCTTGCGGGCTACACGTCGATCTACCGCCGCGAGCCGGTGGGTGTCGTCGGCCAAATCGCGCCGTGGAATTACCCGTTGATGATGGCCATCTGGAAGATTGGGCCGGCACTGGCAGCAGGCTGCACGGTCGTGCTCAAACCCGCGCCGACGACCCCGCTCACGTCGCTCATGCTGGCCGAACTGACCAAAGAAGCCGGAATCCCTGACGGCGTGATCAATGTCGTCAGTGGGGGCAACGACGCGGGTCAAGCCATCGTGGAGCATCCGCTGGTGCGCATGGTCAGCCTGACCGGATCGACCGCCACCGGCAAGAAGATCATGAAAACCGCCGCGGACACACTCAAGCGCGTGCACTTGGAACTGGGCGGCAAAGCCCCGTTTATCGTGTTTGACGACGCAGATCTCGAAGCCGCGGTCGGCAACGCCTCGATCATGAGCACGTTTAACACCGGTCAAGACTGCACCGCCGCCACCCGTTTCTACGTGCAGCGCAGCCAGATGAACAACGCCGTCGAGGCGCTGGTCGAAGCCATGCGCGGCATCAAGGTCGGGTCGCAGTACGAAGAGGGCGTGCAGATGGGGCCGCTGATCAGCGCGACCCAGCGCGACCGGGTCGCCGGATTTATCGAACGTGCCAAGGCCAGCGGGGCGAAAGTGCTGACTGGTGGCGGTGTTCCGGCCGGTCGTGAGACCGGCTACTACTTCGAACCGACCGTGATCGTCGACGCCGATCAGAAGTCCGAGATCATCCAACAGGAAGTGTTCGGGCCGGTGCTGACCGTCAGCCCGTTCGATGGAGATGACGACGCCGTGGCGTTCGGCAACGATGTCGCGTACGGCTTGGCCGCGTCGCTGTGGACGAAAGATGTCGGCCGCGCCATGCGCATTGCGGCGGACCTCGAATTCGGCACGATCTGGATCAACGACCACATCCCGCTTACCAGCGAGACGCCGCACGGCGGGTTCAAGCAGTCCGGTTTCGGAAAAGACCTGTCTGCCGAAGCGGTATCCGACTACAAAGTCACCAAACACGTGATGGTCAAGAACGCATGAGCACGACATCCCGGTCGGGCGCCGAGGTCGCTGTCGCGCTAAAGGGCGTGAGCAAGCACTTCGGCGCCGTCAAAGCCCTCGACCACATCGACCTAGAGATCTTCGACGGCGAGTTCTTCTCGATGCTCGGCCCGTCCGGGAGCGGCAAGACGACCAGCTTGCGGATCGTCGCCGGCTTCGAACAGCCGACCGCCGGCTACGTGACGCTGTACGGGCGCGACGTGACCTCGGTGCCGCCGTTCGACCGCGACGTCAACACCGTGTTTCAAGACTATGCGCTCTTTCCGCACATGACGGTCGAGCAGAACGTTGGCTACGGGCTGATGATTCGCAAGATCGACAAGCGCGAGATCAAGCGCCGCGTGGGCGAAATGCTCGAGATGGTGCGCCTGCCGGGTACGCAGGCGCGCAGACCATCGCAGCTTTCTGGCGGGCAGCGCCAGCGCATCGCCCTTGCCCGAGCCTTGATCAACCATCCGCGCGTGCTGCTGCTGGACGAGCCGTTGGGGGCGCTCGACCTCAAGCTGCGCCAGCAGATGCAGATTGAGCTCAAGGCGATTCAGCGCGAAGTCGGCATCACGTTCATCTTCGTGACGCACGATCAAGAAGAGGCGCTGACGATGAGCGACCGCCTTGCGGTCTTCAACCACGGTCGCATCGAGCAGATCGGGACGCCGGCGGACGTCTACGAGCGCCCGCTGACGGCGTTCGTCGCCGGGTTCGTCGGCACGACCAACATCCTCACCGACAGCGTGGCACAGCGCCTCTCCGGACATCCCGCCGCGCTGAGCATCCGGCCGGAGAAGATCAGGCTGCTGCCGCAGGGCACGACGCCCGGACCCGACCAGGTTGGCGCATCCGGCACGGTGCGGGACGTGATTTACATCGGGATGACGACGCGGTACATCGTCGTGCTAGACGGCGGCGGTGAACTCGAGGTCGTCTCGCAGAACCTCGACACGCATGCCGAAGAGGTGTTTGCCGCGCGCGGGACGTCGATTATCGCCGTGTGGCACAGGTCGGCGATGCGCGAGCTTCTGCCGGCGGAGGCGTAACATGTCGGCAGTCACGTTCGAAGGACAGATTCCTCAGCCGCCGCAGTCCCCGCTGCGCCGCGTGAGCGCGTGGTTCTTCCGGCATCCGACCCTTGCCCTGCTCGCCCTGCTGGCAGTGCCGATGGCGTGGATGGTGGTCGTCTATCTCGGCTCGCTGTCGGCGCTTCTGGCCCAGAGCTTCTTCAGGCTGGACGGATTCACCGGTCGGATCATCCGCGAATTCGGTCTCTCGACCTACGAGCAGTTGTTTACCGCGGCGAACATCGACATCGTCGTCCGCACAACCGTCATGGCCGCAGCGGTCACGGTGGCCGGCGCGCTGATCGCGTTTCCGTTGGCGTATTACACCGCGCGGTTTGCGCCGCCGCGGCTCAAGACCTTCCTGTATCTCGCCGTGCTGCTGCCGCTGTGGTCGAGCTATCTCGTCCGCGTGTACACGTGGAAGATCATCCTCGCGCAGGAAGGCATCATCACGTGGGTGTTCGAGGCACTCGGCCTCAGAGGTGTACTGGACGGGATCCTCGCCATACCGGGCATCGGCGGGTCTTCGCTGTCCTTCAGCTACCTCGGCATGTTCCTCGTCTTCGTGTACATCTGGCTTCCCTACATGGTACTGCCGATCATGACGGCGCTTGAGCGGGTGCCGAACTCGCTGGTCGAGGCGTCGAGCGACCTCGGCGCACGGCCGCGCTACACGTTCCGCCGGATTATCCTGCCGTTGGCGTTCCCCGGTGTCGTCGCCGGGAGCATCTTCACGTTCTCGCTGACCCTCGGCGACTACATCATTCCGCAGGTGATCGGCAACAGCAGCTTCTTCATCGGTCAAGTCGTGTACGCGCAGCAGGGTACGGCAGGGAACATCCCGCTGGCCGCCGCGTTCACGGTCGTGCCGGT
Organism: Candidatus Flexicrinis affinis; assembly: GCA_016716525.1. Classification (NCBI taxonomy): domain Bacteria; kingdom Bacillati; phylum Chloroflexota; class Anaerolineae; order Aggregatilineales; family Candidatus Flexifilaceae; genus Candidatus Flexicrinis; species Candidatus Flexicrinis affinis. Next base: position 1,913,096 of record JADJWE010000001.1, read on the forward strand.
GGTCATCATGCTGTCGTATCTGCTGCTCGCGCGCCGCTTGGGGGCCTTCGATGCACTCTAGTACGCGTGCTGGCTGGGGGGTCAAGCTCGGCGCCGTCGGCGCGTTCGTGTTCCTGCACTTCCCGCTGTTGATCATCATCCTCTACGCATTTACGACCGAGGAAGCGTCGTTCCGCTTCCCGCCGCCCGGCCTCACCACGCAGTGGATCGGCGAGCTGTTCAACCGCGACGACTTCTGGCGCGCGCTGGGGCTGTCATTGCAGGTCGCCGTGATTGCGACGCTGCTGGCGCTTATCCTCGGGACGCTGATCGCGTTGGCGCTGGCCCGGGCAAACTTCTTCGGCCGCGATTCGATCTCGCTGCTGGTGATTCTGCCGATTGCCCTGCCCGGTATCGTGTCTGGCATCGCGCTGCGCAGCGCCGTCAGCATTCTCGGCGTGCCGTTCAGTACGTGGACGATCATCCTCGGTCATGCAACGTTCTGTATCGTGACGGTTTACAACAACACCGTTGCACGGCTGAGGCGCACGGCACACTCGCAAGTCGAGGCGTCTATGGACCTCGGCGCGTCGTCATTCCAGACGTTCCGCTATATCATCCTGCCGAATATCGCGACGGCGCTGGTCGCCGGGGGCATGTTGGCGTTTGCACTGTCGTTTGACGAGGTCATCGTGACCACGTTCACAGCAGGCAACCAGCAGACGCTTCCGATCTGGATCTTCAGCCAGCTCACGCGCCCGCGCGACCGCCCGGTGACCAACGTCGCTGCGTTGTTTGTGATCGCCGTGACGTTCATCCCGATTATCCTAGCCCATCGGCTCACTCGCGATCAGCGCGATTAGAACCGCAAACGCGGCCTGCGATGGGCTAGCGGCCTGCCTATAACCTGACTATACTTGGCGCGTTTGCCGGCCAAATATCGGGTCTCTCATGCCAAATCCCAAGCTGTTGGTGCTGCTTATCGTCGCGGCAGGAATGCTCATCGCGTGCGGATCGCCCGCCCCTGCTGCTGGAAACACGCCAGTCGCCCCTGAGATTACGGCGGAGCCATCGCCGGAAGTCACGGCGGAGCCTAGCAACGATCTGCTTCCCATCGTCTACGATCAGTCTACGCCGTCCCAGCCCGGGTGGCGACTGCGTCACCCGGACGGCTGGCAGGTGATCGTGGCCGATCCGAACAACATCTTCCTCTACAGCACCCCCAGCGCCGGCGAGAACCTGTTCGGTCAAGGGCTGCAGGCTGGCGAAGTCGTGTTCCAGATCACGCTCGACATCCCCACCCCGCCGGTCGGTACTGCCGCGGATCACCACAGCAGACTCGTGCGCGCGATCCCCGATACGACGATGGGCGCTCCCGCGGCAACAGTCATCAATGCGCTCGAGGGCGTCGCCTCCGAAGGCACCAGCGAACGCTACGGGTTCACTGTGTACGCATCGACGCGCCCCTACTTCTCTTCGACCTTTATCGACCTTCTCACGTACGTGCGTACCGACGAGGTCGATCGGTATCAGCCGCTGATCGAGGCTATTGTGAATTCGATCGAGTATGTGCTTGCCACGGAGTAGGCATTCATGACACCGGTTCGCGTCACCGTTTGGAACGAGTTTCGCCACGAACGTCGGTCTCCGCATGTTCAGTCCATTTATCCGAACGGACTGCATCAACCGATTATCGATCACCTTAACGGCGCGGGCTTCTCGGCCCGTGCCGCCCTATTGGACGATCCAGAGCACGGCCTGACCGACGACGTACTCGCCAGTACCGACGTGCTGACGTGGTGGGGCCACATGGCTCATGGCGACGTCAGCGATGCCGTGGTCGACAAAGTGCAACAGCGCGTGCTGCAAGGTATGGGCTTGATTGTCCTCCACAGCGGCCACTACAGTAAGATTTTCAAGCGGCTGATGGGGACGACCTGCTCGCTCAAATGGCGCGAGGCGCACGAGAAGGAACGCCATTGGATCGTCAACCCGGGCCATCCGATCGTCGACGGCTTGGGCGAGTACATCGAAATCCCCGCGCACGAGATGTACGGCGAGTTCTTCGATGTCCCCGCGCCGGATGAGACTGTCTTCATCGCGTGGTACCCTGGCGGCGAGGTGTTCCGTAGCGGCTTGTGTTACTATCGCGGGCGCGGCAAAGTGTTCTACTTCAGCCCCGGCCACGAAACCTACCCGGTCTACTATCAGCCGGACGTGCTGCGCGTGATCGAGAACGCGGTGCGCTGGGCTGCGCCCTCGGGTTCGAGCTACCGCCTCGATGCGGTCAAGTCGGCCCCGATCGAGCCGATCGCCAGCGCCGAGCCCATCACCGGAGACTGACCGACATGACGACAACACTTAAGGTCGGAGTCATCGGCGTTGGCGGAATCGCTCATACGCACATGCCGGGTTGGGCGGCCTCGCCACACGCAGAAGTCGTGGCAGGCGCAGACGTCAGCCTCGAAGCCCTCGAAGCGTGGGGCGCCAAGTGGGACGTACGGCGGCTTACGCGCCTTCCGCAGGACTTGATCACCGCGCCGGATATCGACATCATCGACATCTGTACGCCCAGCAATTTCCACGCCGAGCTGGCTATCGCTGCCCTAGACGCCGGCAAGCACGTCATCTGCGAGAAACCGCTGGCGCCGACACCGGCCGAGGTTCGCCGTATGATCGCCGCGCGCGACCGTTCGGGCAAGCTTTTGATGACCGCGCAGCACCACCGTTATCAGCCGGCGGCTATCGCCCTCAAGGGCGAGGTCGACAAGGGCGTATTGGGCGACGTGTATCACGCGCGGGCGTGGTATCTGCGCCGCAACAATGTGCCGACCCGCCCGGGTTTCGTGCTCAAGGCGCAGTCCGGCGGAGGCGCCTGCATCGACATCGGCGTGCACGCGTTGGACACGGCGTTTTGGCTGATGGGCAGCCCGCAGCCGATCACTGTGAGCGGGATATCGCGCACGGAACTCTCGAAGCAGCCCGGCGCGTGGTCGCCGTGGGGCGGCGGAACGCCGGTTCCACCCGAGATGGATGTCGAAGAACTGGCCGCGGGGTTCGTCCGCTTCGCCAATGGCGCAACCATGATGATGGAGTTCTCGTGGGCGATGCACGGCCCGCACCATGAAGACTTGCAGGTGTGGCTGTACGGCACCAAAGGCGGCTGTCACTACCCGAAGGCGGAGATCTACACCAGCGGGTCGGATCCCAAACAGCAATACGATATTGCCCTCAAGTACCTGCCTGCGCCGCTCGGCGCGCACGCGCTGGAGTGCATGGACTTCGCCGACGCGATCGTCAACGGTCGGCCATCGCCGGTACCGCCCGAGCACTCGCTGGCGATCATCACCATTCTCGACGCTGTGTATCAGTCGGCCGAATCCGGCCGCGAAATCCGAATGGACGGTAAAGCATGAACATCGGTGTGCAATTGTATTCGCTGCGCGATCAGCTTCAGAACGAGTTTAAGTCGACCATCGCCGCGATCGCAGAGGCCGGCGCTGAGGGCGTCGAGCCATGGGCAGGGCTGCCAATGCCGTTCGAGCAGGCGGCGGCGGTCTTTGCGCGCAGTGGGCTGGCCTGCCCCAGCATCCACCTGCCGCTGCTGGCCGGCGACGATCGCCAGCGCTGGCTCGATGCGTCGGCGGCGCTTGGCGTCAAGACGATCGTTGTTCCCGCAATCTCTCCGGATCAGTACACGTCGCTGGACGGCATCAAGCGCGCGGCGGACGACCTCAATCAATCCGCCGAGATCGCGCGCGCTGCGGGTTTCGGCTATGGGTATCACAACCACTGGTGGGAATTCCAGACAGTTCAGGGACGTCCCGCACTGTATCAGCTCGCCGAGATGACCGCGCCGGACATCATCTTCGAACTCGACCTGTACTGGGCGCAAGTGGGCGGGTTGGACCCGGCACAGGTCGTGCGCGATTTTGGTGCGCGCTCGCCCCTGCTGCACCTGAAAGACGGCCCCGCCGTGTCGAACGAACACGCGATGGTCGCTTGTGGCGAGGGCAACGTCGATCTGCCTGCCGCGATGGCGGCTTCAAGCGCACCTTGGGGCTTTGTCGAGCTTGATCGGTGCGATACGGATATGCTGGAGGCGGTCGTCGCCAGTTTGCGGTACCTGCGTTCGATCTAGTTCATCGGGGAGGGGCATGTCGGACAAGTCACGCGGGTCGGTACGCGAGGTTGCACTCACGTTTCTCCGTCTGGGCGCAACCGCGTTTGGCGGCCCGGCCGCGCATATCGGCATCTTCCGGCATGAACTGGTCGAGCGCAAGAAGTGGCTCGACGACGACCAGTTCCTCGATCTATTGGGCGCGACCAACCTGATTCCCGGCCCGAACTCGACCGAGATGGCGATTCATCTCGGCTACGTCCGGGCCGGCTGGGTTGGATTGCTTGCCGCCGGCGCGTGCTTCATTGCGCCGGCGTTTCTCATGGTGCTGGTGCTGGCAGCGCTGTATGCACAGTACGGGACCACGCCGGCGGCCAACGCACTGCTGTACGGCATCAAGCCGGTCATCATTGCGGTTGTCGCAAACGCCGTCTACATGCTGCTGCCCAAGGCATTCAAGAACCGCCTGCTCTGGCTCACCGGATTTGCCGTCGTCATGTTGTACTTCTTCGGCGTCGACGAGTTGGTGCTGCTGTTCGGCGCCGGCGCGGCGTACGTGTTTGTTCGGCGTTGGCTGGAAAACCGATCGGTGGCTTTGATCGCGCTTTTGCCGCTTCCCAGCCTGATCCCGCTGGCGCAGACGTTCGTGCCGATCTCGCTCGGCACCTTGTTCCTGACATTCCTCAAGATCGGCGCCTTGTTGTACGGCGGCGGTTACGTGCTGCTCGCGTTCCTGCGCGGCGACTTTGTCGACTCGTTCGGGTGGATCACCAGCCAGCAGCTTCTGGACGCTGTCGCTATCGGGCAGTTCACACCGGGGCCGCTGTTCACGACCGCGACGTTCATCGGCTATCTCGTTGCCGACGTACCGGGCGCCGTCGTCGCAACCGTCGGCATCTTCCTACCCAGCTTCATCTTTGTGGCGATCAGTAGTCCGCTCATCCCGCGCATGCGCCGCTCCAAGCTTTTTTCTGCGCTGCTTGACGGCGTCAACGCCGCGGCGGTCGGCCTGATGGCATCTGTCACCGTCGAGCTGGGAATCGCGGCGATTGTCGACCCGTTGACGATCGGGCTTGCAGCAGCGGCGCTCGTACTGCTTGTCCGGTTCAAGGTAAACGCAACGTACGTCATCCTCGCCGGTGGGCTAATCGGCGTGATCGCGTCTGCTGTCGGATTGGTGTCCGTCTAGCGGCGTTCGGCCGAGCCGATCATTTCCAACACGTCTGCGCGCACAACCGCGGACGCGGCCGGATCGCTTATTAGCGCCTGAAACACAGCCAGCACGTCGGCGTTGACCGTCAGGAATCCGGTTTGCAGCGCGCTTGTCGCGCGCGACGCGGCCACGGCTGAATTGTAGTACTCCAACGTGCGTGACGGATCGCCCGTGTCTAGCGGCAGCACCGACTCCCGAGAGAACCGGTCGTCGCCGGCGAACTGCGCAGCGCTGCCAAGGATACCGACCACGTACGCATCGATATTCCAGTTCGGGCCGATCCGCGCCGACGTGACACGAAGAATGGCACGGTCATCGGTACGCGTGAGCTGCACCACGTCATCATTGACCGTGTCGACGACCCACCCATCCGCCACGGTGAAACTGATCAGCCCAGCAGTAATCACTGCCGGGGCGGGGACGACTGCGCCGGGGCTGGCTGCCGCGTTCCCAACAGAAACACTGTCGACGATCGCGTCGAGGCGCTGCGCAACGTCGGCCGGCGGAATGCCAAGCAGCAGTGCAGACAGCGCGATAACTTCGCCGTCGATGCTGCGCAGCATCAGCCGCCCTGCGCCCACACCCGGATAGGCGACCGGCAGCGACAGTACGCCCTTGTCGTTGGTCGACCCGGACAACACGCGCACGCCGGACTGTTCTAGCCCTTGCGTGAGTGCCTGTGCCGCGAATTCCAAATCCGACGGCGCCTGACCGAGCAGCAGTTCAAGGTCTTCATCGGCGTAGATGGTGACGATGATCCCGTCATCGAGGTCGGACAGTCCGATCGAATGCGGGCCTTTCTCCTCGGCCAGGAACTCCGGGCCAAAGCACGCCGCCAATCCACCGGTAGTCGTGAGGGTCAGCGGAAGCGCCTCGCTTCCGCAGCGCGCAGCGGAGACTGTCTTCTCTGGCGCGCGGTAAGCCAAACCCGCTGCGACGACCTGTGCAGTATGTGCTGTTTCGGGCGTCAGCGGTTCGATTCGCAGCATCACAAGTGTGCCGCCTGTATCGACGGCATAAAGCGCACCGAGTACTCCAGCGCGCTCGTAAGAGAGCGCCGACGTGACGCCGGACCCCGCTTCGACCGCAAGACCTTCGTCGAAGGGGCGCGCGCCGATGCGACTCAATGTCTGACCGATGACTCTTGCACCGTCGAGGTCAGTTCCAATCACCTCGACAAGGATCACACCGCCGTTTTCGGGCGCCGTGAGGCCGATTGCACCGGGCCCAAGCTGGGCAAAGACATAGCCCAATGGTACCGGTATGCTCAGACCGTTTGACGACGCCCGCTGGGCCTGAGGCTGCTGGGCGACGGCCGCGCTGTACAAAAGCACGAGGAGAACCACTAAAGCACGCACGCCCGGCGATCTCAATTCTGTACTCCTCACCAAAAGTGTGGCTCCACTATAACATATAGGTTACGCTACAATAGTGCTCGGGCGCTATGCACTCGTCGTTCGCGTGTGTGTGGCGACAGGGAGATGCTTAAGCCGACCGGTCCTTCAATTCAGCGCGGTTGACCGGCCGACCAGAGACGAGAGGTTATGACGGACAACTTGCGCCGTGTCATGATTGTTGACGACGACATCATCATGCACGATGTCATGAAGATGATGCTTCAGCCGAAGTTCGACCTGCGGCTGTGCTTCAACGTCAAGCAGGCCCGCGAAGCGCTGGCGAAGTGGGTCCCGGATGTCGTCTGCGTCGATCTCATGATGCCCGGCGAGAACGGTCTTGTCCTGCTCCGGTACGCCCGCGAGCTTCCCGAACTCGAACATGTCCCGTTTATCGTAATCTCGGCGAGCAGCGACGAAAACTTCTTCAACGAGGCACGCCGCTTGGGGGCGACGTCTCTGCTCTTCAAGCCCTTCAGTCGTATTGATTTGATCCGAGCGATAGAGACCGCCCTCGAGCTTCCCGATGTCTGATCAGCACGAGATTGAGCATCAGCTAACCGGCCTCAGGCCGATTTGGAACGAGCTGTTTGGTGACGTGCTGTACGTGGCCTACGGCGACGATATGCCCACGACGGATGCGTTCGCGGTCTGCCACGAGATGGTGCCCGGCGCGTGGCTCATTGGTCGCATGCGCAGCGCCGACATGCGGACCGCAGCCAATGCCGTGCTGCAAGGCTGGGCGGCGACGCTGCAGACCGCTGCATCGGTCGAAGTCCGAACACAACGCCTAGTCGAGCAATTGGTGACGGCGTGGAACCGGCTCGGGCTAATGCACAAGGCGGCCCTGCTGATGCGGTCGCCATTGGACGCCGAACAAATCTGCATCGAGCTAATGGCGATGGCGTGCGATACCGTCGAACTCGAAGTCGCATTCGTCGGGTTTGGCCGCGATGGCTACGTGCGCTTCATGTGGACTCAAGCCGGGTTTACGAACTTCCAAGAGGCGTCTATTCTGCACGCCCTCATCCGAAGCGACGGGCTGTTGCGCTGCGACACGCCCGACCAGTGCAACCGCATGATTCCCGGCGGCGGTTTCAAGTCGTTCATCGGCCGGCGTCTGCTCACCGATGCAAGCCGCCCGGTCTATATTGGCATGGCCGCGCGCGAATCGGCGCACAATTTCAACGCGGGCGATATCCAGATCTTCGAAAGCCTCGTCGAGCAGTTGACGACCGTCATCGAGATCGACCGCCTGCACGAGCAGCAGGTCGACAGCGAGAGCATCCGCCGCGACATGGAGCTGGCGTCTGAAGTACAGACGGGCATGCTCCCGCTGACCCTGCCCAATCCGGACGGTTTCAGCATCGCCGCGATGCTCAAGCCGGCTTCGAAGGTCGGCGGCGACCTGTACGATGTGTACAGCGGCAACGGCTCGGTAAGCGTCATGGTCTGCGACGTTTCCGGCAAGGGCTTCCCTGCCGCGCTGCTCAGCTTCGAGGTGCGTGCGGCGATCCGGTCGCAGTTCCACAGCGCCAACCACCCCGGCGTGATCCTGCGCAACGCCAACCAGTCCTTGTACGAAGACCTCGTGCGCGTCAACCGTTTCGTGACGGTCACGCTCCTCAGCATCAGGCAGGATGGCAGTTCGGTAGTGTACTCCAACGCCGGGCACCCCTCGGCACTGCACTACCGTGCCAGCGATCATCAGATCCGACATCTCGAAAGCACGACGTTCCCGCTGGGTATCTTCGCCAACATCTCGGCGGCCGTGCAGCCCATCGATATGGAAGCCGGCGACGTCCTGCTGCTGTACTCCGACGGACTTACCGAGGTCGAGGACTACAAGGGACGTCTGCTTGGCCTGACCGGCATTGGTCAGCTCCTGCTCACGTTGAATTCACTGCCGGCGGAAGGCATCCTCGAACGGTTGCAGGCAGTGCACGGGCAGCATCAGGGCGAGTACGCCGTGTCCGACGACATGACGATCGTCGTCATCAAGAAGCTGCCGGAAAATCCGATCGAGCCTGATATTTATCTGCACTGGCGCATCGAAGGCGATCTCTCGCAGCTTGCCTCGGTCTCCGACTCGATGCAGCACTTCGCAGCCAACCTCGCCGTCGAGGTCGACCAGATCTGGTTCGAGGAAGTCCATCTGGCCGTTGCCGAAGCAGCGGCAAACATCATGAAGCACAGTGTCAGCGAAGGCGAAGGGTACATCAGCGGCTTGTATGCGCTGTACCCGACGCACATCGAGGTCATCTTGGTTGACAACGGGCGGCCGTTCAATTGGGACAGCGCGCCGATGAAGTTCGATAAAGACGCGCCGGCTGAGGGAGGCTACGGGATGCACATCATCCGTGATGTGATGGACTCGATCCAGTACCAGCGCCTGCCCGGCCAGTACAACCACTGGCGCATGATCCGCAATCTGCCGACCACCGTGCGCGCCCGCGACTAAGCGCCGTTCGGCAGACTGTGGCAAGCCGCGCCGTTTCGTGTCATGATTCCGGAACACGGCGCGGACCAGACTGTTCTAATACCCGTAGTCGCGCTATTATGTGTACGTGGATAACGCCGGTTGTCACGCGGGGCCACGGACAACCCTTCCGCTGGGAGTCGAGATGCAATACACAGTCGAGCATTTTCCGAACAAGCGCGCGGTCATCCACCTGAGCGGTCGTTTGGATGCCCACACTGCCGGAAACCTGCGCACGCTGCTGCAAGACACAGTCAACAGCGGCTACGTATTCCTGATCGTTGACCTGCAGCAGGTCAATTTCGTCGACTCCAGCGGCCTAAGCGCACTGGTCAGCGGTTTGCGCATCGTCAAGGAACGCAGTGGCAAACTTGTGCTCGCCCATGCCGCCGTCCAAACGCAGGTCGCCCTTAAGCAGACCCGCCTTAATCTCGTATTTCCGCTTTACGACGACCTCAACGACGCGCTGAAGAGTCTGAGCTAGCGGTACATCGCTTCACAACCGAATACTCTGAAACGGTCGCTTCGGCGGCCGTTTTGATTTGAACAGTTTTATCGGAATTGCCCGCCGGCGGACATAAAGCCATGGTACTCGCCTGACCGCCGATTCTTACGTCTCTCTCGCGGTAGGCTTGTCACCGCTATTTGTGACATCCATCACTAACTGCACCGGTTCTCCCCTGCCTACAATCGTCGTAATCCATATTGTAAGGAGGGTTCGCTATGGACGTGCTCGATCTGGCAAGGCTTCAGTTCGGGGTCACGACGGTTTACCACTTCTTCTTCGTGCCGCTCACCCTTGGCCTGTCGATCATGATCGCAGGCATGCAGACGATGTACGTTTGGAAGGGCAACGAGCATTACAAACACATGGCGAAGTTCTGGGGCAAGTTGTTTCTAATCAACTTCGCGATGGGTGTCGTCACTGGCATCGTGCAGGAATTCCAATTCGGCATGAACTGGTCGGAGTATTCGCGCTTCGTCGGCGACATCTTCGGCGCGCCGTTGGCGATCGAAGCGCTGGCGGCGTTCTTCATCGAGTCGGTGTTCCTCGGCGTATGGATCTTCGGCTGGGACAAGCTCGGCAAACGCGTCCATCTCGCGTCGATCTGGCTGGTCGCGTTTGCCGCCAACTTGTCCGCGTACTGGATTCTGGTCGCCAACAGCTTCATGCAGAACCCGGTCGGCTATCAGATGGCCGAAAGCGGCCGCGCGGAGATGACCGACTTTTTCGCGCTCATCACCAATCCCAACGTGCTGCTGCAGTGGCCGCATGTCGTGCTTGGCGGGTTGACCACCGGCGCGTTCTTCGTGCTCGGCATTAGTGCGTACCACCTGCTGCGCGGCCGGCACCCGCAGATGGAAATGTTCCGGACGTCCGCGCGCATCGCGCTGATCGTCGGCACCGTCGCGGTATTTGCGACGATGGGATTCGGTCACGCTCAGGGCCAGCGCATGGCCGACACACAGCCGATGAAGCTGGCCGCCGCCGAAGGGCTGTGGGAGAGCGCCGATCCGGCATCGCTCAGTCTCTTCCAAATCGGTAACGAGGCCGAACGCCGGCCGGAAGCGGAAGTCACCATTCCGTCGCTGCTCAGCTTCCTGACCTACAACACGCCTGACGGGCTCGTACAAGGGATTAACCAGCTTCAAGCGCAGTACGAACAGCAGTATGGTCCGGGCAACTACGTCCCGCCGGCCATCTGGCTGACGTACTGGAGCTTCCGGGCGATGGTCGGCGCCGGGGCTGCAATGTTCGTTATCGGTCTGCTGGGCATCGTGTTCGCGACCCGCCGTACGCTTGAGAAGCGGCGCTGGCTGCTGATACTGGCCGTTCCGGCGCTGTTCCTTCCCTATATCGCGAATACCACCGGCTGGCTGTTGACTGAAATGGGACGACAACCGTGGATCGTGCAAGGCATGATGCGGATCGAAGATGCCGTCTCGCCCAATGTCACGGCAGACATGCTGTTGATCTCGCTGATCGGATTCACCGTGATCTACGGACTGCTGATGATCGTCGACGTCTACCTGCTGTGGAAATACGCGCGAGCCGAGTCCGGTTCGTCGGAGGCGACAGCGTCCGACCTGCCCGAGCTTGGCCGGGTCTACTAGGCGGAGGAGTGAACCGTGGATCTGCAAACGCTTTGGTTCATCTTGATTACCGTCCTCTTCAGCGGGTTCTTCCTGCTCGAGGGCTTCGACTACGGCGTCGGCATCCTGCTGCCGTTCGTCGGCCGTAAGGACACTGAACGGCGCATCGTCATCAACAGCATCGGCCCGGTGTGGGACGGCAACGAGGTCTGGCTGCTCACGGCGGGTGGAGCGATGTTCGCCGCCTTTCCGAACTGGTACGCGACCCTGTTCAGCGGGTTCTATCTCGCGTTGTTCCTGATCTTGGTCGCCCTAATCCTACGCGGCGCCGCCTTCGAGTTCCGCAGCAAAATCAACTCGCCGGCATGGCGCAGGATGTGGGACTACGGCATCTTCATCGGCAGCGCACTACCCGCGCTACTGTGGGGCGTCGCCGTAGCGAACATCGCGCGTGGCGTCGCGATAGACGGCAGCATGACGTTCGTCGGCTCGTTTGGCGACCTTCTCAACCCGTTTGCGCTCGCCGGCGGTGTGGCGACCTTCCTGCTATTCACGCTGCACGGTGCCTTGTTCCTTGAACTCAAGACGGACGGTGTCTTGCGCAAGCGCGCCGAAGGGGTCGCCAAGACTCTCGCGATCCCTACGGCGGTCGTCGTCGTGGCGGCTGTTCTGATCGCCGCGCCGCAGTTGTTCGAACGGCTCAACGTCGTGATGGTCGTCGCGCTGCTCGGGGCGGTCGCCGGGCTTGGCGGCGCCGCGTGGTTCATACGAAGCGGCAGGTTCGGCCGTGCGTTCTTAGGGACGTCGATCGCGCTGGTCAGCGCTGTAGTGCTGCTGTTCAGCTTCCTGTTTCCGCGCGTCATGCCGAGCAGCCTCGGCGAGCAGTTCGACTTGACAATCTACAACGCGTCGTCAAGCGAATACACGCTCGGCGTCATGACTGTGATCGCATTGACGCTCGTCCCCCTCGTCTTGGCCTATCAGGCGTGGACGTACTACGTGTTCAGAAAGCGCCTGACCACGTCGAGCAAGCTCGAATACTAGTCCGTTGACCGTCATCCGGGGAGACGATGGACAAACGACTACTGGCACTTGCGCGGGCCAACCGCCCGCAACTGGCCGCGCTGACCGCTGTACACGCTGTCGGCGCGGCCCTGATCGTCGCGCAAGCAGGCCTGTTTGCGACAATCGTGAGCCATGTGCATCCGCAGCGCGAGACGGCGGCCGGGGTATCCGGGCTGGTCGTGCTGCTCGCAGTCACGGTCATCGGTCGTGCGCTGCTTGCTTACGCTGGCACAAGTCTCTCTGCCGCGCTCGGGCGGGTTACGAAAGCGGCGCTCAGGATGCGTCTAGTGCGCGAGTTTGCGGGCCGCGACCATCGCCTGCGCACAGTCGACCGCACCGGTGACGTCCTCGCAGCGTCCGGCGAAGGCACCGAGGCCATCGAGCCGTTCTTCCGCGACCTACTGCCTGCGATACTTCAGGCCGTTCTAGTGCCTCTCATCGTCCTCGCAGTCGTTGCGCCGATCGACCCGCTGAGCGCGCTCGTCCTTCTTCTGACCGCACCGCTGATCCCCCTGCTGGGCGCGCTGATCGGCAAGGCAGCAGGGGCGCAAGCGCGCCGTCGCTACGCGGATATGTCACGGCTCAGCGCGCACTTCTACGATGTCCTGCAGGGCCTCGTCACGCTCAAGCTGTTCAACCGCAGCCGCCCTCAGCGAAAGATCATCGGCGACGTCACCCGCGCCTTCCGCGAGTCCACCATGGCGGTACTGCGGACGGCGTTTCTGTCCGCGTTCATGCTGGAACTGATCGCTACCCTGAGCATTGCGATGCTTGCCGTGGAGATCGGATTTCGGCTTATGGACGGCGGCATCGACTTTGGACGCGCGCTATTCGTGCTGGTCATCGCGCCGGAGTTCTATCTGCCAATCCGGCAGCTCGCTGCCAAGTTCCACAACTCGGCAAACAGCTCGGCAGCGGCCGACAAGCTGTTTGCGATGCTGCTGTCCGGCGAAAAGGTCGAACGCCCTGCCGGTAAGCCCGCTTCAAAGCCGGCGCGTATGGGGCGCATCACGTTCGACGATGTCTCGTTCGCCTTTCAGCACGGCAGAACGGCGCTTGCGGGCGTAAGTTTCGCGATCGACCGCGGCGAATACGTTGCGATCACTGGGCCGACTGGCGCCGGCAAGTCGACACTTGCCGCAATCGTGATGGGCTTCATCGAGCCGACAAGCGGTGCCGTCACGGTGGACGGGACGCCTATATCGGAGTTCGATTCCGAATCATGGCGCAGATTGATCGCCTACCTCCCGCAACGCCCACACCTATTCAACCTTTCGATAGCTGACAATGTGCGGCTTGGTGAACCTGACGCCTCCGATGACGACGTATGGAATGCGCTGGTGCGTGCGAGCGCAGACGGCTTCGTGCGCGAACTCCCGCACGGGATCAATACGCTGTGTGGTGAACGTGGAACGCGCTTCAGCGGCGGGCAGGCCCATCGGATCGCACTGGCGCGTGCCTTGCTGCGTGGCGCACCGCTGTTGGTACTCGATGAACCGACCGCCCACCTCGACATCGAAACCGAGCGCGCGATCGCCGAGGTACTGAGCGCGCGACCGATCGGCACAACCGTGATCCAAATCGCCCACCGCATGCAGGCCATCGCCGGCGCCGATCGCGTGATCGCGTTGGAGGACGGTCGGCTTGTGACATCGGATCGCGACGAGCCCTTCGCGCAGATGGAGGTAGGTTATGCCCAGCCATAGCTCCACACTCCGGCTCGTCACGCTGCTCAGACCCTATGCGGGGCGTATGCTGATGGCGGCGGTTGTCGGCGCGCTCACGATCGTCAGCAGCATTGGCTTGATGTTCACGTCGTCATGGCTGATCGCAACCGCCGCGCTCCAGCCCACGATCGCCGAACTCGGAGTATCTGTCGTACTCGTGCGCGCGTTCGGCATCGGGCGCGCGGGTTTCCGATACCTTGAGCGAATTGCCGGCCACCAAGCAGCATTCCGCCTCTTGGGCGACCTGCGTGTTGCGTTCTACGATGCCGTCGAGCCGCTCGCGCCAGCGGTCATCCGTCAGTGGCGCACCGGCGACCTGCACCAGCGGGTAATCGCCGACGTCGAGTCGCTGCAGAACGTGTACTTACGCGCCCTCGCGCCCGCCGGATCTGCGCTGGTCGTGACGTTAGCCGCCGTGCTGTTCCTGTCGCTGCTCGACCCATGGATTGGCCTTACGGTGGCGTTGGTCATGGTGCTCACGGGCGTGGGGCATCCGCTGCTCACGTGGCGACTGAGCTGGCTTCCCGGCCGCGAGGCCGCGCAGCTGCGGTCGGCCTACAACGTTCAGATGGCCGACTATACGCTTGGCATGACCGACCTGCTGGCGAACGGCGCACATCTGCGCTGGCAGGCGCGGATCGCGACGACTCTGTCACGGCTCGAAGCGGCCGAACGCCGCAGCGCGCGGGGCGATGCGGTATCGCAGGGTGTCGGCATGCTGCTGAGCGGCGGCGCGATGCTCACAGTGCTGATCATCGCATCCGCACGGTTGGACGGCGTGCTGGTCGCCGCCTGCGCGCTGGCAACCGCCGCCGCATTCGAGGCGTTCACGCCGCTGTCCGCCGCGGCGCACCAATGGGGTCACTCTTCAGAGTCCGCGCGGCGGCTGTTCGAGCTTGAGGCGATGCCGCGCCAAGCCCCTCGCCTACTGGACCCATGCCCAGTTGGCGATCTGGTCTTCGAACACGTCGATTTCAGGCACGGCTCCGATCTGCCGCTGGTCGTTCGGGACTTCAACGCGCGCATACCGTATGGCGCGCACGTGACGATCACAGGGCCAAGCGGCGCAGGCAAGTCGACGCTGGTCAATCTGGTCGCGGGATTCGAGCAGCCGAGCGGCGGACGGATCGCGCTGGGCGGCGTCGACATCACACGGGTCGAACCGGAGGCGCTCCGTACGCGGCTCGGTATTCAGATGCAGCGCGCCGACCTATTCAATACAAGCATTCTAGAGAACATCCGCCTTGCACGGCCGGACGCGTCCGATGAAGACGTAGAGCGCGTGGCCGAGATGGTGCAGCTCGGGCCGTGGATCGAGCGTCTGCCCGACGGTATTCGCACCATTGTGGGCGAAAGTGGCGCGACGATCAGCGGCGGTCAGCGCCAGCGAATCGCGGCTGCACGCGTCATCCTACGCGACGCGCCGATTTGGATACTGGACGAGCCGACCGCCCATTTGGATCGGGCGACCGCCGACGCCTTAATGCGTGCGATCGAGGCGGCGGCAGAGGGGCGCACGTTGATTGTCATGCAGCATGAGGCCGACAAGGCCATCGAACCGGCAGAGGATCAGACACTTGTGCTTGCCGTGTAGCTGTTGTTCGACGATGGGCAAATAGAAAACGGCCAGCGTTTGTGCTGGCCGTCTGTGTCGGGAACGACGGGATTTGAACCCGCGATCTCCACCTTGACAGGGTGGCATGTTAACCGCTACACCACGTCCCCTGAACGAACCGCAGTTTATCATTAGCCACGGGGGGTGTCAAGGCTTTTCGCCTGCTCGCTGCAGAAGATTCGATCGATCGTCGGTTCGGCGTCTTCGGATTGCAGCGCCTCCCACGCCGCGCGTCGCCGCGCCCAGAACTCTCCCTCTGGCCGCCAACCGATCGCAAGCCGTCCGAGGTCGGCTCTCGTGAGCAGCCATACGTCGTCGCGCTTTACAATCAAGCTCTGCTCAACAAGCCAATTCGCGGCTGCCAGCCACGCCTGCCGCGCGGTGTCGAGGTCGCGAGCAAACGCTTCGCCAAGGCGCGACGCCCGCGCCAGCAGCGGCCGCATCAGGACACGCTTCAGGCCGTGCAGACCCTGTGGGCTGGCATCGACTTGGAAGACAACGTCGCGCAGGACACTCGCTGGCTGTTCGTGGTCGCGCATGCACGCAAGTTCGACCTCGTTGTCAGCGCGGATGCCCCAACGCCGTAAGTAGTCCCCCCAGATTACCTGAAACTCCTCTTTCTCGGGAACATCACCAAGATCGATCGACTTCCGTACTGATAGATAATCCGCAGCAAGGTCGCGCATCTTTGCCCGGGCGGCGAGCCGCGTAGGGTCGCCCATTCCTCGTAGGGCTGTGAGTATCGCCGTCTGACCGGCTTCACCAGCGGCCGCGGTCGCCGCGAGCCACAGATGCGACAATCGCCATATCATGATTCCGTACAGGTCCGCGGTCTGGTCGAAGAGATCCACGAGCGCCTGTGCATCGCGGGCAGGCGCGTCCAGAACGAGAAGACGCGGCATGGTCAAGATGGACATAAGGTGCGCCACGAGCAGCCGGAGCGCCGTCCCTCGCCCGAGGGAGCGGACCAGCCGTCCGGTACGGGGCGGAAGCAGGACCCGGTGCGCATCAGGCGCAAAGGGCAGCAGAAGGGTGGTCCCCAGCCCAAATGCTTGAAGCGCGGTGGCTACGTCTGAAGCGTCGACATACAGCCTGCCATGGGCGACACAGGCTGGCGCTGGCATTTCGGACAGCCCGCCCTCGACGTTTGTCGCCCGTGACCATGCCCCAACTTCGGCTTGCCGGCACACATCGGCCACCAGCGGCGTCAGCGGGCCGCCGCCGGACCCCGACACGGGAACGAGCGTCATTGTCGCGGCGCGGGATCGCCCGGATTCGCACGGATGGACGCTCAACAGCCAACATTTCGTACCATCGTCTGCCCATTCCACGTGCCAGTGCTCTCCACCAAGCCAGCGGCGAACATCGCGCAGAAGAGCTTGCACACGCGCCAGAATCGGCTCCAGATCTGGCGGGTTGGGTACGCGCTCCCAGCCGAAGAGCCGCTCTAGTGCTGTCTCGTGGTAGCGTGAGCCGGTCGCAATCGCCACAAGGTCGCGCCCGATGCCGGCAGATGTCCATGCCTGTCCGTGCTGCTCGATTGCGGGCGCGTGTTGGATCAAGACCGGCTGAATAGTGGCGTCGGCATGGACACGGAGGTGGTCCTGCCAAACTGCGACGACTGCGGACAGCACGTCCTCAGGCGAAACTCGCTGCACAACCTTGGGCTGCGCGACTCGCTCCGTGGCGTGGATCGGTTTCACCCACACTGCCGAGCTGGCTCCGCCGGCCCCGTCCAACCAGAGAGCCACCACGGACGGGTCGAGCACCTCGATGCGCCCGCCGTCGATTGACAACGCGCCGTGCAGCACGGCAAGGTCCGCTAGCGCCGGCAGGACGAGGTGACCGCTAGGGACCGGCATTCCGGCACGCACCGCCCGATCGAGTGCCCGAACACCGTCGTGGGCTGGAAGGCTCGCAGTGCCACGCCCACCTAGCGGTACAACGAACTTCTCGATCATGATCCAGCTACCGAACAGTCGTTCATCAGGTTCCGCGTACAGATTCGAATAGACACAATGCACAACACCTTAGTGGTACGAAGTGTACGAAATGAGTCGCGAAATTGCCGCGATTTGCGCCCAGTCTCTTGTTAACCCTTGCTCAGGGCAGTATCCTCAGGCTGGCTGTGTTATAGCCAACATGCAATCAAGGGAGTACTGGCATGATAAGACCAGTCGCAACAGTTCACGTTGTCCCTGTGCTGCCCAAGCCAATCGAACGCCTGAGCGATCTGGCGTACAACTTGCGGTGGTCGTGGGATCAAGCGACGATTGACCTCTTCCGCAGGCTGGATGGCGACCTGTGGGAGGAGACGTATCACAATCCGGTGCTGATGCTGGGCCGGATCGCGCAGGACCGGCTGAATCAGGTGGTGTCCGATCCGGCGTTCATGAACACGTACCACAAGGTCGTAGAAGATCACGACGCCTACATGAATGACAAGGAAACGTGGTATATCACCCACCGGACCGGCGGCAAGACCAAGTCCAGTCCGGTCATCGCGTACTTCTCGATGGAATACGGCCTGTCTGAGTGCCTGCAAACCTATTCCGGTGGCTTGGGCATTCTCAGCGGCGACCACCTCAAGAGCGCCAGCGACCTCGGCTTGCCGCTGGTTGGCATCGGCCTGCTGTATCAAGAGGGATATTTCCAGCAGTACCTGAATGCCGACGGCTATCAGCAGGAAATCTACCCGATCAACGACGTCGCCAACGTGCCGATTACGCTTATGCGCGACAGCAGGGGTGCGCCGCTCAAGGTCGAGGTTCCGCTTCCGGGGCGATCGCTGTACGCGCAGGTCTGGAAGGTGCAGGTCGGGCGCGTGCCGCTCTTCCTGCTCGACAGCAACATCGCGGACAATCCCCGTTCCGACGACCGCAACATAACCGACCGACTGTACGGCGGCGATCGTCGCCAGCGCATCCGGCAGGAACTCCTGCTGGGAATTGGGGGCATCCGCGCGCTTGAAGCGATGGGTATGCGCCCGTCGGTGTGTCACATGAACGAGGGCCACAGCGCGTTCCTTGCGCTGGAGCGCATCCGCATTTTGATGAACGAGGCGGGTATCAACTTCTCTCAAGCGAAGGAGATCCTGCGCACGAGCACGCTGTTCACCACCCACACACCGGTGCCCGCCGGGTTGGAGCGATTCGGCTACGACCTGATCGACGAACACTTTGGCGAGTATTGGGGACAGCTTGGCCTCAATCGCGACCAGTTCCACGACCTCGGCCGAGAGACGATCGACAACTACGACCTGTTCTCCATGGCCGTCCTTGCGATCCGACTTGCTTCGGATGCGAACGGCGTCGCAGAACTGCACGGAGACGTATCGCGCGGGATGTGGGCGTGGCTGTTCCCGAACGTCCCCATTCAGGAAATCCCGATCAACTCGATCACGAACGGCATCCACATTCAGACGTGGGTCAGCCGAGAGATGGCTACGCTGTTCGATCGATATCTCGCCCCGTCGTGGAGATTGGAAGAGCAGCTCGAAGATGCGTGGAGCGCCGTCGACAGCATCCCGGATGCGGAACTGTGGCACACCCACGAACGGCGGCGCGACCGGCTCGTCGGGTTCGTGCGCTCGCGCCTGCAATCGCACTTGCAGCGCCGCGGCGCATCGCAGCGCGAAGTGGAAGCAGCGGCTGAAGTCCTCAACCCGGATGCGCTCACCATCGGGTTTGCGCGCCGGTTTGCCACTTACAAGCGCGCCACGCTCATCTTCCGCGACGTCGACCGCTTGAAGGCGCTGGTCAACAACCCGGAACGCCCTGTGCAGTTTATCTTCTCAGGCAAGGCGCATCCCCACGATGAAGAAGGCAAGGCCTTCATCAAACGAATCGTTAATTTGGCCCGCGACCCCGATCTGCGTCAGAGTATCGTGTTCCTCGAGAATTACGACATGCTCGTTGCGCGGTACTTGGTGCAAGGCGTCGATGTTTGGTTGAATAACCCGCGTCGGCCGAAAGAAGCGAGTGGAACCAGCGGCATGAAGGTCGTCTACAACGGCGGGCTGAACTTCAGCTCGCTGGATGGGTGGTGGGCGGAAGCCTACACGCCGGAGGTTGGTTGGGCGATCGGCGCTGGCGAGGAATACAGCGAGCGCGCCGCCGAGGCACAGGACGCGATCGAATCCGAGGCGCTGTACAACGTGCTGGAGCAGGACATCATCCCGCTGTTCTACGACCGCAGCAGAGACAGTCTTCCGCGCGGTTGGATTCGCAAGGTGAAGTCGAGCATCAAGGCGCTAGCGCCGTTCTTCAACACGCGCCGAATGGTCATGGAGTATGCGCAGCGGTACTACTTGCCCGAGTTCGACCGTGCATACCACCTCACCCACCCTGACCTGAAGCGCGGTCTGGCGTTTGCCGCGTGGCGCGCGAGCCTCGATCAGGCGTGGCGGGGCGTGCGTGTACTGCGCGTCGACGTGCCGGGCGATACGATGAACGTCGGCGAACAGGTCGAGATCAAGGCGGTGATTTCACTGGGTCAACTGCAGCCGGGCGACGTGTCGGTTCAGCTCTACTCCGGCCCGCTGTCGACCGACGGCGACATCGACGAAGGCGAAGCCATCGAAATGGCGCACGTCTCCAACCGCAATGGCGAACACGTCTATGCGGCGACTCTCGGGTACGGCTTCAGCGGCAATCGCGGGCTTTCGGTGCGCGTGCTTCCTAAACACGACACCCTCTCGACGCCGTTCCTGCCCGGGCTGATAACGTGGGCCTAGGCTGAATTTTGCGCCAAAGCAACGGGCCGCGAGAAATACGCGGCCCGTTCTGATTCAATGGCGTGCTGTCGCTGACTACCCGCCAACCACATCGAACCCGGTATACGGGCCGCACTCGGCAGGGATCACCAGCGCCGTGCCGGGGATTACAAGCCGCGTGTTCGTGATGTTGTTCGCGGCGAGGATACAGTAGTGATCCTTGTTGAGCCGCGCGCCAATGCCGTCCACCGTCTCCTGAGGTTGGACGACCACAACGTTACCGGAGAACTCGGCGCCCTCGGCGCGCGATCGGAGCTGCTGCAGTTCCGCGGCGTTCGGGAACTGATCGTACGGCGTCGCGCCTTCCGGGATGAACAGCGATGTCCCGGGTGCAACGTTCGGCGCAAAGCCAAGCCGATTGACAACCCGCAGCGTCACGACCGAGATGTTGAACCGCTGCGCAATGCCCATCAGCGTGTCCCCGGCGACTGTCACGTATGTCTGGCCCGGGACTCCGGACATCTCGGGCGCGTTGGCCATCGTCAGCGCCGGGAACGTGCCGTATTCCGGCGCATTCACCGGCAGCACGATGACCGTACCGGCCTCAAGACGACGGCCATCGGCGACACCGTTGACCTGCTTGAGCGCCTGCACCGAGATATTGAAGAGCTGTCCGATCTCGTCGAGCGTGTCCTGCGGGCGCACGACATACGTCCCGTCCGCACCGGTACGTCCCGGCGCGTTGGGCCGCGGGTTGATCACCGGCGCGGCCCCGTCGTAGGCCGGGCACGCCGCACTGATGACAAGCTGGTCGCCCGGCTGCAAAATGGCGCCGACCGGGAGGTTGTTCGTCTCGCGTATGCAGGCCACCCGTACATCGAAGAAGGCCCCAATTCGATCGAGGTTGTCTCGGGCTACCACTGTATACGTTACGTCCGATTCAAGAATTTGCGCCGGCGCGTCGGCCTCTTGAGCCGCCACGGGCACGACCAACAGCACGACGAGCAGGAGTAGGATTACCCGCTTCCAGTTCATGTTCGCGCGTCTCCTGAGTAAGAACCGCTTTGAGTGTAGCATACCACACTGCTTGAGGCGCGACACGCAAGGTTGTACATAGGCGCCGCACCCGGTACCTGACGATCATCTTACGCGCCGCCCCGATTTCCGGCATCATGATAGAATAGCCTCGGGAAGTGTAACGGGGAATGCGCCGCATGCGCTCAGTTCGAATTCTATTGGTAGCTTTAGCTTTGTCCGCCCTGCTGGCTAGCGTCGGGTCGTCAGCCCAGCCGATACCGCTCGGCGTACCTGCCGCGCCTAACGCGTTGGCCCCAATTTGGGTGGCCGAGCTTGCGCCGGGGATCGACCCCGATCAGGCCGCGGCGCAGGTCGGTCTGGTGAATCGCGGCGCCGTACCCGGCAGTGCTAACCGTTACGTGTTCGGGCCGGCAGGCGAGCTTGACATCGCCGCGCCTGCGCCTCAGGCGATGTACACGCAAGAGGCGCGCCAGTCCGGCCTCGTGTTCTTGCAGCAGCAGGTGGCGCTCAATCGTTACCCGCGCGTGAGCGACCCGTTGTACGGCGATCAATGGCACCTGAAGAACACCGGTCAGGGCGGCGGCACGAGTGGAGTTGACGCGAACGTCGAACCGGCGTGGGCGAATGGCTACACGGGAACCGGAGTCGTCGTTTCGAGCGTCGACGATGGCGTGTGGCACACCAACCCCGATCTCACGCCGAACTACAGCCCTTCGCTCAGCTACGACTTCGTCGGCAACGACCCGAACCCCGAAGGCGGTTGGCACGGCACGTCCGTCGCTGGTGTGATGGCTGCGGCCGACGACGGGACGAACTGCGGTGTCGGCTCTGCGTACGACGCCACGCTCTCCGGCGTGCGGCTGCTCGGCGGCTTCACGACAGATGCAATGGAAGCCCAGGCCCTCGGTTTCATGCCGCAGGGCATCGACATCTACAACAACAGTTGGGGCCCGTCAGACAACGGCGCGACGCTCGAAGGGCCCGGCCCGCTCACGTTAGCGGCCATCGAAACGGGAATCACGTCAGGACGAAACGGCCTCGGGTCGATCTACGTGTGGGCGTCTGGCAACGGCAAGGCGTCGAACGACAACGTCAACGCCGACGGTTACGCCAATTCGCGCTACACCATCGCGGTCGCGGCCCTCAGCAACTTCGGGACAAACCCGTGGTACAGTGAACGCGGCTCGGCCATCCTGATCAGTGCCCCCAGCAGCGGCGGGTCGCTCGGCATCACGACCACGGGCGGCAGTTCCAGCGGGTGCACGAGTGGCTTTGGCGGGACAAGCTCGGCATCTCCGCTGGCTGCGGGAGTCATCGCCTTGATGCTCGAGGCCAATCCCAATTTGACGTGGCGCGACGTGCAGCACATTCTCGTCCAAACCGCCGCGCCGGTCGACCCATCTCACCCCGACTGGCAGACTAACGGGGCGGGACACGACTACAACCACTTCTACGGATTCGGCCGTATCGACGCCGATGCAGCGGTCGCGCTGGCGGAGTCGTGGGGCGGTGCAGGGCCGGAGATCGCCTATGACAGTGGAGCGATCAATACCAACAGCGCCATTCAGGACGGCCCGAACGGCGCATGGACGTCGATCCAGTTCAACGTGACCGACGCGATCAACGTCGAATCAGTGGATGTGTGGGTGACGGCAACTCATTCCAGCCGTGGTCAGCTCGTGTTCGAGCTCGAGTCTCCGTCCGGAATGGTCAGCGTGCTAATGGCGGGCCGGCCCGACACGGGAGACAACTACACTAATTGGCGATTCAACTCTGTCGCGCATTGGGACGAGCTGGCGATAGGCACGTGGACGCTTCGCGTGCGCGATGCCGTTGCGGGCACCACCGGCACGCTCAACAGCGTGCGCATGGCCATCTACGGCACCGACAGCGACAGTATCGTTATCACGCGCGATCCGCTGGACGCAATCGTCCTTTACGACGAGGCAGTCGAATTGTCCGTCGCTGCGGCCGGCCAGAATCTATCATATCAATGGTATAACGGGGCCTCGGGCGATACGTCTAGCCCGATCAGCGGCGCGGAATCGGCGACGCTCGTCACCGATCCTCTGACCTCTGGCGCGTTGTTCTGGGTGCGCGTCGACAACGGCGTCGTTTCGGTCGACAGCGCAACGGCGTCGGTCAGCGTCACCAACAGTGTTCAGGCACTGCGCGACCCGGCATTCGACCTCGGCCTCGGTGCGTGGGCGTTTGTCAGAGAGAGCAAGCTCAAGTGCTACAGGACGTACGTGTCGGCACCGTGCAGCATGCGCTTGAAGAACACCGCTTCGAGCGTAGGAGTAGCAAAGCAGACTCTTCAGGCGGCGACGTATGACTTCTCCCTGCGCAGCACCGACTCGTTCCGAGTGCGCTTCTTTGCTCTTGCCGATCCAGCCGTCAACGCGGTCGTGCAGGTCAAGGTCAAGCATGCCGACCCGCTTGCCAACACACTCAAGCTTTTGATTCCGGTACCGGCGGACGGCACGTGGCATCTCCTCGAGAGTCAAGCGTGGCTGTATCGCGATGACGTCACCAAAGTCGTCTTCAAGGTCAAGGATTCGTCGTCACAGGCTGGCGCCAAGCTGTGGGTTGACGACGCGGAGCTCTATCACGAACGCGGCGTGATCCGGCGCACGGCGGACCAAGACGTGCTCCCGCCGCCTGCCGCGCCAAGCGGATTCCGCAGTCCCGGCTAGGCTTCTTGCAGCTCGCGGGCGTGGGCAACGGTCGACAGAGACAGGCCCTGCCGGCTGAGGATGACGAAACCGTGGAGCGTTGGCGGCAGCCAAATGATGACGTGGGCGAGCAGCGCATAGGCGACGGCATCGGCCTGTGGTACGCCAAACGCGATCAGCACGGTGGAGGCGAAGTATTCGAACACGCCGACACCGCCGGGCGACGACGGTATGATCTGGCCGAGGTTCACCGCGCCAACCACGATCAGCATCAGAAGGTAGTTTACCGGCACGACGTTAAATGCGACGGCAACCGCCGTGTAAGCTAGCGCCTCGATCATCCACGTTAGGTAGGATGTGCCAATCGCGCCGATCAGGTCACGTGGCCGGCTGAGGCCGACTGTCCCGTTGATGATGTCGTCGGTGAGTATCAGCAGGCGCGCGCCGAAACGTTCCGGCAGGCGCTTGGCAAGCCAGCCCGACAGCCGACGAAACAAGCTGGGCCGCAGTGCAAGAAAGAAGAACATCAGCACCGCGGCAAGGAACCAAATGCCGGTCACCACTGCCCCGTTGCGTAAGATGTCACTCTCGAGGTTCAGCGCAATCAACCCCACGAGGACGAACGTGACCATGACGATGCCATCGAAGGCGCGCTCGACCAATACGCTCACGCCGCTTTGGGCGATCGGGACTTTGTGTGAACGCTGAAGTAGCACACAGCGCAGGACTTCGCCCGCGCGGAACGGATAAATGTTGTTGCCCATGTAGCCGATATTGACCAGCTCGTACAGGCGTTTGAAGGGTACCGGCTGGACGCCGTCGATCAGGTACTTCCAGCGCCGCGTGACGACAAGGCGCACAGCAAATGAAATTGCGAAGCCGACCGCAAGCCAACCGAACTGCGCTTTTCGAATGGCATCCCACGCGTCTTCGGGCCGCAGACCGCGAAATGCCAGCAGCAAGAAGACCGCGCTGATTCCAATACTCAGCGCAAACATCAGCATTCGTCTGCGGTTCATGTCAGCCTTTCAGGGAGCGCGCAGGCGCCTGAGAACGCGCTCAAGTTCATCGGGTAACGGCGCCGCAAACTCAAGCCGTCGTCCATCCCTCGGATGGTCAAAGGCGAGTCGGGCGGCGTGCAGAAACGTGCGCCCCAATTTTATCCGCGGCTTCCGAAAACCATAGGTCGTATCTCCGACAACCGGACACCCGACGTGTGCGAAATGGACACGAATCTGGTGCGTGCGTCCGGTTTCAATGCGGGCTTCGACGAGCGCGTATCCGCCAGTGAACGTTTCGACCACGCGATAATGCGTGACCGCGGATCGTCCATTGCGGACAACGGCCATACGCGTGCGGTGCTCGGGGTCGCGCGCGATTGGAAGTGCGATCGTTCCGGCGTCGGGCTTGGGTGCCGATTCGAGCAGCGCTACGTACTGCTTTGAGACCGTGCGCCCCGCAAACTGCTTGGCAAGTGCGTTGAGCGCCTCCTCCGTGCGCGCCACGACCATCGCGCCCGACGTCATCTTGTCGAGCCTGTGCACGATTCCGTGCCGTCGCTGGCCCTTCACCTGCGCCAGTTCAGGATAGCGGGCCAGTAATGCGTTGGCCAGCGTACCGCGCTCGACGCCAGCGCCCGGATGCACAATCATTCCGGCGGGTTTGTTGATCACGGCGAAAGACGGCTCTTCGTACAGCACATCAAGCGGGAGTGCGTCGGGGATTAGTTCGCTCGGTGGTGGCGGTGGAATGACTATGCGAATACGCTCGCCGCGCCCCTTGAGCTTGGCCGCCGGTTTTGCTGGTCGCCCGTCTATCGTCACGCCCCCGTCTCGAATTATCGTCTGGATCTGCGCGCGTGTCAGTCGGGCAATGCGTTCCGATAGCCAGCGGTCGAGCCTATCTGCCGGCTCGTCAGCGACGAGCTCAATTGTCTCACCACCGTCAATGCTCACTCGGACTCCCGCACTGTCAGCGTGAACGTCCCGCCGGTACTCGGGCTGACTGCTTCGACCTCGATGATGAGCGCGATGTCGGCTGGGATCTGCAGCCCGAGAAATCCTGCCCCCGGCTCACCGGGACTGAGCGCATAACTCTCGTCAAGCGGCCGGTTGTCGCCCGGAAGCAGCAAGCGGATAGCCAACCCGCGTGCCAGCGCGCCGTCGCCCAGCACGATGATGTCGAGCTGCTGGCCTCCTCGCGCGACAAGCTGATACTGTACCCGCCCGCCGGGCGCTACCTCACCCGTAACGGGTTGGCCGATTTCAACCGTGCCGCCTGACGCGAGGTTGCCAGTCGCCGCATCGGCGGGAATCGGACGATTGCCGGCGAGGTAGCTTATCGCGGCTTCAAGCAGCACATCGCGGTTGGAAAGCACGCTCTCCTCGGTCACAGGAACGCGCACAGTCGGACGTACCCCGATCCCTTCGATGTTGATGTTGCCTTCGGCGTCCACTGCGCAGCTTCGGGTGTAGTTGAACGTGGCGCCGTCCGGCATCGCAATCGGAACGACGCTGCCGCCAAGGCCCGCTGTGGGATAATGCCCCACGATGGCGGCCCGCCCCTCAAGCGACATCGCCCACGCAAACGATTCGCACGCGCTGGCGCAGTCGGGCGAAATGAGCACCGCGACCGGCCCTTCGTATCGCCGTTCTTGCGGCGGCAGCAGGAACCGGTCTTCGAGCAGCGGATTGATGACGAAGTCCTGTCGACTGACACTGAACTGTGCCGTGTTGCCGATCACGACAGGCTCATCGAAGAAGTATGCGGGAAGCTGATCCCCCAAGAAGCCCGATCCACCACCGTTTCGCCGTATGTCGATGATCAGCCCCGGCAGCTCGTTGAAGCGCGCTTGCAGCAGGGCGCGCTCCCACAGCGAGACCGTTAGCGGCAGGTCGTCGCTGAAGCTGTAGATGCTGACGATGCCGAATCCGGTCGACGGGTCGACGCGGAATTCGACCGGCAGCTCCGTGCCCTCGAGCGGGCCGTTTAGCGCTGCGGCGAAGAAGCTGTCAGTGTCGAGGGCCGTGGTGAGCGACGTCGTAAGCTCGGTGCCATCAGCACGCTGAATCGTGACCTTGACGGGTGTGCCGATCGGGCGACGGTGCACGAACCTAAGCTGTTCGAGCCGCAGCGTGTGCGGCGTGCTGAACGACCCGGTGTATGGCACGACCGCTGCGAGCGCCTCGCCGATGGGTTCGCCGTCAATCGACAAGACGCGATCACCGACGCCGATTCCAGCGGTCTGCGCAGATCCACCCGGCGAAAGATAGGTCACAATCACCGAGCCGTCGTCTAGCTCGCGCAGCACAAATCCAAGCCCGCCGGAGGCGTCGCGCTGGAAATCCTCGGCAACGCTCGGCCCAGACACATGCCCATCCGGAATGCTCCACGCGAGATCGCGCAGTGCACGACGAAATGCCAACGAACTGCGATTGCGCTGCGCTTCCTCGACACGCGGCAGAAACTCCGACCGTTTCGCTTCCCAGTCGATACCCTTGTAATCGGTGAACGCGTATTCCAGCGCCAAATGGTCGATCATTGCGTTGAACGCGTCGGTGTAGCTCATGGCGCTGAAGTCGGTTAACTCGGCCTCTTCGGCTTCCACCAACTCAAGCGATACGGTAGTTTCGCGCGTGATTGAGAACGGCTCGGCGGTGATGTCGATTAGCGACCACCCGGCCTCGACCGGCATGCTCGGGTCGTCGCTTGTGAACAACACGCCGTCGTCCCCGCGGCCCGATGGAAAGGCCTGTTCGCCATCCTCTGCGTAGACCATCAAGGAACCACGCTCGAATTCGAGGAAGCTATCGATATCGCTGCTGATAATCGCGCTGTTCAGGATGCCGGTGACGTAGTCGTCACGCTGCTCCAGAAAGGGCGTATCCCACGTGTTCGAGGTAACCGCGACGACAAATACCTGCACGCCGGTGTCGTCGGTGCCGTCGTTGTCGAGATCGATCGACTTGCCGCGCCCACTATAGGGCATGCTCAGTTCGTAGCGAAACGGCGATTGAAATGGATTGGTGGTAATGGCTCCGATGATCTGCGAATCTTCGGAGGGCATGAAGTCGATGTCTTTGGTGATGATGCCGTACGCGTCGTACAACACGATATAGGGATCGGGCAGGAACAGGCGGAAATACGGGAAGGTATAGGACGCCGAGCCACTGATGTGTTCGACCCCCGGGTTCCGGTCGTTCTGCGCGTGAATGGGCGCGAAAACGAGTACGGCGAGTACGATTGCTGCTAAAAGTCGTCGGAACATCGAACACGTCCCCGGTTCTGGTGATAATGTCATTCTAGCCGGGGTTGTGGCCGCCGAAAAGCAAGCACAGGCAAGACCTCACGAAACTCTGAGCATTAAGCCGACTGTGCGAGCCGAGAGATATCACCCCAGTGGAGTTCGTTGTGCTCAATTGTAAAGTACAGCATCTCACGCAGAGTGAGCATTCCTACGGCAGGGTGCGGCAGTTGGTATGTGTCAAGCTCGACCTCGTCAAGCTCGTCAAGTGCATCGAGCATGCGGTCGTTGCCCTCGTTCCATGCGACGAGGAGCGCCTCCTTCACGCTGGTCATGCCCTCAGGATAGCGATAGTCGACTGGATTCACGCTGGTAACGTCTTCTGCCCTCAGCCCTTCACCGAGTTGAATCTGATAGGTTTGCCGCAGCGCGTCAAATGACATCGACGGACGCTCCGGTCGGCCGAACATCGCGATCAAGCGTTCCTTAGGAAGCTGAAGTGCGCGAGCGAACGGCTTAACGGATAAGATGAGGTGTTTAAGGTAATCGGCGGCCGGCCATTCTCGCCCCGAATGCCGAACAAACGCGTTGTCCGTCATCGCGGAAACAGTAGCGGCCAGACCCTGCTGGATTTCTCGGAGTCGACGTGAGATCTCATGCTTGTCCACGGCACTGTCTCCATGGCGGGCAGTCCGCAGATTATAGCGAGGAGGTAGAGTTGGGAAATAGAAAAGCGAGGAAGATGAGTTGGCAGCGGCCTACTCTCCCACACCGTCGCCAGTGCAGTACCATCGGCGCTCGCGGGCTTAACTTCCGGGTTCGGGATGGGACCGGGTGTACCCCCGCGGCTCTAGCCACCAACACACCTCCCTCGCCTTTTCACGAGGTCGGGTATTCGTTTTGCGGTTTGTTTGCCGTCTACGAGTAACTTTCCACACGCTCCGGTGCGCGAAGCGATCTGCTCCCTGCATCACCACGCATTCTGAACAAGGTCATTCGACCATTAGTATCGGTTCGCTCCACACATTGCTGCGCTTCCACGTCCGACCTATCCAGCACGTCGTCTCCATGCGGTCTCAGGGGGAGTCTCATCTTGAGGCCGGTTTCCCGCTTAGATGCTTTCAGCGGTTCTCCGCTCCGAAGTTCGCTACCCGGCTATGCCACTGGCGTGACAACCGGCACACGAGCGCTTCGTCCATCCCGGTCCTCTCGTACTAAGGACAGATCCTCTCAAACTCCCAACGCCCACAGCGGATAGAGACCGACCTGTCTCACGACGGTCTGAACCCAGCTCACGTACCGCTTTAATGGGCGAACAGCCCAACCCTTGGGACCTTATCCAGCCCCAGGATGCGATGAGCCGACATCGAGGTGCCGAGCCTCGTCGTCGATATGAACTCTTGGACGAGACTAGCCTGTTATCCCCGGGGTAGCTTTTATCCGGTAAGCTACGGCCTTTCCACTCAGGGCCGTAGGATCACTAAGCCCGACTTTCGTCTCTGCTCGGCGCGTTGGCCTTGCAGTCAAGCTGGCTTCTGCCTTTACACTCTTCAGCGGGTTTCCATTCCGCCTGAGCCAACCTTTGGGCGCCTCCGTTACACTTTCGGAGGCGACCGCCCCAGTCAAACTCCCCATCTGCCACTGTCCCCCGTGCTGTCACACGTAGGTTAGGGCCAAAACGTTAACAGGCTGGTGTTTCATCGCTGCCTCCACGCACGCTAGCGCGCACGCTTCCTTGGCTCCCAGCTACCCTACACAATCAACGTCCTAGCGCAATGGCAAACTAGAGTAAAGCTCCACAGGGTCTTTTTGTCCTGCTGCGGGTAACGCGCATCTTTACACGTACTTCAATTTCGCCGGGTCCCTCGTTGAGACAGTGCTCCACTCGTTACGCCTTTCGTGCGGGTCGGAACTTACCCGACAAGGAATTTCGCTACCTTAGGACTGTTATAGTTACAGCCGCCGTTCACCGGGGCTTCGATTCAGAGCTTGCACCCCTCCTCTTAACCTTCCGGCACTGGGCAGGCGTCAGCCCCTATACGTCTGCTTTCGCATTCGCAGAGACCTGTGTTTTTGGTAAACAGTCGGCAGAGCCTCTTCACTGCGGCCTCCTCTCGGAGGCGCCCCTTCTCCCGAAGTTACGGGGCCTTTTTGCCTAGTTCCTTAACGAGGGTTCTCCCGTTCGCCTTGGTATTCTCTACCCCTCTACCTGTGTCGGTTTCTGGTACGGGCGGCTGCTTCGATGGATTGTGGCTTTTCTTGGATCTCGGTACCTCTCACTTCTTGCTTGCGCACGGCATCGCGGGCTCTCCCCGCTTACCACCGTCATCCACTGCGACGGCTGAGTCTCCCTTGACCTTCCACTTTCCCCTGCAACCGGTAACGGAATATTAACCGTTTGTCCATCACCTACGCTTTTCAGCCTCGGCTTAGGCCCGACTAACCCGACGCGGACTGACCTTCCGTCGGAAACCTTAGAGGTTCGGCGACACTGGTTCTCACAGTGTTCTCGCTACTCATGCCTGCATTCGCACTCCTGCGCGCTCCAACGAACCTTCCAGTTCGCCTTCTCCGCCCGCAGAACGCTCCCCTACCATGCTTTCGTCTATCCCTAGCTTCGGTGGTGTGCTTGAGCCCCGTTACATTTTCCGCGCAACCGCGTTTGACCAGTGAGCTGTTACGCACTCTTTAAAGGGTGGCTGCTTCTAAGCCAACCTTCTGGCTGTCTAAACACGGTCACATCGTTTCCCACTTAGCACACACTCCAGGACCTTAGCGGTGGATCTGGGTTGTTTCCCTCTCGACTGCGAAACTCATCTCACGCAGCCCGACTGCTCGACTTTCAGTGTCCGGCATTCGGAGTTTGGTTGGGTTCAGTAAGCTTGTCGGCCCCCTAGCCCATCCAGTGCTCTACCTCCGGCACTGACATCGAACGCTAGCCCTAAAGCTATTTCCGGGGAGAACAAGCTATCTCCGAGTTCGTTTGGCATATCACCCCTATACACAGGTCATCCCCCGTTTTTTGCAACAAACGTGAGTTCGGGCCTCCACGTGATGTTACTCACGCTTCCACCCTGCCCATGCATAGCTCACCCGG
The DNA here is from genome assembly GCA_016716525.1 of Candidatus Flexicrinis affinis. NCBI lineage: Bacteria > Bacillati > Chloroflexota > Anaerolineae > Aggregatilineales > Candidatus Flexifilaceae > Candidatus Flexicrinis > Candidatus Flexicrinis affinis. Next base: position 1,944,549 of record JADJWE010000001.1, read on the forward strand.
TTTCGTGTCGAATAAGTGCGACTGGCCGCCCTGTTCAGACTCGCTTTCGCTTCGCCTCCGGCTGTTACTGCCTTAAGCTTGCCACACCTATTCACTCGCAGGCTCATTCTCCAAAAGGCACGCCATCAGGACATCGCTGCCCCTCTGACTGGTTGTAAGCACACGGTTTCAGAGTCTCTTTCACTCCCCTCGCCGGGGTTCTTTTCACCTTTCCCTCACGGTACTTTTGCACTATCGGTCGTCTAGTGTGTTTAGCCTTGGAGGGTGGACCCCCCAGCTTCCCACGCGGTTAGCGTGCCGCGTGGTACTCAGGATTCTGACCCTCTGCTTTCGCTGCGTGTACGGGACTCTCACCCTCTTCGGTCGGCTTTCCCAAGCCCTTCTACTTCGCTTCCCGCAGATTTCCGTCAGTCCTTCAACCCCGGTGGAACGCGTCCACCGGTTTGGGCTGTTCCGCTTTCGCTCGCCACTACTCGCGGAATCCTCTCTCTTCCTCAGGCTACTTAGATGTTTCAGTTCGCCTGGTTCCCTCGCTTTTCAGCGTGATCCGGCATGACCCGGACCGGGTTTCCCCATTCGGACATCTCTGGCTGCTCGCGGGTGCACACCCCTGACCAGAGCTTTTCGCAGTGTACCACGTCCTTCGTCGGCACTAGACACCAAGGCATCCCCCGTGTGCCCTTACTTTCCTTGTTCGAGAACACAGTGATGATGCAAGGAGCACATCGCTCCCCGCTTCACCCTTGCGTGTATCGCGTTACTCGTATTCGGCTGTTAACCTGCGCCGGTCATCTGTCCGGCGGTAGCCTGGAACTTGCGCTCCATACCACCGTGAGAAACATGACCCTGCTTAAAAAGCATTCGGCCCGACTGACTTTGCCGGGCCGAACTGATCCACCGATGAGCGCAATACCGCCTTACCTGCGCCTGCATCCTGTCGTGATCAGTTCGGAAATCGTCAAAGTCGCGAAACCTCGTTCAAAGCTATACCGGTAGTCTAACGCCGCACCCGGGCCGTGTCAAGCCTGGCTCACCAAGTGGAGATGAGGGGACTCGAACCCCTGACCTACGCCTTGCAAAGGCGCCGCTCTCCCAACTGAGCTACATCCCCGTGCCTTGCTAGTGGGCCTGACAAGACTCGAACTTGTGACCTCACGCTTATCAGGCGTGCGCTCTAACCAGCTGAGCTACAGGCCCGTGGTGGCAGGTGGACTACCGTGGTAACGAACTGCGCTTAACAGCAGAACAGTGAGACAGACGAGACCTTCGGTCTTGAGCACCATGACCCGGATGGGTCTTGCTTGGTCGGGCAGTAAGCTTTCGCTCCCACCCCATTTGTGCTTAGAAAGGAGGTGATCCAGCCGCACCTTCCGGTACAGCTACCTTGTTACGACTTCGTCCCAGTCACCAGCCCTGCCTTCGGCAGTAGGCTCCTTTCGGTTACCTTCCCGACTTCAGGCGTGACCAGCTCCCATGACGTGACGGGCGGTGTGTACAAGCCCCGAGAACGTATTCAACGCAGTGTGCTGACCTGCGTTTACTAGCAACTCCAGCTTCATGCAGGCGAGTTGCAGCCTGCAATCCGAACTACGACGCGCTTTCAGGATTTGCTCCACCTCGCGGTCTTGCTTCCCATTGTGCGCGCCATTGTAGCGTGTGTGTAGCCCTGGATGTAAAGGCCATGCTGACTTGACGTCATCCCCACCTTCCTCCCACTTGTCGCAGGCAGTCGGTCTAGACACTTGTAACTAGACCCGGGGGTTGCGCTCGTTTTCGGACTTAACCGAACATCTCACGACACGAGCTGACGACAGCCATGCAGCACCTGTCTCCCTGCCTTTCGGAAACGTACTTTCATACGCCGTCAGGGGATGTCAAACCAGGTAAGGTTCTTCGCGTAGCCTCGAATTAAACCACACGCTCCGCTGCTTGTGCGGGGCCCCGTCAATTCCTTTGAGTTTTAGCCTTGCGACCGTACTCCCCAGGCGGTGCACTTACCGCGTTGGCTGCGACGCTCACTCCCCCGTAGAGGACCGAACATCTAGTGCACATCGTTTACGGCACGGACTACCGGGGTTTCTAATCCCGTTCGCTCCCCGTGCTGTCGCGTCTCAGCGTCTGGTGTCGTCCAGGGTGCCGCCTTCGCCTCTGGTGTTCCTCCGGATCTCTACGCATTTCACCACTACACCCGGAATTCCACACCCCTCTACGACCCTCTAGCTCGGCAGTCTCATCCGACCTCTCCCAGTTTAGCCGGGAGCTTTCACGGTTGACTTACCGTGCCGCCTACACGCTCTTTACGCCCAGTAATTCCGGATAACGCTTGCGTCCTACGTGTTACCGCGGCTGCTGGCACGTAGTTAGCCGACACTTATTCCTGCGCTACCGTCCTTCCTCGTCACGCAGAAAAGGACTTTACGATCCGAAGACCTTCATCGTCCACGCGGCGTCGCTGCGTCAGGCTTTCGCCCATTGCGCAATATTCCTCACTGCTGCCTCCCGTAGGAGTCTGGGCCGTGTCTCAGTCCCAGTGTGGGGGTCACCCTCTCAGGCCCCCTACCCGTCGTCGCCTTGGTAGGCCGTTACCCTACCAACTAGCTGATGGGCCGCAGCCCCCTCCTCAAGCTCCAAAGATTTTCTCACAAAGCCTCTGTACTCCGTGAGCTTATCCGGTTTTAGCCCTGCTTTCGCAGGGTTATCCCAGTCTTGAGGGCAGGTAAGCTACGTGTTCCTCACCCGTGCGCCACTCACCCCGAAGGGTCCGTTCGACTTGCATGTGTTAGGCACGCCGCCAGCGTTCATCCTGAGCCAGGATCAAACTCTCCATCAATTTCTCAAGGCCATGATCTCTCATAACCTCGGGGCTCTTCTGTCTCACTCTTCTGCTGTTAAGCTGCATCGCGCGCGCCCCGTCCATGCAAGGCACGCGCTGTAACAGAAGCGTATCAAATCACCCGATGCCCTGTCAACCCTCACCCGGACAATCTACCCAGATTGCTTGGGTTATTTGGGATAACAGGTGCGGGGGTGTCCGCCACGCCGCTGTCGTTTGTTAAGCCGCCGGAATTCCCGACGGGACGGGCATTATAGCCCCTCCAAACTGCGTGTCAAGGGCAGTTCGACGATCTGCTAGCGACACGCCCGTGCAAGCAGGTCTTGCAAGTCGTCGTAACCGTACGCGACCTCGACCAACGCGGCGCCGTCCATTTCCTCGACCCGCTCGGAGACCGCAACGCCGCCGAGCGACTCGTAGAAGCGCCGCGCCGGCGCATTCTCGCGGAGGACCCACGCAAGAAGCGAAGTCATCCCCAACGGGACGACCAGTGTGCCGACCGTCGACATCAACATGCGGCCTACCCCGCCGCCAAGATACTCAGGATGTACGTAGATTGAATACAACTCGTGTGAAAAGCCGAGCGCAGGCGACCGTGACGGACCGGCATGCAGAAACCCGACCACCCACCCATCCACCTCGGCAGTCTTCACGCCAACACGCTGCTCGAGATCCGATAGAATCCTGATCCACATGATCTCGCGGCGCTCCACGGTGCGCGCATCGATGACCGCATCCGGGATCAGCCCGCGATACGTATCGTTCCAACTTGCGACGTGAACCTCCGCAAGCGCGCGCGCGTCCGCCTCAACCGCTTGACGGACCCTTACGGCGTACCGGCGGCGCAGTTGCACGGAATCCCGTTTCCGTCCGGGTCAAGCGTCAGGTTGCCAGCAGCAAGGCACGCATACGCTTCCTGACACGTGAAGAACTGGTTGCAGGTGTAAGCGAGCGACGGGCACGAAATCTGCCCTCCGCCGAACGTTGACGACGCGAAACCGGGCGGCGTACCGAACGGCGTCGATGTCGGCAAGACGCCGGGCGCGGCACCTCCGCTGAGCGAGACCGTGTTGGTCGCTTCGTCGTAAACCAGCAGCGGTGTGACGCCGCTGACCACCGCCGTTATGACGATCGCGACCTCACCCTGCGGTGGTTCTGCTCCCGCGCCCGATCCCTCGTCGTACAGCAGCAGCAGATAGCGGCCATCGGCCGGAAGCGTGATCGGGTTCAGCAGAGTCAGACCGGAGGCCGACGACGTCGACGACTGCCCGACACCGAGGAAGTTCGTGGGGTTGTCGAATTGGCTGACCGCCACAATCGGGCTGACGTTGCCGCTAATCGTCAACACCTGCACCTGAACGATCAGTCCAGCCGTGCCGTCGAAACAGAACCCGACGGCGCGATCGTTCGGGGCGAAGAACTGCCGCTTGATCGTGCCGATCGGTAGAATCTTGAGGATTTCGCCGGTGTTGCGGAAAAGCAGCAAGCACTCGTCCGGGCCGACCTCGAGATCGCCGGGGATCAGCTCGTTCAGCCGGGAGCGCAGATTCGCGAATCCCTGATCGACAACCGCGACCAGCGCCAATGCATTCGACGCAGCGCCCTCGCCCACCGGGTTATTCGTACCCGGGAAGTCGCATATTTCGATGTACAGGTCGATTGCCTGCCGAAGGTTCGCCATCGCTTCGTTGAACTGCTGCTGAATCGGGAACAACTGCGGGTAGTTCTGCGCCAGCACAGGCTGCGGCACGATGTAGTCGCTAGGCCGCGCCGGATAGTCGCGACAGACGGCGAAACCGCTGAGTGCGGCGTCGGTCCACTTGCCGCGGATGTTGTCCAAAGAAGGCTGCGCGAGGTCGAGGCGCGACAAGAACAGCTTAAGGACGTCAAAGTATTCGTTGCCAGTTTCGCTGATGATCGGTGGCGCATCGGCCACGACACCATCAATTGGCGCGTCCGTCAACGGACGTTCCAGATAGCGGAAGAACGCCGAACGGCTCCAGCCGAGGATGCCGTTGTAATTGACCTGAACCCAATTATTGCTCACGGTGCGGCCCATAATCGGAACGACGGTCCCGGCAAACATATTGCCGATCGTGGGATAGCCCTGGCTCGGGCCTGAACGAATCCGAACGCCGTTGGTCACCTCGGCCATCAGCGTGCTGGTCTGGCTCGATTGGCCGGCACGAGGCGCTTCAAACCCGCCGTATGGAATCGTACGCGGATCAGCCACCGGCAGCAGGTTCACATCGCCCTGCAGGATGACCGTCGGCGTGAGATTAACCCACCCTTCGTCGCCGTTGAAATCGACGCGCACCCACTGCCCGTCGGCGCTGCGCGCGTTGACAATCTCGAACACATAGCCCCCGGGCACGGAGCCAAGCACATCGGCGCCGATCGCCGGCGTGATACGCACGTTGGCTGCCTCGTTGACGACAAGTATGCGCACATTGGACTGAGCCGCCGTCAGCAGCGCCGATACAGCCAGCCACAGCACAAGTACCAACGCCACCAGCGACTTACGCATTAGCCTCGCCCCTTGATGCACGGAAGCCCTTAACCTCAATACTGTAGCATGACATCGATGATGGTGCTAATTACGCTTCGCTTGCGGCGAAGTGCCGAATTGACTATCCTTAGGCTGTGTCCTTCTCCACCATATCGAAGCAGTATGAACATCAAGCACATTCGGCGTTTTAGTCCTCTCGGTACTGGCGCTTGCAGCCTGTGGGCCGCAAGAAGAGCGGGTGGTTCCTACCGCACTTCCCGCCGGCGACGCGTCGAGCGGGGAGGAACTGTTCCGTTCGCGTATCGGAAACCTGCCTGAGTGTTCGAGCTGTCACAGCCTTGACGGATCGCGCGGGACAGGCCCGACGCTGCTCGGATACGGAGAGGCCGCTGGCGCTCGCCGCAGCGGTGTGAGCGCGCAAGCTTACACCGTGGCCTCCATTCTCGAGCCCGGAGATGTCGTGACTCCCGGCTTCTCAAACATCATGCCTTCCAACTACGGTCAACACCTCAGCGACCAAGAACTGGCCGATCTTGTGGCATATGTCCTGAGTCAGTGAGGCTGCGGAATGTCGGCATATCGTCAGGCGATCGACCGCAAGGTCGCGGCACACGAAGCACACTTACTGCTGCAGAACGACTTCCTGATCCTCGATACGGAAACCACTGGGATCGACCGTGCCGCGCGCATCGTCCAGATCGCCGTCGTCGACGCATCCGGTCAGCCGGCAATCGACACGCTGATCAATCCGGGCATGCGCATTCCCGCCGACGCCACGCGAATTCACGGCATTACCAACGCCATGGTGAAGGAAGCGCCTTCCATGGCTGACCTGCTGCCGTCCCTTGAGTCGCTTTGGAGCACCCGCCCAACCTATATATACAATGCGGAGTTCGACGTACGGATGCTGCTGCAGCACATCGGACGGCGGCCCGGCATGATGCGCTCGACGTGTGTCATGAAGCTGTACGCGCGCTTTGTCGGTCAAACCGGCAGCTACGGCGACTACAAGTGGCACAAGCTGACGGATGCGTGCACGCAGCTCAGAATACCGAAGATTGACGCGCCGGCACACAGCGCGCTGGGGGATTGTCTGCGCACGCTCGCGGTGCTGCGAGCGATGTCAGAGTGGTATGTCCGCAATTCGGCCTAAGGAGGGGGAAAATGGACATTCTTGAAGTGTTGTTCCGCTGGATTCACGTTGGCGCCGCCGCTTATTGGGTGGCGGTCGGGTTCTTTCAATGGCAGGTCATGCGTGCCGAGGCACGCATGGAGGCCGCCACATGGATCTCGTACAACCGGAAGCTATACTCGGCAAGTAAGCTCGCGCTCGGTATGCCGATATCCGCGCTGCTGACGACTGTCGGCGGAATTGTGCTCTACGGCGTGGAGCAATACTGGAACCGCGGCTTTGGATCGATCGGCTCGATCGTGTTCCACATCGGTGTCGTCGCGGGTCTGTTGGCATTCGGTCACGGCGCCACTGCGATCGGCAAGTCGTCAAACGCGATTGCAGACGCGCTGAAGACCGCCGGAGACAACCCAACGGCCGATCAGATCGCTGGCGTGCAAGCTGCGGTCGACAAACAGATGCGCATGATGCCCGCCCATTTTGCACTGGCCGCTGTGGCCTTCCTGTCCATGATATTCGGCGCCTCAATCGCATAGTGCACCGGACCAATCGCACCGGTTGCACCGAAAACGCCGCTCCGCTAACATGGAGCGGCGTTTCTTGTTCAAGGACGGTTCGCCATGACTTTTCCACGCTCTAGCGGCGTGCTCCTGCATCCGACGTCACTTCCCGGTCGCTATGGCATCGGCGATCTTGGCGACTACGCTTTCCGGTTCATCGACGCGCTCGAAGCCGCCGGCCAGTCTTACTGGCAGATCCTTCCGCTCGGCCCGACCAGCTACGGCGACTCCCCGTATCAGTCGCTAAGCACCTTCGCCGGGAACCCGAACCTCATCAGCCTCGACCGACTCTTGCAGATCGGTTGGCTGCACCCGGACGACTTGCGCGACATGCCAGTTTTTCCTGACGACCGCGTCGACTACGGCCCGGTCATCACGTTTCACGACCAACTGCTCGATGTGGCGTTTCGTCGGTTTTCGTCCAGCGCTAGCGACGGCTATCGCGACGCGTTTGCCGCATGGACAGCGAGCCAGGCGAAGTGGCTCGACGACTTCGCGCTGTTCGTCGCGCTCAAGAATCGCTTCGGTGGACGACCGTGGACGGAGTGGGACACCCCTTATGCTCTCCGCGAGACTCGTGCGCTTGAGGCGGCATGGGAGCAGTTCGCTGGCGAGATCGAAGCAGTGAAGTTCCGCCAGTGGCTGTTCTTCGCGCAGTGGGAAGAACTCAAGCGTTACGCCAACGCTCACGGCGTGAGTATCGTCGGCGACATCCCGATCTTCGTCGCCCATGACAGCGCCGACGTTTGGGCGCATCGCGACCTGTTCTACCTCGATTCGCGCGGGAATCCGGAGGTCGTCGCGGGTGTCCCGCCCGACTATTTCAGCGCAACCGGCCAGCGTTGGGGCAACCCGCTTTACAAGTGGGACGTGCACAAAGCCCGCGGCTATCAGTGGTGGATCGACCGCGTCCGCGCCGTGCTCAACATGGTTGATCTGGTACGCATCGACCACTTCCGCGCATTCGAGGACTACTGGGAGATCCCAGCGACCGAAGCGACCGCCGTAAAAGGGCGCTGGCTGAAGGGGCCGAACACCGACCTGTTCGACGCCATCCGCGCCGAGTTGGGTGACGAACTTCCGATCATCGCCGAAGACCTCGGGCAAATCACGAAGGCCGTCGAGGACTTACGTGACGCGCTCGGCCTGCCCGGCATGAAGATCATCCAGTTTGCCTTCAGCGACCCGAACAACGTGTTTCTGCCGCACAACTTCACGACGGAGAACTGCATCGTCTACACCGGTACGCACGACAACAACACGATCGTCGGCTGGTGGCGCGGCGAGGCATCGGCCGGTGAGCGCGAGTACGTCATGGCGTACTTCAACCGGGACATCAGCGATTCGCCGCATTGGGAAATGATCAGGCTATCAATGGGCACAATCGCCCACACGGCGATCACGCCGCTGCAAGATATCCTCGGTCTCGATCAGAAGGCACGCATGAACACGCCCGGCGTCGAGGCGGGCAACTGGACATGGCGCGCGCTCGAAAGCCAGTACACGAACGGCGACGCATTCCGCACGTTGGCGCACTTCACCAAGGTCTACGCACGCTGGCCCGGCGAACGGGTCATGTCGCGCGGATAGCCGGTCTGCCCTATCCCAGAATCGCGCCGGGGCATCGACGTTAATGCCCCGGTGTCTTGCCGCCGCGCACGTTCACTTGAATCGGACGCAATCGCGCACCCGTTACGGTTACGACCCCGTTAACCAGTCCTTCGCCGCCGGATACCAGAAACGGTGCCCGCCATCGTGTACGACCAACGCCACTGCGTCGGCGGCCCCAATCGCCTCGTATGCGCGATTCACGGGCGCAAATGCCGAACGCGCATGTGCGACCGGATAGATGTGATCGGTCTGGCCATTGACGAACACCATGCGGCGCGGCGCCGTCAGCACCGAGATCTCCTCGATGCCGCATACCTTGAGCAGGCCGGGCACGTAATTGCACTCGCAGTGTTCAATGCCGAAGATCGAATAGCGATAGTCGCAGAAGTAGCCGGACACGACATTGGTCGTCACGCGCGGCTCGAGCGCGGACAGAAACAAACCGGTCGTTCCGCCGCCCGAATGGCCCACGCACCCGATCCAGCCCGGAATCACATCGGCCCGCGTTTCGATCAGGTTAATGGCAAGCACCGCATCGCGGATGCGCTCGCCGAGAAGCGTCATCCCGTATGCAAGATAGTTGAACGCGATATGCCGGCACGAATTGAGCGATCCGCCGACCAAGTTCGTTACCCGTTCGCCAAATGCGCGCTGCTCAACCGCCACCACGAGGTAACCGTCAAGCGCGAGGAGCTCGGCGAAGTTGGCGTGCATGGCGGTTCGCTCGCGCGCTGTCGCCTCGTCCGGGTACTTGCCGAGCATGTATCCGACACCCGGCGCGTGCCCATGAAACGCCAGAACCGCCCGATGCGGCCCCGGCGTTTTGGGGACGAGGACATAGATCGGCACGTTGAGTCCGTCGAGCGGGACGATGTACAGCTCTTCGGTAATCGCTCCGCGATCGGTCGTAGAGATATGCTCGACCCGCTGCGGCCGCCCGGCCGGAAGCCGTCCGGTGACGCCGAGCAGATCGCTCAGTTCGGCACGAAGCTGGGCCTGCCACGACGCGAGATTCGCGGCGGTCACGTCGGAAGCCTTGAACTTGCGTGAGCTCTGCTCGAATGTCGCATCAAGTTGCGACTGCATCCCAAACATGGCGTCTCCTTCCCGGCGCACGGCCGATGCCGCGCCATCCAGCATAGCCGATTCGAGCGTCTGTCAGCGAGTCCGCCATGTGCCAGCCGCATAGATTTACGCAGGTGGAGCGGTGTGATAGAATCACCGATCCAATTCGATTCATCTCAGAAAGACAACAGTGAGCGATAGCATCTCCACCAATGACTTCGAGTCGGTCCGCAGCGCGAAGGCCGATGCTGAGGGGGTCATTCGGCTTCCGGTCGTTCCCCTACTGAACACCGTCGTATACCCGAACGTCGTATCGCCAGTCGTGATCTTTGACGACCGCGGGCGATCTGCGCTGCGCTTCGCCTCAGAGAATCACAAGACGGTGATTGGCGTTGCAGTGCGCGACTCATCTGTCAGCGAACCCGGCCCGGACGACCTCTACACGGTCGGCACCGAGCTTGGATTGTCGCGCTTGCAGCACCGCTTCGACGCCCGTGAGGACACCGTTCTGGCGCAGGGCCGGCGGCGCCTGCAGATCATCGAGTTCGTACAGACCGACCCGCATCTGATCGCCAAAGCCCGCGTCATCACCGAGGACAACCCGCAGAGCGACGAGATCGACGTCTTGACACGCACGGTGTTCGAGATGTTCCAGCACGCGGCCGACCTCAATGAGTCGATCCCGGACGACGTGATTGACTACGCCGAGACGATTTTCGAGCCGGGCTGGCTTGCCGACTTTGTCGCATCCATGCTGACGATGACGCTGGACGAGCGGCAGAAGGTCCTCGAGACGTCCGACATCATGTCGCGTTTGCGGTTGGTGGCGTCGCTGCTGAACCGCGAGCTGAACATGCTTGAACTGCGCGAAGATATCGCGGGTCAGGTACAGTCGGAGTTCGCCAAGAGTCAGCGCGAGGCGTTCCTGCGCGAGCAGATTCGTGTGATCCAGAACGAACTCGGCGAAGGCGACCCATTCCAGCAGGACATCGTCGAACTGCGCGAGCAGATCCAGTCCGCCGGTCTGCCGCCCGATATCTTCGAGAAGGCCACGAAGGAGCTGTCCCGGTTGGCGGCGATGCCCCCGATGGCCCCGGAAGTCGGCATTATCCGCACTTACCTCGACTGGATCGTCGGGCTTCCGTGGAGCAACGCCAGCGAGGACGTCCTCGACCTGAAGCATGCACAGCGCGTGCTGGACGACGATCACTACGGCCTGAAGAAGATCAAAGATCGCATCCTCGAGCACATCGCCGTGCGCAAACTGGCTGCGGACAAGCAGCGGACACCGATCCTGTGCTTCGTCGGGCCACCGGGTGTCGGCAAGACCTCGCTTGGGCGAAGCATCGCGCGCGCGCTCGGTCGTACGTTTGTGCGCGTCAGCCTCGGCGGCGTGCGTGACGAAGCCGAGATCCGTGGACACCGCCGGACGTACATTGGCGCGCTGCCCGGTCGCGTGCTGCAGACGATGAAGCGCGCAGGCACGATCAACCCGGTGTTCATGCTGGACGAGATCGACAAACTCGGCGCCGACTTCCGGGGCGATCCATCGGCGGCGCTGCTCGAAGTGCTCGACCCGGAGCAAAACCACGAGTTCAGCGACCACTATCTCGATCTGCCGTACGATCTGTCACACGTGATGTTCATCACGACCGCCAACGACCTGTCAGGGCTGCCGGAAGCCCTGCTCGACCGCATGGAAGTGATCGAGTTCCCCGGCTATACCGAGGACGAGAAAGCCGCCATCGCCGACCAATATCTGGTGCCGCAGCAGATCGAAGCCAACGGCCTGAGCGATCACACCATCAAGTTCGGCGAGGATGCGATTCGCACGATCATTCGCGAGTACACGTACGAAGCGGGTGTACGCAACTTGAACCGCGAGATCGGCAACATCTGCCGGAAACTCGCGCGAGCGGTGGCCGAGAAGCGGCGTATGACACGCAAGATCACACCGGAAGTCGTCAACAAGCTGCTTGGCCCGGCGACGTTCTTGGAGAATCACACCAACCGTGACGACTCGGTCGGTCTGGCGACCGGCCTCGCATGGACTCCGAACGGCGGCGACACGTTGATGTTCGAGGTGAGTATCCTGCCGGGTAAAGGAACCATGATGCTCACCGGCAGCCTCGGCGAAATCATGCAGGAGTCGGCGCAGGCGGCCATGTCGTACATGCGCGCGCATGCTGCAGACTTCAACGTGCCGGACGCGGACTTTGAGGAGTTCGATGTCCACGTGCACGTACCGGAAGGCGCGGTGCCGAAAGACGGGCCGTCCGCTGGAATCACACTGGCGACCGCGATCATCTCTGCCTTCACCGAGCGCAAAGTCCGGTCGGACATCGCCATGACCGGCGAAATCACGCTTCGCGGGCGCGTGCTGCCGGTCGGCGGGGTGAAAGAGAAAGTGCTTGCAGCACATCGCGCGCTTGTCCCGACCGTGATCCTGCCCAAGCAGAACGGCAAGGACTTGATCGACATCCCGGCCAAGACCCGGCAGAAACTGACCATTCACCTCGTAGAAGATATGCAGCAGGTGTTGGACCTTGTACTGCTCGATCCGCCGAAAGAACGCGAACGCGACAAGGCGCGCGACAAGAAGGAAAAGCCCGCTAAACGCACGAAAGCCGAAAACGCAAACGGATCGGCGAAGCCAACTGCGAAGGTGAAGAAACCGGTACCCGCGGCGGAAGGATAGCAAATGAGCGACATTCAGGTGGACGACCTACAGGCGCGGCTTGCTTCGGGTCGCAGCGCCCAAGTGGACTGGCTCCCCGCGAGTGCGGAGCTTGCCCGGATCGCCGAATCCTTAATGTCGTTTGCCAATGCACGCCGCGAAGGTATGCTGCTGCTTGGCGTCAGCGCCGCCAACACCATCGAACCGATCGACGATTTCGAAGCGCTGATCGAAAAAGCACTTGCTGCCGCGCTGATGCTGACGCCGCCGCTGATCCTCCCCTACCCGACACGCGAGAACGTCGGTGGAACGACGATCGTCAAAGTGACGGTTCCGGCAGGGATGTCAAATGTCCACAGCCTGAACGGCCGGTACCTCATCCGCGACGGCATTTCGAACGTGCCGCTTGCGCCCAGCGCAATGCGCCAGCTTCTGATCGAACGGGGCGACATCACCTACGAGGCAGAGATCGCCCGGAATGCCACGCGCGACGACCTCGACCCGGAGCGCCTGCGCCAGTATGCGGCGTCCATCCGCGAAAGCGATGTCGATGCGGCGCTGCTCAAGCGCGGGTGCGTCGCGCAGGCAGACGGTAACCTGCTGCCGACCCACGCCGGCATCCTGCTCTTTGGCAAGGACCCGCGTCGCTTTGTGCGCGGCGCCGAGATCACCGCCGTTCGCTTCGCGGGCGACACGATGGGCGACACGTTCATGCGCGAGGACATTACCGGCACGCTGCCCGAACAGATTCGGCGCGTCGAGACCTTCCTGCGTGACGTTCTGCGCAAGGGCGTCACGTTGGGTGGGACGATGGCCCGCAGCGAGCAGTACGAATACCCGCTCGAAGCTGTGCGTGAACTGGTCGTCAACGCCGTAGCCCATCGCGATTACAGCATTCAAGGCGACGGCATTCGACTATATGTCTTCAAGGACCGGATGGAGATCACCAGCCCCGGACGCTTGCCGGGGCCGGTCACCGTCGCCAACATCAAGGACGAGCGATTCTCTCGAAACCCGGCGATCGTACAGGTGTTGGCCGACTTGCACTTCATCGAGCGCCTCGGCTACGGAGTCGACCGCGTGCTGGAATTGACGCGGCAGCACGGCCTTCCCGAGCCGCTGTTCACTGAGACTGACGGCGGCTTCAAGGTGACGATCTTCAACGCGCTTACGCCGGCGGCGGTCGCCGCAAAGGCCGAGGCCAGCGCCGAGAAACCCACCCTTGCAAGTACGATCGACCTGCTGGAGCTGTATCGCGGCGTGCCGCTCAATCCGCGTCAAGAGAGCGTGCTCGTCCACCTGAGTGAGCCGACCAACACGCGCATCACCAACAGCGAGCTTCAGCGCCTGCACCCGGACGTGCACCCGGAGACGATCCGGCGCGACCTGTCCGATCTCGTCGCCAAAGACATCTTGAGCAAGATGGGCGAGAAGCGCGGCTCGTATTACGTACTGCGCAAGAAGGCCTAGCGCCTACTGCAGCAAATCGCCATCGATTTCCGGCTGGCCGTTGACGAATGCCCGGACGTCAAGCGCCTGCCGCCCGGCCAACTGCAGACGTGTCGGCGCATAGACGCCTGAGCCTGTCCCGATCAGCATCTGTCCATCGACCACATCGACGCAGCCCGCCGGCAAGTTGCCCTGCTCGACGCGCCCGCTCAACACCTTGACCAGACGCCCACGCCACATGGTGAACGTCCCCGGCCACGGTGTAAACGCGCGCACCATGTGATCGATTCTTTCTGCCGACGCCGACCACTCGATTCGGCCGTCATCCTTGCGGATTTGTGGCGCGAGGGTGACGCCTTCGGCAGGCTGCGGGCGCGGCACGATGGTTCCTTCGACGTAACCTTTGATCGTCGGGATGAGCAGCTCGGCGCCAAGTTTGGATAACCGGTCGTGCAAGGTTGCGCTGGTCTCATTCGGGGCGATATCGACCTCCTGCGCCGTGAGGATCGGGCCCGTGTCGAGGCCGGCGTCCATCTTCATGATAGTGACGCCTGTGCGTGTATCGCCAGCTTTGATCGCGTGCTGGATGGGCGATGCACCGCGCCAGCGTGGCAGAAGCGACGCGTGAACGTTGAGGCCGCCCAGCCGCGGCAAATCGAGCACGACCTGCGGCAAGATTTGCCCGAACGCTGCCACGACGTACAAATCGGCGGGCCACTGCCTGAGCGCCTCGATGACTTCGGGTTTTCTCAGTCGTTCTGGCTGCATGACAGGAATCCCGAGCATGCTCGCGGCCACCTTCACCGGCGGCGGCACAGGCTCGCGCGAACGGCCCGCAGGCCGGTCAGGCTGAGTGACAACTCCGATTACATCGTATGCGGCAGCGAGGGCCTTCAGCGTGGGCACCGAGAATTCCGGCGTCCCCATAAAGACGATCTTGACCACAACATGCCGTCCTTTCGTAATAAACGGACTACTCTAGTGACATGATTATATCGCGCCAAGCGCACCTTGAATCATGCCACGGTCGCAGGTATGATATTTCGTCACACAGCATGATCCGCCGTACGCCTCGGGCTGGGCGTATTTTTTTGGAAGGACATTGACGATGAGTCAGCAAATCATCAGTGGCTTGGAGGCGCCCGATCGCGGGCACCCCGAACTCCACCCGGGCGACACCGTGAAGGTTCACGTGCGCATCGTTGAGGGTGGCAAGGAGCGTATTCAGGTCTTTCAGGGCGTGGTGATCCGCCTCCGCAAGGGCGGCAACGACGCCAATTTCACCGTCCGGCGCATCGCGTCGCACGGCGTGGGTGTCGAGCGTACGTTCCTGCTCAAGAGCCCGCGCGTCGACAAAATCGAAGTCACCCGCGGCGCGAAGGTGCGCCGTGCGCAGCTGTACTACCTGCGCGACCTGCGCGGCAAGAAGGCGCGACTCAAGGAGCGCCGCCGCAACAAGCAGATGGTGACCGAAGCGCCTTCCGACAACTAGGCCGTACGCCAAACCAATACGACCATGATGGGGCATCGCGCGATGCCCCTCTTTGATTGAGGAGACTGGTTCACATGGCTCGCCCGCTGATCGGCATTACGACTGCGCACCGCCCTGCAGGCACCGAACGCGAAATCCCCGTGTATTCGGCCTACACGGCCATCGCCGAGAACGTGGCGCGCGCAGGCGGCTTGCCTGTGCTGATCCCGTCCACGATCGACGACGACAGCTTGCGCGGTATTTTCGATCGGGTGGACGGTATCTTGCTTCCGGGCGGTGGCGACATCGACAGCAGCCACTGGGGCGAGCCGCTGCACGAAACAGTCTACGGGCTTGATCCCGCGCGCGACCACACCGAACTGACCATCGCCCGCTGGGCGGCCGAAGAAGATCGCCCGCTGTTCGGAATCTGCCGCGGGCATCAGCTGTTCAATGTCGCGCTTGGCGCCACGCTCATTCAGGACATCAACAGCCTGTATCCGACCGAACTATCGCACGGCAACTTCATGCCGATCCCGCGCGGCCAGCGTTCGCACGTCGTCGCCATCGAACCCGCGTCACGCCTTGCCGCTATTGTCGGCGAGACGCACGCCGTCCCTGTCAACAGCATCCATCATCAGGCGGTGAAGCACGCAGCGCCCGGTTTGCGCGTCGCGGCGGTTGCGCCCGACGGGTTGATCGAGGCGACCGAGCTGCCTGACGCCCGCTTTGCGCTCACGGTACAGTGGCACCCCGAAGACATCGCCGACGACGAGCGGATGTTCAACCTGTTTCGGGCGTTCGTGCAAGCGGCGTCAAACACCTAGTCCGACGCAGGCGGCGTCATCACGATCTTCTTGCGAATTCCGGTCTGCGACGACGGCTTCTCTGTCGCACGGTCCAGCGGGATGACGAACTGGAACACCGAGCCGGAGTCGAGTTCGCTTTCGACCCAGATGCGCCCGCCGTGCCCTTCGACCAGACGCTGGGTGATCATCATGCCCAGCCCGGTCCCCTTCTGCGTCCGCGCGCGCGTGTCATCGCTGCGGAAGTAGTCCTCGTTGAAAATCCGCTTCAGGTCGGCACTGCTCATGCCGATGCCTGAGTCCCGCACCGTCACGTACAGCGACGGCCCGAGTGTACGCCCGCCGGGCAGGTCGAAGCTGTCGACCGGCTCGACCGTGACGGCCATCTCCGAACCTGCAGGGCTGTATTTGTGCGCATTGCTGATCAGGTTGGTCATCACCTGAACGAGTTTCTTATGATCGCCGAACACGGTAGGAAGCTCTGACGGCATGTCGACCGAGACTGTCTGTTGTTTGTCCTCAAACTGCTGCTGGAACGATTCGAGCGTATCTTCGACTACCGTACGGAACTGGAGCGGCTCGTAGGCGATCTGCAGGCGGCCCGCGTCCGACGCCGCGATGTCGCGCAGGTCGTCGATGATGTCCTGCATGCGTTCGGCGTTCGAGCGAATCACAGCGAGAAACTGCTCGCGCTGCTGGTCGTTCATCGCGCTCGCGACGCGCGGGTTGAGCAGCGTGTCGCTGTATCCCTTGATCGACGTCAGCGGATTCTTCAGTTCGTGCGCTGCAAATGCCACGAATTCGCTCTTGTTCTCCGCCGCACTCACGATCCGTTCGTACAATTGCGCGTTGGCCAGCGCGATACTGGCACGCTCCGTCAAACGGTTGACGAAGTCGAGATCGGTCAGTCGGAAAGCTTCGCCTGTGGTTTCAAGCACCAGCAGTGCGATCACATCCTCGCCGGATCGCATCGGCACGGTAATCTGGCTGACCGCGCCGCGCAAGCTGGGGGCGTAATCCGGGTCGAAGCGCAGGTCGGCAAGATCGGCCACGCGGGTGCGCATCACGCGCTGCACGATGCCTCGGTCGATCGGCCATAGCGATCCCTGCGCGCCGTCCGGGTAATCTTCGGGGTCGTAGCCTTCGATGGCCAGCACGCGCATTGCCTGACTGACCACATTGACTTCGCCGAGCACACACGCCTCGGCCCCGGTTACCCTGCTGGCCCAGCGCAGCGTGATCTTCGCCACCTCTCGCTGATCTAGCGCGCGCGCCAGCTCGGAGTCGATGCTGGCGAGTGTTTGAAGTTCCTCGAGGCGCTGGTTCAGCGCGCTTCCGGTCATTTCGAACAGGCGGGCGTTTTCAATCGCTACCCCGGCCTGCGACGCAAACGTGGACAGAAGCTGCACCTCGTCATGGTTGAACAACTGGCCGTTCTTCTTATTCAGTACCTCGAGCACGCCGATAATGCGATCCTTGGCCAGAAGCGGCACTGCCACGATCGAATTCGACCGGAACCCGGTCTCCCGTGTAACCTCACCTTGCCAGCTTCGGTCGATACGCGTGTCGTTTGCGACCTGCGGCTGTTTTGTGCGCAGCACCGCGCCGATCAGGCCGCGGTCTTGCGACACGCGCGTGCCGGTCAGCTCCTGCTCCGCTTCGCCGAGCACCACGCGGAAGATCATGTCGTCGCTGTCCTCGTCCGACCGCAAAAGCAGCGATCCGGCCTCTGCCTCGAGGATCGCTACTGCGCTCTCGGTAATCAGGCGAAGCAGCGTGTTGACGTCACCCGCTTCTGCGGCCACCAACTGCTGACTGACTTCGTTCAGCGCAGCAAGCTGACGCGCGCGCGCGTTCACCTCATCGAACAACTGCGCCTTTTCAAGCGCAGTGGCGGCGAGACCGGCTAGGTTGATGAACGTCGCCATGTCGTCCGACGTGTACGGAATCGTGTCACGTTTGCCGAGCGCAAACACGCCAAGCCGGCGGTTCTGCGCCACAAGCGGCACACCCATCCACGCGCGGATACGCGGGCTGTCGTAGAGTGTGCCAAACGTGCCTATCTGCTTCTCGCGGTTGTAGTCTTCGTAGCGGCGCGACTCGCCCGACCTGAGGATTTGGCTGTAGATGTCGTTTCCGAGCGGCCAGCGCCGGCCTTCGCGCGCGTTGTAGCGTTCGTCCTCTTCGAGGAAGAATGCAAAGTACAACTGTTCCTGTTCGGCGTCGAAGAACGCGATGTACTGGAAGTCCGACTTGAGCAGGCGGTTGGTCTGCGCGCTGATAAGTTCGAGAAGGTCGTCCAGCGTGCGGGTGAAGTTCGACGCTTGGCCCAATGAGCTGAGCACGTCCAGTTCTTTCACGCGCTGTTCGAGCGTCTCGACCGACTGTGCGCGCTCAATGGCCACGGCAAGCTGGCCAGTCAACGCCGACAGGAACCGCAAATCCTCATAGTCATACGCGCGACGGCTGCCTTGCCTCGGCCCAAGCACCGCAAAACCGAATAAGCGCTCCGATCCGGGCAGCCCGGCGATGACGGACGGTGCGAGCACGTCGATACGCGCCTTGTCACTGAGCAAGTCGGGCGGGAGCGGCTGACCGGGCACGAATGTCACTGGCGCACCAACAGTCAGCAGATATGACGCAAGCGGCGCATTGGCGGGAAAACGAAGCTCCGTTTCCCCGCTTGCAGCCATATAGTCGCCGCCCGGCGCGCGCTGGACGAAGACCACGAGATGCTTCGGGCTAATCCCCTGATCGACAGCCTCGCGAAACGCAGCGATCGCTTTGTCGACGTCGGTCAATTCGGTCAGGCGTTGGCCGAAATCCTCGACGATCGACTGCAGCGCGCGGCGTTGACGGAAAAAGACGGTGTCGATGCGGACTTGCAGACGCGCTCGGATAGGCAGAAACAGGGCGGCGATCACAAAAATCGTGACGGCGATCAACACCGGGTTGTCAGGCACCATGCTCGACGCCATCAGGCCGAAGCCGAGCGTCAACAGGAAGTATCCAATCACCAGCGCAACGAGCAGAAACACGTACGTGATCGACTGACTGACCAGGGAATCGCTGTCGACACGGCGCGGCGCGTTGAGGGCAAACGGGAAGCTGAGCACCGTGGCCAGCAGAAACGGCATCGCGGCCTGCGGCGAGATCGGCAGCGTAAACCCCGGCGCAAGCAACCGGAGCACGACCGCAGCAATCCAGACGAGGAACGGGACGGCGCTCAACATCAGGCCGATCAAAACGATGCCGCTCTGATTGCGCGCTTCACGGCTTGCCGCGCGCCGGCGCTGCCACAACATCGTGAACACCAGCAGGACGGCACCGCCCAGACAGGCGCCAAGCGCGATCGAGACACCGGTCTCGTAACTGGCGGCACTCGACGGGCCGGAGATCATCACCGCGGCGACGACCCCGGCGGCAACTCCGGCAATCAAGGCTGCCGGACGAAGGATCGGCACGCGATAGGCGATCGGCAGTGGCGCTGGAATCGAAAATCCGAACAGGAGCATCAATCCGCCAGCAAGGCCGGCGGCAATCGCCCAAAGCGGACCGAGGATGCTGGCAGTCGACACGTCGTAGATGCCGCCGATCGTCACAGCCATCGCGGCACAAATGCCCGACGCGACAAACGCACCGACCGACTCGCGCCGCCAAAGGAACAGATAAACCGCGGTCAACAGCGACACGACACCCGCCACAAACGGAATGCCGAAGTATGCAAACAGATCTACAAACGGCAGACGGGTTAGTTGGACCGTGGCGCTGCGTGCCACGCCGGCTGTGGTCTCCGCTTCCACTGTAACGGTATCGCCTGCGGATAGGGTGCCCAGCACTTCGTTGAGACCTGTGCGGGCTGCCGCCGAGTCGACTCGAGAGAGCGCCGTCCCGTTCACGGCGACAATTCGATCGCCTGCAGTAAGGCCTGCATCGCTGCCCGGCCAATTCGACGTGCCGACCGGCCCGGCCTCGACGACCGTCAGCACGGGCGAGATCAAAACCCCTAGAAACGGGCGTGACGCCGTGATGAGAGCTGTGGCTAAATAAACAAGCATCGCCAACGCTGCGACCGCAATGAGCCCCCCGGACAGCGCGTAGAGCACGCGCTCTCGCGGGCTGGTCGGCACACGATCCGTTGTGCGCGGTAGCAGTCCTTGCAGCCGGGCAGTAATTGCACCCATGAGATACGCCTTCGCTCGTTGGCCCTGCGTGCAATTGTAACATCACCTCGCGTGTTTTCACCCTTGCCGCCTTAATTCACGAGAGGAACGCGATGTCACACGCCGTCCCCGACTCGATGAAGCGAGTCATTGTCATCGGCAGCACCGGCTCTGGAAAAACGACGCTCGCACGCGAACTTGCCCGGCTGATCGGTGGTGTTCATATCGAACTCGACGCCTTCAATTTCCTGCCCGGCTGGACCGACCGACCGCTGGATGACATGCGCGCGCTGGTCGCCGATGCAGTGCAGGCCGAACGTTGGGCCGCGTGCGGCAACTACGGCAAGATTCGGGACATCGTGTGGCCGCTGGCCGATACGGCGGTCTGGCTTGATTACCCCCTGCCTCGCATCCTGTGGCGTCTGACTCGACGTTCAATCACCCGCGCGATCACACGCGAAGACCTGTGGAATACCGGCAACCGAGAGAACTTCTTCCAGCATCTGAAATGGAACAAAGATTCGCTGTACTACTGGGCCATCACCACGAGAAAACGGCGTACGGTGCAGTATGAAGCGCTCTTCTCGTCCGAGCCGTACGATCGCATCCGGCTGGTGCGGCTTCCGAGCGTGAGGGACACGCAAGCGTGGTTGCAGTCGGTTCATGCCGTGTATTCCGGGCGTTCAGGTTGAATCGCATCTATCGGCCTGTTACTATCAGGGTCTGCGAATTTGACTGGTATATAGACTATGGCGAATCAGCGGGGCAAGCGCTGGATTGTGTCCGAGCCCGCCCCGGACGCATTGTTGGCCGGGTATCGCGGGATGACCCCGATCCTCGCACAAGTGTTGTTCAACCGTGGGCTGACCACCCCTGAGGACGCCGCGGAGTTCCTCGCGCAGCACGACATCCGTCATAACCCGTTCCGGCTTGCCGACATGCCGAAGGCCGTCTCGCGCCTGCGCGAAGCCATCAAAGCCGGCGAATCGATCGTGGTTTACGGCGACTTTGACGCCGACGGCGTGACCGCAACCGCCCTTATGGTGCAGGGACTGACGGCGCTTGGTGCGGCGCACGTCCGCGCGTACATCCCCAACCGCGTCGACGAAGGCTATGGCCTGAATGTCGGCGCCATCGATATGCTGTACGACGAAGGTCATCGCCTCATCGTGACCGTTGACTGCGGTATCCGCGCGCTGGACGAAATCGCACATGCGCGCCGCCGTGGCATCGACGTGATCGTGACCGATCATCACTCGCTCGGGCCGGAGCTTCCCGACGCGTACGCCGTCATCAACTGCAAGCGCCCCGGCTACGACGAGCCGATGCTGGCGGGCGTCGGCGTAGCGTTCAAGGTGATCGACGCGCTGCGCCGCGCCGAACTGCAGAATGGCGGGTCGGATCGCGCGCAGGCGCTCGATCTTACGCAGCTTCTCGACCTCGTTGCGATCGGTACCGTAGCCGACCTGATGCCGCTGAATCACCTCGAGAATCGTTCGCTCGTCCGGCAGGGCCTCGACGTGCTGCGCTCGGCCCGGCGGCCCGGAATTCAGGCGCTGCTGGACGTATCCGGTATTAGCCCTGAGTCCGTTACGACCAGCAGCATTGCGTTCGGGATCGGCCCGCGCATCAACGCCGCCGGCCGCCTCTCGGACGCCATCGACGCTTACCGCCTGCTCAGTTCAGCCACGTCCGACGAAGCCGAACCGCTTGCCGAGCTGCTGCAGCGGCTCAACACCGAGCGGCAGGAGAAGACCCGAATTGCCCAAGACCTCATCCGCAGTGAGATCGGCGAGACGTTTGACGGCCCATTGATCTTCGCCGGCCACCGCGACTTGGAGTCGGGCATCGTCGGTCTGGTCGCAGGCCGGATGGTCGAGGAATACTTCCTTCCGTCGATCATCCTCGAATACGGCGACGACGAAAGCCGCGCGTCCTGCCGCAGCATTCCCGAGTTTGACATCACGGCGGCGCTCGACCAGTGCGCCGACCTGCTCGTCCGCCACGGGGGCCATGCGCTCGCCGCCGGCTTCACTGTGCGCAATCCGAATATCCCGGTTCTGCGCGAACGGTTGTCCGACCTCGCCCGCGAGGCGCTGCGCGGCAAGACTGTCGAGCCGACGCTCGAGGTCGATGCGAAGATCAAAGTCCACAGCATCACAGACGGGTTGGTCGAAGAGTTGGCGCAGCTTGAGCCGACCGGCAACGGGAATCGGCAACCGGTGTTTGCCGTCGAGCGCGCGCACATCATGGACGCGCGCACGGTCGGCAAAGAGGATAAGCACCTCAAGCTGAAGATCGCGCGGGCAGGCATGGGCCAGCTCGACGCGATCGGCTTCGGCCTCGGTCCTGTGCTGGGTGAACTGGATCGGTTCGCGGACATCGCATTCACGCTCGAGTTCAACACGTTCCGGGACCGGCGCACCGTGCAGCTGCGCCTCGAGGACGTCAAACCGTGCTGAGGCGTTACACGCCGATCAGCGGTCTGAAGAACACCAGCATGATGTAAACGATGTAGGTAGCGACGAGCACGATGCCTTCAAGCCGGGCGATGCGGCCGTCACGGATGAGGAGTCCCATCAGGACCGTCATGAGCAGCATGAAGGGCGCGTCGAACGAGAGCGCCTGCCCGTTGATCTCGTAAGGGTGCAGGACACCGGTCACGCCGAGGATCAACAGAATATTGAAGATGTTCGACCCGATGACGTTGCCCAAAGCAATCTCGTGCTGTCCTTTGGTCGCCGCCACGACCGAGGTCGCTAATTCCGGCAGCGACGTCCCGACCGCCACCAGCGTTACTC
This sequence comes from Candidatus Flexicrinis affinis, assembly GCA_016716525.1. NCBI lineage: Bacteria > Bacillati > Chloroflexota > Anaerolineae > Aggregatilineales > Candidatus Flexifilaceae > Candidatus Flexicrinis > Candidatus Flexicrinis affinis. Next base: position 1,967,626 of record JADJWE010000001.1, read on the forward strand.
CGATCACCAACTCGCTGACGCCGAGGAAACGCGCGATGTTCACGGCGCCGTCTACCGTAAGCTGTGCGCCGATCACCAGCAGCACGACCCCGACGGCGATCCGGCCCACTTCCTTCAGCACGTTATGCTGCTCGGGGTGCGCGGCCGACTCCCGTGACTCTGTCGTGTCCACGTGCTGTTCGCGGCTTTCACGAAATGCGCGCGCGATGTAGAGGACGATACCGCCGACCAGGATCAGGCCGTCGACGCGGCTCAAGTCGCCGTCGATCACCAGCAAGACGTAGCCGAGCACGGCCACGCCCAGCATGATGACCCAGTCGCGCTGAACATCGCGTGTACTCAGGGCACGTGAGGCAATTGCCGCGCTCATGCCGAGGATCAGGCCGATGTTGGCGATGTTCGAGCCAATGATGTTGCCGACGGCGATGTCATTGGTGTCGCGCACAACGGCGACCAGATTGGTCACTAGTTCCGGCACCGATGTGCCAAAGGCGACGATCGTCAGGCCGATAATGACGACCGGCACGCCCAAGACCCGCGCCAATCGCGACGCTCCCTCTACGAGCCAGTCGCCGCCGAAATACAAGCCAGCCAATCCGAGCGCGATGTAGATAAAGTCGAGCACAACCATTCGAGAGTCCGTCGGCTTTCATACGACACCGCGGGCGTGATGACCCGCGGTGTCTAAGGTACGCGCTGAAGTGTACCGCAAATCGCTCGGCTGGCGAGGGCCGCTAGTTCTGCCGCTCCAAGGAGCCGCAATCGGGCCGGTTTCCGACGATACTCACATTGAACTTGAACGACGCTTCGAGCGGCAAGTCGCTCCACGTTTCAAACGGGATGTCGCACTGGTAGGTATCGTCTTCGCTTGTCCTGAGCGTGATCATGTAGCGTTCTTCACGGCCCGACTCGCGTTCACAGCCCAGGCTCGGGAACACGCCAGTGCAGCCTCCCGCCGTGCTTGTGTTGAGTCGGGGGTCGGGCCATGCGGGCGTTTGATCGCGCGCGCCTGATGCATTCGCAGTCCGCGAATAGCCCCATCGGTTGACCATATACGTGCATACGTAGTCGTAAACCGGTTCGCTGCGATAGCGCGGCACGCATACCCGTTCTTGCCGGAATGTCCCATCACCGAGGTCGACCTGCCGCATGCTGCAGTCCTCGCCGTCGGGTACCTGCCGAGAGCCGACCTGCTCGTAATTGCGCGAGACGCTGTACGCGTCGGCCGGCATCACCGAGCATAGCCCCGAGCCAGCAACCGCGCTGAAGCGCTCGATGTTTATCGCACGTTCCCAATTGAATGCGGTGACATAGCCGGTTTGCTCGCGCTTGGCGAATATCGCAAACAGGGCAGCTGCGACGACGACGAGCACGATAGCGCCAATGACGTACGGCATCCACTTCGGCCGGGACGGCTTGGCCTGCGTCTTGGGCGGGCCATAGGTCTCGGCCATCTGCCGCGCAACAAGGTCCTCGCGCTCGAATCTCTGCCCGGCGGCAGCTTCACGCGCGGCCTGCTTCTTGACCTCTGCGGCGGCGGACTGCGGCGCACCGCATCGACCGCAGAACTCGGCATTCCCCGCCACGAGAGAATTGCACGCCGGGCAGACCTTATCCGCGCCGACGTACACGTGATCCTTGACGGCAATCTTCTCGTCGTCGGACGGGAAGTAACGCCAAGAGGCGTCCTGCTGCGCACCGCACACGGGGCAGAACTTGTGTGTCTTGCCGAGCAGCTTGGTGGTCCCGCAGAATCTGCAGTCCCACAGCATCTCGTAGATGCCTTCTTCGTAGACGGTCTGCTCGCCCACGCGGCTGATGACACGCGGCTCGTCGGGCTGGGCCTCGTCCGGGCGCGGCGCGACAGGAGGCGCCGATTGGGCACGGCGGGGCGGAGGCAGCCTGCCCATGTCGGCGTACATCTTTCGCGCCGGCTCGTAATTCGGGTCAAGCTCCAGCGCCTGATCCAAGCACTTGATCTTGTCCGCTTCGGCCTCGACAATCTCAGCCGCCAGCGTCCAGCCTTCCGCGCTCGGCGCGGCACTCAGAATCTGATCGACAAGCGACAAGGCTGCCTGCCGGTCTCCTTGCTGTAGGACTTGACGTACATCCTGCAGTGATGAGTCGGTCATTCAAGTTACCAGTCTTCAGTGAGTTCAAACTCGTTCTCGTCGCGACGTGGGTAAAAGCGCTTATGCACGTCACCAAACTTGATGATGTGGTGGTCGCTTTCCTCGTAGCTCACGCTGCGGGTAATCACGCGGCGCTGATGCCCGGCGACCAGCACCACGTCGCTTTCGATCATGCGTCCGGGGAACACCACCATCCCCGACCCGATGCGGCAGTTGTGGCCCACGGCGCTCCCCAGCACGATCTGGCCGACCGACTGCAGTTCGCCGTCGATGTTCGCCGCACGCATTGGCTTCTGCGCGATCAAGTTGAAGTCGGTAAAGGTACTGCCGGCGCCGACAAAGCTGTTGCGGCCAATCACGCACATTTGCAGGCACGTGTTCTGCGCGATGATCGTGTTCTCCATCACCTGTGTGAGATACAGCGACGCGCGAAAAGGCAGGAAGCAGTTGTTGGCGACGCTGCTCATCATCAACGTGCAGCCCGCGTCGATCGTCACATTGTCGCCGATCGTCACGTTGTCGAGGATCACCCCGGCGCCTATCGCACAGTTGTCGCCGATCCTCGCCGGACCGCGGATCACAGCCGACGGGTCGATGTCGCAGTTTCGGCCAATCTTGACTGCTCCCGACGCGGCGAGAAGCTGTTTTTGCTCGACAATGGCATGCCACAGTAACCGCAGCTTCGCGAACACGCTGTCCGCAATCAGCTTGTCGAGACGCGCCGCCCGCGCGAAATTGCTGAAGATGATGCTCGCGAAGTAGACATGCACCCAGCTCTCGATCGAGATGACGGCGCGCATCGGCGCGAAATGCGTGAGGTCGCCCTGCTTCATCGTCATGAAGTCGGGCACGGTGTAGAAGCCAATTTCACGCGCGTCGCTGGGCACGACGACCGGTTCGATTTCGGACGTATAGCCGTCGGGGAAGTACCACAGGTCGCACAGGAACATGATACTGCGGGTAGCAGGATCGAGCGCGACTTCGAAGCCTTTGGTCAGCGGGACGGTATACGTGTGAAACGCCTTGTCGCTGGCGGGAAAAGCTGCACGGCACGCCTTTCCAGTACGGCGTGCCTCCTGCACGAAGTAATCGAGAAATTCGCGGTCGAACCACAAGCTGTCACGGTAGACAATCGCCTCGCCGATCACCTGATCGAGGTCTTCGCGGCTGCGCAGCGTCGGGCCGAGCGTCACCTGAGGGCCAAAGACCTGAGCGACAATGTTCTCGTGGTGGATCTTGAGCGGTTCGGTGCCAACCGTAAGCTGGCTCGCTGGCTCGTTGAACGGGGGAACATGGCGCTGGTCTTCAATGATGAAGCGATACATATGGGATGCCCTGCGTCGGCTCATGCACTCCCATTATAACGCTTTAGCGCCGTGTGCGAACAAAGTGTTACGGCTGAATGGCCGGCGAGGCGCAACCTTCGACTGCGTCTCCATCCGTGACATCAGCCTCATAGTCGAACGGCGCATAGTCCTCGGTCTCGCCGATGTTCGCCAAAATCGTCCCGTCCGAGCTGGTCGTTGTCGGGTCGGCGACACGGATCAGCGTGACGCGGATCCAGTGCTTCCCGTAGGCTTCCGCCAGAGAGGGCGCGCTCAGGGTTCGAGAACCGTTGGGCTTCATCCACAACAGCACGCGGCGCACGACCCATTCGTTGCGGTCGTCCCAGTCGCCGTCGTCATTCAGGTCGACCCACGCGCTGATCTGCCGCTCGCCGATCGGCGCGTCGGGACCGGCGCTGATCGTGATCGTGCCGTCTTCGCTTAGGCCGTCGTCAAACAGGTCTGCATCGACCGGGCAGCGCTCCGTCTCTGCGCTTATTGCCGGCTCGCCCGGCGGACCCAGCCACTCCGAGCCTGCGTCCAGATGCACAGCAGCAGCATACGATTCGGGCGCGTCACCGTAGTCGGCGGCATCTTGTGCGGATGCGGAGAGCAGCGCCAGTGCGGCAATTGCAGCGCCCACTGTGGCGCGGGCGATCACGTTTCGGGGAATCATGGGAGGTATCCGCTCGCTAACCCACCGATGGACTCAGGGTACGCCGTCACATCGCCGCTGTCAACCAAACGGGAGATGAGCGCTACTTGTTGAGGAACTCGCGGAGCGTCTTGTGGAACTTCTCAGGTTCGTCAAGCATCACGAAGTGGCCGGCGTTTTCGAACCACGCGATTTCGGCGCTCGGCAGTTCGTCCTTAAGCAGCTTAGCCTGATTGGGGTGGACGATGCGATCCTTCGGCCCGTACATGCCCATGACCGGCATACCGAGTTCACCGATCTGCCCGCGCAGGTCGGTCTTGCGCAGCGTGCCGATACTCATGAAGTACGACTCGGCGGTAATCTTCGACACGTCATGCACCAGCATCTTGCTCATGGTGCGGCCGTCGTTGGCGATGAAGTAGGCATAGTAGCGCATGAACAGTTTGAGCAGCGCCGGGAATGTCCAGAACAGCCGGGCGATCGACTCGTAGCCGGACAGCTTTAATAGCGGCGCCAATGACGCGCCATTGATCGGCGATCCGATGACGGTCGCTTTGGCCACCTGATCAGGCCGGTTCTTGGCGACGCCCAGCGCAACCGTTCCGCCCATCGAGTGCCCGATGATGGCCGCCTTCTGGATGCCCTGCTTTTCCATGAACAAGCTGACCGACTGGATGTACTGGTCGACCGTAAACCGCCCGGCCCGATCGCGCGACTCGCCAAACCCGAGGTGATCGAGCGCGTAAACGCGGAACTCCGACGACAGCTCCTCTAGAGACCGACGCCACAGTTCCCACGAGCCAAGCCAGCCGTGCAGTAGCAGCACGGGTCGGCCGCGCCCGAGTGACTCGTAATGAATGTTGCCTTGATCGGTAGTGATTGTCGGCACGGGTTCTCTCGCCGTTCCGCGCTATTCGTCCATCTGCTCGGTGATCGCGTACAGCAGTTCCAGCAGGACGTCGCGCACGGACGCCCGCTCACGAGCAACGCACTTCAGCAGCTTCACGTCCGGGTCGATGCGCAGTGCAATACGCAGGTCGTCGGGCGACCACGCGTCCGGGTGATCCTGCTTGTTGGCGGCGACGACATACGGCGTTGCCGCGTACGCACGGAACGTCTCGAGGATGTTCTTCGCCTCGCGGAAAGTCTCGGGTTTGGAGCTGTCGACCATCACGATGAAGCCCAGCATGCCTTCAGCCAGAATCTCCCACATGAAGTCGAAACGGCGCTGGCCGGGCGTGCCGAACAGGTAGAGCACGAGGTCGTCATCGACGGTGATGCGGCCAAAGTCCATCGCGACGGTGGTAGCGCCTTTCTCGCGGCGTTCCGCCTCCGTCGTCACCTCACGTTCGGTCGAGACGACTTCAATCTCGCTGATAGACCGGATAAATTCCGTCTTCCCCGAACTGTATGGCCCCGTTATGACCATTTTGACCGTCTGCATGGCGTCTCCGTGAGATGAGGATGCGCGATCCTGACTGAATAAATCCCTGCGTTTGATAATCCCGCCCAGATGGTAGCGCCATCACCGGCGGGTGACAACCAATTCCGGCCCCAAGTACTAGCCTAGCGAACGCAGCTTCTCGATAATCCGGTTGACGACTTGGCGCTGCGGCCGCTGCGGTTGAAGCCTTGCCGAGCGATCCGCGGACTGCGTCGGTACCGGCACGGGCTTAGGTGCGACCGGACGTACGATCTCGACCAAGCCCGCGTGCTCAAGCCCGTACACGATGCGCCGGATTTCGGTATCGCTCATGTTGATCGCACGCGCAATCTGGCGAATCGTGTTCTTCGGATTGACGTATTTGACGACGTTCCACTCGTCAACGCTGAGATGAACGCCGGCGTACTTCTCTTTGGGATTCTCGGGGAACTTCAAGCAGAGGTCGAGGTTGTCGATATGCTTGGTGATCTCGTCAAGTTCTTTGAGCCGCCGGGCGCCCTCGACAATCACGTTCTGCAGGTCGATCGGCACCATAATGCGGTCGGCCCGATCGATATCGACGTTTTCCTCGAACCGGAACGGTTCTCGATTCCAGACCATGACGTTGTAGACGATGTCCAGAACATATTGCTGCACGCACGCGACAATGTCGTTGCGGGACACGTAGTTAGCCCCGATCAGGCGCATTGCCAGTGCCTTGTCGCCTGTCCCCTTAGCGCGTTCGCGCAGCAGCTTGGCCTGCGCATCACTCAGCTTTCCGCCCTGCTTCAACACGGCGATCAGGTCGTTGAGCTGTCCCGCGACCATGGCATAGACCAGCTTGCCCGCCTTGAACAGGATCTGCGCGCGCTCCCGCCCCGGCGCGATCTTCTCGTTGTTGTTCGCGTCGCGTTCACCCGTGCTGACGCCTTCATAGACCCGAAGGACGCCGGTGCGCCCCGACAGGTTGATCAGGTTCAGTAGCTGGGTCGTGCTGAAATCGCGCAGATTGCCTTGAATGGGCATGTGGTCCCTCACCTTGTCGCGGCTGACAGTACCGCCATGTTTGGTTCGCTGGGGATTTGCGTAGATTATAGTCTTTAGCCGTGATCGACGTCAACGTGCCCGGCCTTAATGCAACCACAACGAATCAGCCGGAGCAGCTCCTCGTCGTCCATGCCTGCTTCGCGTATGACCTCTGCGGTGTGTTCGCCGTAGCCCGGAACAGCGCCGTCGGCCCGCGTTGTTGACATCGCCAGCGGCGAACGCATCCACGGCAGGCCGTCACCGCCCAGCCCGAGCATTCCGCGTGCGGAGAACTGCGGATCGGTGTGGATGTCGCCGGACGGCAGCGCCACCGCAAAGCAGCAGTCGACATCCTTCAACAGCGCATCCCAGTGATCGGCCGGTTTCGACGCGAACATGGCCGCAGCGGCGTCGATAAGCGCGGGTTGGGCATCGCGTTCGCTGTGCAGCGGAATCCACTCCGGACGTTCGACTGCACCGCAGAACGCTTGCCAGAACTTCGGTTCAAGCGCCGCAACCGTGACCGTGCGGGCATCTGCCGTCGCATACGCACGATAGCACGCCCACTCGCCGGTCAGCGCACCCGCCCCCCACTCGTCGTACGGGACGGCTCGCTCCGCCCAGTTGAACATGCTGAACGGAAGCGCCGCCTCGGCAAGGCTGATATCGAGGACCGCGCCGTCCCCGCTGCGTTCGCGGGCATACAGCGCCGCGAGGATCGAGGCGACCGCCGCATACGCCCCGCCGATGTCGGCCACTTGCGCGCGCGGCACCTGCGCATCGGAGCCAATCGCCACCTGACCGGCACGGGCGACGTAATTCAGGTCGTGGCCGGAGCGGGCAACCTCGGGACCGGTCGCGCCCCACCCCGACATCCGGCACACGATCAGGCGCGAGTTTGCCGCGAGCAGGCGGTCAGGGCCGATGCCAATACGTTCCAGCGTGCCCGGCCTAAAGCTCTCGATCAGAACGTCGCTTGTGACCGCTAGCTTAAGCAACAGCTCCGGGCCTTCGGCGTGCTTGAGATCGAGGACGAGGCTGCGCTTACCCCGGTTGTTGACGGCGAAGATCGATGACACGCCGTTGACCAGCGGCGGCATCCAGCGCGCGTAGTCGCCGCCGTTCGGGTCTTCGACCTTCACGACATCCGCGCCGAGGTCGGCCAGCATCATCGTGGCGACGGCGCCCGGCAGCAGGCGTGTCAAATCGAGGACGCGGATACCCGCCAGCACCCCTACCATTTCAGGTGCTCGCCGCCGTTGACCGGCAGCAGCACGCCGGTCAAGAAATCCTCGCGGCACAGGTAACCGACCGCTCGGGCGACGTCTTCAGCAGAGCCGGCGTGGCCGACCAGCGTCTGATCCTCTCCGATCTTCTGCCAGCGGTTTTCGCTCATGCCGGGCGGGGCCATCACCGGCCCCGGCATCACCGCGTTGACGCGGATACCGTCCGGCGCATATGTGACCGCACTGGTCTGGGTGAGCATCCACAGCGCGGCTTTGCTGACGCCGTGGGCCGCCCGTTCGGGCCATGGGCGCAGAGTGCCGACATCGCAGATGTTGACGATCACGCCGCCTTTCGGGTCGTTCTTTGCATCAACTGCGCGGCTGCCTGTGTTACGAGAAACGGGCCGGTCACGTTCACGTCCAGCGCCTGCTGCCACGTCTCAAACGACGTCTCGGCAAGCGTGCCGGACGGGAACACAGACGCGCTGTTGACGACAATGTCGAGCGTACCGACGGAGTCCTTGATGCGCTCGAACATCGCTGTGACGTCAGCGGGTCTGCTGACGTCACCCTGCAGGGCTACCGCCTCAACGCCACAGCTCATGATCTCGGATACCGTCTCGGCAACGACGTCATCGGCGGTACGGTTGTAGTTGACGACGACGTGGACGCCGGAACGCGCCAGCTCCAGCGCAATGGCCTTGCCGACCCGATGCGCGCCCCCTGTAACCAGTGCGATTCGCCCGCGGAGTTCGTTCTGCATTGCAGCCTCCCCTACCCCAACAAAAAGCGGGCGACAAGCGCCGCCCGCACAGTGTTTCTCGATACGACCCGCCGCGTGTTCGCCTAATAGCTGCCCGGCGGCGTGATCAGCACGAACAGCATCGAAACCAGCGCAACGACCAGCGGTACGATCAGCGCGACCGCGAACAACCGGCTGTCGGTCTTGAGGTGCATGTAGTAGTACACCACCAAGTATGCCTTTACCGCCGCCAGTGCCAGCAATATGGGGATCTTGATCCCGCTGCTGAAGACTTCGGCGACCAGCACTTCGATGATCGTCAGTATGCCAAGGCCGAGGAATACGACCGTATACAGGGGGAACGGCAGCTCGCGCCCGAACACGACCGTTGTTTCGGCGTGTTCCGCGTGCGCGGCGTGTTCGCCGTGGGCGGCGGCCTCAGCCGCTTCAGCCATCTCGGGCGCGTGGGATTGTTCGCTCATGGATGCCCCCAGCTATACCAGATAAATCAGGGTGAACAGGATGATCCACACGACGTCGACGAAGTGCCAGTACAGGCCGAACGTCTCGACGCCGGTGTATCGCTTGCTGCTGAACTCGCCGCGTGCGCCGCGCCGCATAACGAGCAGGCACCAGATAACGCCGATGACCACATGCACGCCGTGGAAGAACGTCGGCGCGTAGAAGCGCATGCCGAACCCGCTGTACGCCTCGGCGCTGTTGGCGATGTCGAGCGTGATTCCCAGATGTGCCAGCTCGCGGTATTCGACCCATTGCAGGCCGACGAACAGCGTGCCAAGCGCGGCCGTTGCGCCGAGCCAGCGCAGCATCCCGCGGACGTTGTCGCGCTGAATCTCGCGCAGGCCCATGACCATGCACCACGAACTGGTCAGCAGCAGGAACGTGTTGATCGAGACCAGCGCAATGCCAAGCCCGTCGTGGGCGTTGCGCACCGCTTCTGGTTCATTGACCCGGAACAGCGCATAGCCGCCGATAAACACCGCAAACAGGATGACTTCGCTGGCGAGGTACAGCCACATCGCGAACTTGTGGTTATCGTTGCGGATCGCCTCTTCGTGCGGGTCGTGAATGACCGGCGCCTTCGACTCGTGAACGGTGATTTCGCTCATGAACTAATCCCTCTGGAACAGGAACGCCGGCAGACCGCGCAGCACCCGTGCCGTAAAGCGGGCGATGCGCCCGATCGTGAACAACACCAGCTTGGGGCGAAGGATCAACAGCGCGAAGATTGCCGCGTTGACCGCCGATAACATGATTCGCAGCCAGTAAGGCTGCGCCATGACAAGGCCAATCGCGACTTCGTAGAACAGGACGTACAACACCACGAACAGCACGACGAACGTCACAATCGGCCGCAGGCGCTGCACCACGTTGGGTTGCGGTGCAGGCTCGGCCTGCTCGCCGGCAGGCAGCGCACCCGCCACACCCGATCCAAGGGCCGCTGCGGTCAGCGGCTGATTGCCGATCGCCTGCACGGTCTTAAGCCCGCGGTTCATGCCGAACAGCGCGTAGGCGATCCCGCCGGCAGCGACCACCAGCGAGACCATCGTCACCACGCCGAAAATGACAAGCGCAACCAGCTTACTGAGCTGCACCGTCGTCCCGAACAGGTTGAATTCGATGAAGGCGTTTGCGTTGGCGTTCGCCGCCGGGTCACCACTGACGGTGTAACCGAGGCCGTTGGGCAGCGACGCAAACAGCAGCAGGCCGGCAAATAGGACGATGCTCCACATCGCCACCGTCCACACCTGACCGCTCAGGATCTCCACGGGCTTCTCCTCACCGTGGTGATGATCGTCGGCGACTTCGATCTCGTTGCCGAACTCGTCTTCCTCAGGCTCGTGCACGTGATGGGCAGCCATCTCCGACGAGAAGCTGCCGATTCCCCACAGAAAAAACACGACACCGAAGAAACCGGCCGAGATCAAGCCGAGCTGCGCATCCCAGACCTCGTCCATGCTCTGCAGCGCACGCAGCAAGATAACCAGCCCCGCGCCCGCCACAAACCCGATGACGGACATCGGAACTGCGCGGTTCAAGCCGTATCCCATACCAACCGCCCCCTTCAGTTACAGCCAATACAGTACGACGTAGAACATCAGCCAAGCGATGACTACGAAGTACCACAACTTCGCGCCGGCCTCGGCCGACCACGTATCCTCGGTCAGTCCCCCGCGCGCGGCCGTGCGCAGCACCCGAACCATGTAGATGCCGATCACCAGCGCGTGAAACGCATGGAACGCCGTCATCACGCGGAAGATCGCGTTGTACTGGGTGATGGCGGTGATTATCTCTTCACCGTTCGCCAGCACGACCCGCATTTCGGGGATCGGCGCGACCGACAGCCACTCGTATGCCATCACAGCAACGAACAGCGCGCCAAGGCCCAGCGCCGCCCGCCATTGTAACAAGAATCCGCCCAGCGAGTCACGCAGCAGCGTGCGCATCCCGCGACGCACCAGCACGGCGCTGGCAAGTAAGCCGAGCGTCGCAAGTGTCGGCAGGACGGGGTCGAGCCGTTCGACTCCCTCGGGCGGCCACGCGGGCGCCCCCCCGCGAAGCTGCAAATTCACCACGATCAGGCAGACGAAGACGAGAATCCACGACGCCTGAAAGACGGTCATCCCGTTGCGCTTGTTCTTGAGTCGGATCGCCGCCTCGCGGTCCTCGTCAACGGTTTCGTTGTACCACATATCGCGGTACGGCGTGTTACGCTGCATGTCTAGCTACCAGTAAATATCCGGAAGGGTCGTACTCACAGGCACCGGGTAAGGACCCGTGTGCCCATACCCGGTGCATGAAGGTTTCGACGGCGCGGTTAGTCACCGGCCACCGGCTCCGGCGATGGCGACGCAGGCCCTGCCGAGCGCCCCGACTTCAACTGAGAAGCCGGCGTCAAGCGTTCTTCCATCGCATCCAGATAGGCGTTCGCCGCCTCGCTGCCGTAGCCGTACGGGTCTTCGAACGGGACCGGCGTGCCGCGGAAGTTGTACGCCGGCGGCGGCGATGTCGTCTGCCACTCCAGCGTCAGCGCGCGCCACGGGTTGGGGCCTGCGACCTTGCCGCGGTATATCGACCAGATCATATTGGCCAGGATCATGAACGTGCTCACGCCCAGCACGAATGCGCTGATGCTGATGATCACGTTGATCGCCTGAAACTCCGGCGCGTATTCGGCGACGCGGCGCGGCATGCCCTGCATACCGGCCAAATGCATCGGGAAGAACGTGAAGAAGAACGACACGTAGGTGATCGCGAAGTGCACGCGGCCCCAGAACTCGTCCATCATCCGGCCCGTGATCTTCGGCCACCAGTGGTAGAGGCCGGCATAGATGGCGAATACCGAACCACCGAACAGCACGAAATGGAAATGGCTGACGACGAAGTACGTATCGTGCAGATGGATGTCAACAGGGATAGAGCCCAGCATCATGCCGGTGATGCCACCGATTACGAACTGGCTGAGGAAGCCGATCGCGAACAGCATCGCCGCCGTGAAGCGGATCTTGCCGCCCCACATCGTCCCGATCCAGCTGAAGATCTTAATGCCGGTCGGTATCGCGATGATGTACGACGTAATCATGAACGGCACGCGCAGTTCAGGCGTCAAGCTGGTGAACATGTGGTGCGCCCATACTGTGAAGCCAACCAGCGCGATGCCGAGGCTGGAAAACGCGATCAGCTTATAGCCGAACACTGGCTTGCGACTATGGATCGACAAGACCTCGCTGAGGATTCCCATGCCCGGCAGCACCATGATGTATACGGCCGGGTGGCTGTAGAACCAGAACACGTTCTGCCACACCAGCACGTCCCCGCCGCGGGCCGGGTCGAAGAATGCCGTGCCTGCGACTCGATCGAGGATCAGCAGCGTCAGCCCGCCCGCAAGGAACGGGGTCGCCAGCACCTGAATGATCGCGGTCGCGAGCGTCGCCCACGCGAACAACGGCATCTGGAACCAGCCCATGCCTTCGGGCCGCATGTTCTTGATCGTCACGATGAAGTTGATCGCGCCGAGGATCGAGCTGACGCCGAGAATGTGGATCGCAATCGCCCACAGCGTCTGACCGTCACCGCTGAACAATACCGACAGCGGCGGGTACGCCGTCCAACCGGTTTCGGCAGGCCCGACGAAGTAGCCGAGCAGGAACAGGATTCCGGCCGGCGGGATCAGCCAAAACGCAAAGGCGTTGAGCCACGGGAACGCCATATCCTTCGCGCCGAGCTGCAGCGGAACGATGTAATTGCCGAACCCGGCGAACATCGGGATGATCCACATGAAGATCATGATCGTCGCGTGAATCGTGAACAGCGAATTGTATGTCGAACCCGTCCCGCTGGCGTCTAGCGCCGGCGTGAGCAGCTCCCACCGGATCAGCATCGCAAGCGCGCCGCCGATGATGAAAAAGAACAACGCGGTGGCCATGTACTGGACGCCGATGATCTTGTGATCGACGCTCCAGCGCAGGTACTCGGCCAGCTTGGGCCTCGGCGTCGGTTGAACGCCCGGCATTGGAACGGTGATACTCGCCATAACCCCTACTTCCCTCTGTACCTAGCTTGCGCAGACTACTCGCTCTGGGCCGCGACGGCTTGTTCGATCATTGCCGTGTCACCGCAGGTGGGCGTCCCAGTCGCCGACTGCGTGCAGAGATACGAAACGATGCCCACCAGATCCTCGTCCGGCATGTACACGTAATACGCGCCATCTACTTGCGCAGGTTCTTCACTCAGCGGGCTGAACTGCGGCATTACGTTGTTCTGATAGCCGGGCACCGTATATGCGTTCGGATGCCGAATCGAGTTCGCAAGATAACCTTCAGCGCTGGCCTGCCCTGAGGTCGACGCGCGCCGCGCCGCGGTATCGGCGATGCCGTTCAAGTTCGGGCCGGTGACACCCGCCCACCCCAGATCGTCCAGCTTGTGGCACCCGGCACACGCATACTTTGCTTCTTCCAGCAGCGAGCGACCAACCACGACCGGGTCTGTCGGCGGGTTCAGGATGCGATCGACGCGAATGTCGATGAAACGCTCCATCCACTCCTGCTCGTTGGCGTAAACCTGTATGTAGCTGAACATCGCACCGTGACCGCCGCCGCACAGTTCGGTACACACGATGCGGTAGCGCCCCGCCAAAGTAGGCGTAAAGCGAACGTCGGTTGTTCGCCCGGCCAGCAGGTCCTGCTTGATGCGCATTGTCGGTACCCAGAACGCATGATTAACGTCCGACGTCCGCATCGATAGAACGACCGGACGGCCGACATACGTGTGCAGCACCGCATCGTTGAAGGATTGCGGGCCATCTTCAGGGAGCCGATCCAACGGATCTTCGTAGGTAAACGTCCACGCAAAACGCGCGCCCAGCACATCGACGTGCAGTTCGTCCGCCTTGGGTTCGCGGATGTTGACCCACACGCTGTAGCTGTAGATCGCTAGAAAGACGATCGTAACCGCTGGAATCGCCGTCCAGATAATCTCAAGCGTCGGATTGCCGCTGAAATGCGCGCCGTCGCTCTCGTCACCGGGCTTACGACGGTAGCGGACAATGGTGACGACAAGCAGGCCCTGCACCAGCAGGAACACGATGCCGCCAAGGAACATCAGGACGCGGAACAGGGCATCGACCTGTTCTGCCTCGCCGGAGGCTTGCACCGGCAGCAGCGAGGGCGTGAAACTGCTGATCACGAACCCGCCGAGGATGATAGCGACAGCCGCTACCACGATGATAATGATGGTCGAGCTACCGAGCCCGCCGCGTCCAACGCTCAAGTTCATAATGCGTTACCGCCTCGCCTCGTTACAGTCCGCTGTTGTCTGGTCAATCTGAGGGTGTGCCTAATTTGCGCAATTTTACACAACCGCCGCACAAACAACAAGCGAACGCCATGCACAGTTCGCTGCACCGGCGCGATTTTAACGTGATTGCTAGGTTCTACCAACCTCTAATCGCGCGCCCCGCAATGGAGCGTGTAATGTCGATTAGAGCTTCGGGATCCAACCTTGAATCACGCCGCGCTTGCCGCTCCATCGCCAACGGGAATCGATCGATTCGAGATGCTCTGCCTGCCCCGGCTGAAGCCCGACGATCGGATCGCTCTTTAGCGTTCGCAGACATAGAACCGGGATTCCAGTGCTGGTGACGACCTCATGAAACGGCGTTTCGTAAGGCCAGCGTGCGTCGCCAACGACGCGTCGATAGTTGGCATCTCCCTTGACGATCGTCAGCGGCGACTCGGACATGAACCCGTGCAGTTCGTCGGGCATGTCCCACCACATCGCCGCGCTATTCCAGAAGTAACGCGACGACAACCGCAGCGTCCCCGACCCCACCGCGCCGATCAGCCGCGCGCCAAGCCCGGTCGCGAGGTCGCCATACGCCCCGTCAACAGCGCGCCGCAAGAACTGGATGACGTCATCGGTGATCGCATCGCTGACGAACGTCGGGTGCGCCTTGACGTGCAGGACGACCTGCCCCGCCCACTTGTCGCGCAGCAGCCGGTCGATCAATACGAGATCGGCCGACAGCTCGCTGCCGGCGTTGTCGGCGACGAGGTGCACCGTGTGCGCCGCGCCGGCCAATGCCTCGATGGCCGCAGCACGGTCGTCCACAAGGAGGTCGTCGGTGCTGATCGATGCGCCATGCGCGCGGCTCTCGGCATAGCTGAGGTCCACACGGTTGCCCCATAGCGCAGCGCCGATCAGTGCGTAGAGCGCATCCTCACGGGTGCCGGTCACCGACAGCGCCTGTTCTATAAGCGTACGATGGCTGTCGCTGGCGTATTCCTCGGCTTTGATCGGCCCGAACGGGTCGTGCCGGTTGGCGAAGTACCCGACCGCGTCCATCAGCACGCGATACAGGTACGTTTCGGCAAAGAACCACTCGACGTCATGCCAGGTCCGCCCCGGTTGATCGCTTAGCGCCATCTGCCACTCGTCGACGTCCGGCGCACCTGCAGCCAACGCCGGCACGGGCTGACCGGTCGCGACGCCTTCGCGCAAGCGCTCGATCGCGTCGCGCTGACTCGTCGTCATGCCCGCGTTGACGTCGATCACCTGCTGCAAGATCGCCGGAATGCGCACCTGCATCGTGTGCGACGCGAATTCGTTGCTCGGGTCGGTCAGTATCGCGCCCGGATAGGCCGCCGGCCGGCGGCTGTCGTTAGCGGCCAAGCGGAACCTCGACACGCACGACACCGGCCCTATCGTGGCGCAGTGTCACACTGCGCCGTACCACCATTCGGAGAATAGATCACATATTCGACTTTCGCGCGGTCGGGCGTCGGCGCGGGGCTGCCCCACGTCGTCAGCGCGGACGGGAAGTACGCGCGGCCTTCGAGCTGGCCGATGTCCGCCCGAAGCTGACCGCTGCGCAGCTCGGCCCCGTCCGGCAGCGCGATCTCGGCTATGACGCCGCGTGTCACCTTGACTTGCAGCGCCTTCTTGGTGACATACGTCGGCAGATAACCGGTGTTCTTGACGCCAATTCGCACAAAGTACGCGCCGTCGCCCAGCGGTTCGACGTGGACGCTGTGCTGCTCGAGCTTGGGCGAAATCAGCGCGTGGTACGTCAGCCACTTCGGGAACAACGCGACTTCCTTTTCGAGGAACTGCGGTGGCGGATTGCGGAACGCATACATGCGGTCCCAACCGCCCAGCTCGACCTTGCCTAGCGTCGGATGATCGAACTCGTACCAGTCGACGTAGCCCTTGCCGCCCAACTGGTCGTCGCTCCACTTGAGCATCTTGAGATCGTCCTCGAAGGGATGGTCGGCGTACCACTCGATGAACTTGTACTCGGTGATCCCGGCCTGTCGCTGCGGCGACCAGATCTCGACCGTCCACGCGTACACGCCGAGGTGGTCGTACATCCAGTCGTCGAACACGCCGGTGATGACTTCCTTCGGGTTGTACTTGAAGTCGTGGAACACCGACACGTTGGGATAGCCGGTGATCTCGGTGCCGACCTTGCCGATCTCCTTGAATACGCGCAGGTCTTCGGGCGGAAACTCGTCGTCGGGATGCGTACCGTACGGGCGCAGCAGCACGCCGCTGAACGTATGGAACGTGATCGCGCCGGTGATGTTCGGATGGTCGACGATAAACTGCACCTGCGCGCGGATTTCCGGCTCGCTGGTCGGGTAGTCGCCGGCGCCGGACTGCTCGTATTCCTGCCGCCAATGTGCGGGATAGTTCCGGTTCAGGTCGAGCCGTTCCTTGACCCCTTCTGGTGTAATCGTCACGCCGTCATACGGGGCGTTGAAACGGCCCTCGGCCATCACGCGGTAGTACGTCCCGCCTACATCCAGCGGCCCTCGCTTGACGAGCAGACGCGGCTCGTTGGGGTGCGCCTTCCACGGGCCGTCCGGATCGACTATGCGCATATTCAACATGCGCCCGTCACCGTCGATGTCGTATTCTTCGAGTCCGGGCATTGGCTGTTCATCAAAAGGGTACGGGCGGGTGCTGCTGCGCCGGATGCGCGGCGGCGACTCCATCGCCCACTCGGCGCCGTCCGGGTTCAGCCGCGGGCAGATGTACAACGTGCGCGTGTCCAGCAGGCGCGTGATCTCGTCGTCTTTGCCGAACTGCGTGGTGACCAGATTGAGGTAGTACAACGCGGCGGTCGACGGTGACAGCTCGGTCGCGTGGATGTTGGCGTCGATCCACAGTGCGGGCTTTTCGTCATGCGGGCCGGTGCCGGTATTGGTGACCGTCACGACCCAGATGTCGCGCCCTTCGTAGCTCTTGCCCATCGACCCGACCGACACCAACGTGGGGTATTCGGCGGCAAAGTCGTTGAGCAGCTTGGTCAAGTCCACGTAACTGTAGTAGCGGTCAAAGGCGAGAGCTGGCATGTTTACGTCCATTTCGTGAGGTCATATGTGGTCGCAAGGAGCGAATTGTGGAACAGTCCGAGTGAAGCGTCAAAGCCTATTGGACTCTATGGCGTGTTGAGCGCCAGTTGGCTGGGAGCCAGCTGACCCTTTGACAACAGACCACTGTTTCCTGATCACTCCTCCAACTTACGCACGCGGAGTTCGGCGTCGTCCAGCAGCGCCTGACAGCGCGCCGCCAGTTTGCGACCCAGTTCGTACTGCGCGACCGACTCCTCCAGCGGCAGGTCGGCCGATTCGATTCGCTTCAGCACGTCTTGAAGCTGTGCGAACGCCTGCTCAAAATCCAGCGAGTCGATATTGTCCATCGTTGTTGTCCTCGTCGTCTCGTTCCACGCGCACGGGGAAGCTGCCATCCTGCACCCGGACGCTCAGCGAATCGCCCGCGCCTACGTCTTGCGTACTGCGCACTGCCGCCCCGTCGCTGCGCGTAACCACGGCATACCCCCGCGCCAGCAGCGCCAGCGGGCTCGCCGCTTCAAGCCGCGCAATCACGCTGTTCAGCCGTTCACGCCGAAGCTGGCGCGCAGACGCGACCCGCGTGATTAAGCCGTCCAGCAGGTAGTCGGTCGACTGGCGCAGCGCGGCGATTTTGCGCGCGGGCGCAGCAAGGCTCAGGCGAGTCGATGCCGCGTTGAATGTCGTACCGGCTTCGCTCAGCCGCCCATCGATCCACTCGGAGAGTTCGGCCTCAATACCCATGATGATCTGCGGGATCTGCGCCCAGCCTTGAGATACGATCTCGGCCGCGGCAGAGGGCGTCGGAGCGCGCACGTCGGCCGCAAAGTCGACCAGTGTCGTGTCGGTCTCGTGCCCCACGCCGGCGACGGTCGCGGTGATACAGTCCGCCGCGGCGCGCACCACCCGCTCGTCGTTGAACGCCCACAAATCCTCGATGCTGCCGCCCCCGCGCACGATCAGGATGACGTCGACCTGACCGGAACGATCCAGTGCCTGAATGGCCCGTGCTATCTGCGGCGGCGCTTCGGCGCCTTGCACCAGCGTGTGCGCCAGTACGACCTCGGCCAACGGGGCGCGTCGGCTCAACACGTTGAGCACGTCCTGAAACGCAGCCGCGTTTTCGGACGTCACGACTCCGATGCGTGCCGGCAGCGGCGGCAGCAGCTGCTTGCGCGCCGGGTCGAACAGTCCTTCTGCGTCGAGTTTGGACCGCAGCGCCTCAAGCTGCGCGTACAGGTCGCCGATCCCGACCGGCTGAAGGCTCGTCACGGTGATCTGCAGTTCGCCTCGCGCCACGTAAAACGTCACGTCGCCGGTGACGACCGCCGAATCACCTTCTTTCGGCAGCATGCGCTGTACCGCGGCGGTTCCTTTCCACATCACGCACCGGATTTGCGCGTCGGCGTCCTTGATCGCGAAATACCAGTGGCCGGACTGCGCCGGGCGCACGTTGCTGAACTCGCCGATGACGCGCACGCCTTGCAGCAGCAGGCTGCCTTCGACGACGCCTTGTATCTGCTGGGCGAGTTCGGTGACGCTGTAGGCCCGGTCGTCCGTCATGCGCGCACCGGCACCGCGGCGACCACCTCGGCGGCGAGGTCGTAACGACCGAACGCCGGGATAATGTACGCCCCGCTGACGTAGCTTGACGTCGCCTGCACCAGCTCCTGCGCGATGCGTACGCCTTCGTATGGCGCATCGTCGCCAGCCTGTTCCATGCGGCCGAGGATCGTCTCAGGAATGACGATGCCGGGTATTTCATTGTGCAGGAATTGGGCATGCCGCAAGCTGAACAGCGGCAGCACGCCGAGCAGCACCGGAAGGTCGAACGCACGGCCTGTGACTTCTTCGTATCGCGCGAGGAAGCGCTCGATGCGCCACGGCTCGTAGACGGGCTGGCCGAGTGCGAAATCCGCCCCTGCCGCTAGCTTGTTGCCGAGGATCTTGATCTCGTGGTCGAGGTCATCCGCTCCCATGTTGAGCGCACACCCCACCGTGAAGGTCGCCGGCGCGCCGATGCTATTGCCGGCCTGATCCACGCCGCGGTTCATGCTGTGCTTGATCAGCCCGATCAGCTTGGACGGTACGATGTCGTAGCTGTCGTTGGCGTCGGGATAGTCGCCAATGCGGGTCGGGTCGCCCATCGTCACGAACACATTGCGCAGGCCGAGCGCGTGCGCAGCGAGCAGGTCACCTTGAATGCGCAGCAGGTTGCGCCCACGGGTTGGAAAGTGCAGCACGGTCTCCACGCCGACCTGCGACTGAATGACGTGCGCGACCGCGTACGGGCTCATGCGCATACGCGCTGCAGGCGTATCCGCGACATCGAGGATGTGCGCACCGGCATCGCGCAGGAGGTGCGCGCTGCGGATCAGCCGTTCGACGCTGAAGCTGCGCGGCGGCGCCATTTCGACGGTGACGGTGAACTGATGGCTCGCAAGTCGCTCAGCCAAGTCGGTCGGCGCGGCGGGCGCGATCTGCTCCTCGCCGGAAGTCGCTTCCTCGACGTGGACGATAGGCAGCGGACGGTCGCCGCGCGCTGCCGCGTCGATTGCTGAGCGCATTGCCGCGATGTGGTCGGGCGTACTGCCGCAGCACCCGCCGACGATCCGCGCGCCGAGGGCTTGGAACGTCAACGCGTAGTCGCCGAAATACTCAGCCGAAGCCGGGTACATCACGCGGCCATTGACCGCCTCGGGGAAGCCGGCATTCGGCATCGCCGAAAGGCGCGCGCGTGGAACGCAGGTGTGCATCGTGTCGAGGATGTGCGAAATCTGCGACGGGCCGCCGGCGCAGTTCACGCCGATGACGTCTGCACCGGCGCGCACGAGGTCGGCCGCCACCTTAGCCGGCGTGAAGCCGGTCAACGTGCGATCGTCGCTGGCGAATGTGGCATGGGTGATCACCGGCACGTCCGGCGAGGCAAGTCGCACCGCCGCCAGCGCTTCGAGCAGTTCGTGATGATCGGCGAACGTCTCTAGCAGGATGACGTCGACACCGGCGTCAATCAAGGCAGCCGCCTGCTCGAAGAACATGTCGCGCGCGTCCTCGCGGGAGATCGGACCGTACGGGCGGATTTTCTGACCCAACGGCCCCATCGAGCCTGCGATATAAGCATCGCGCCCGCTGTCGGCAATCGCGCGGCGCGCAATCTCGACGGCGGCGCTGTTGATCTCGGCCAGCTTGTCGGCTAGGCCGTGCTCGCTCAACTTCAGCCGGTTCGCCCCGAAAGTGTTGGTCTCCAGCAGGTCTGAGCCGGCGGACAAGTACGCCGAATGAACCTCGTACACCTTGTCAGGATCGGCGAGATTGATGGCTTCGAAGCAGGTCGTCATCGGCAGGCCGACGCGGTGAAGTTGAGTCGCCATCGCGCCGTCGGCCACAATCGGAATACCGCTGTCCAGCCGTTCAAGGAACGGGAGCTTGGGCATGGGGGTTTGCCTTCACTTGTCTGAACGATTCGGGGACACGCCCTCGTGACTGACATTGTACGAGGATTGCGCGGCGGATACTAGCGGGGTGTTCGTCACAACCCTACAGTGTGTGTTACATTTGCTGCGAATCCGTGCTGGAGGAATGCGCACATGGTTGACGATCTCCGCCGCAGTGCGGCAAGCGACCTTGACGAACTGCTCGATGATGCCGAACGCGCCGGCAAGAAGCGCCGCCGTAAGTCCAAAGGATTCCTCGGCATGTCAGCGTTTGAACGTATGATCATCTCGATCCTGTTCTTCATGCTGGTGACGGTGCTTGGCGTCCTGCTTCTCATCGTGACAGGCCGCATCGTCCTCTAGGCACTCACAGCGAGTCAAAAGAAACCGGCGCACCTGATCGAGTGCGCCGGTTGTGATTCTCGCCTGTTAGTCCGCCGGTTCTAGCCTGAGCGTGTCGCGGGCTGAAGCCTCGACTGCCGCCCGGGTGAACAGCATCGGCTTGTACGTCCCGCTTGCCCAAAGGGGTATCTGGTTGTCGTAGTCGGCGCTGTACGGGTGGCCGCTTTGCCCCGTCGTATGGTGATTCACGCTGCGATCGAGATTGCCGAGGTCGTAAATCGTGCGCATCGAAGGCAGGCTGCCGAGGTCGTACGAATCGTCGCCTGTCGACCAATTGGTCGCGTTGACCGCGCCCGTCCATCCGCCGGTTGGCGCCGACCGGTTCACAAGGTCCTCGATCAGGCTGATTCCCGACTGGCCGAGCGGGTTGCTGACGAACACCGCCGAGTGCAGCTTTCCCCACTCCCACTGCGAGCGATCGGCCCCCAACGTCTGAACCAATTCGGCGTGCGCGTCGGCAAACAACGACGCAAGCAGCGCATCACGGTCCTCGACGGCGTCTGTGGCGAGGTTGTCCCACAGTGCATTGTCGGGCTGATCGAGCAGCAGGATCACCGCGTATTGTCCGGCACTCCCGCCGCTGACCGACCAACTTTCGCCGTAGGAGTCGTTGAATACCGCGGCTGGTATGCGCCGCCATAGTGCGCTGAACAACGCGGCCGGCCCGCTGTCGCGGCTGGCCTGATAGTCCCAATCCAGCATCCAGTCGCGAGCGGCGGCGAGGTCGGCGTCGTCAATCTGAAGCGCGGCAAGATAAGGCGCCATGGCCTCGGCGACGAGAATCTTGTTGTCCATGTGAATTGCTTGCATCGACTCGATGGTGTGCTGGTCGCTGGCTTCGAGCAGTTCGACGATGCGCTCGCCGCGGAACCCGAAGTCCCAGTAATGGTTGAACACGACGTTGATGTCTTCGCCATACTGCGGCGCGAGTTCGGCCTTCAGTTGATCGTAGTACTCCAGCGGAACGAGCGCCTCGTTGGCGCTGTGGATCCACCCGCGTTCGGGGTTGAAGATTCGCGGCAGCAGGTCGAACGGCACGTAGCCGAGCCATTCGGTCGCGCTGGTCGAGCCGTCCTGAATGACGAGGCCAGTATTGATCGCCGGACGAATCGGCACGAGGCCGGGGGTCTGATAACCGATGTTGCCGTCGACATCGGCGTAGACGATGTTTTGCGCCGGCGCGACAAACTTGCTCGCGGCAGCGCGGAAGTCCTCGAAGTCCCGGGCCGAGTTCAGCCCGAACAGCGCCTCAAAAATCGCCGCCGGGTCGAGTGCCGTCCAGCGCATCGCAAGCGCGACCTCGCCGTATCCTGACGAGCCCTCGGGCGTCACCACTTCGTTGTCCGTGATGATCGGGCCGAGGTGCGTCTCGCGGACCTGGATCGTGACCGAGCCCCCGTCGCCGAACTTGATCTCTTCGTTGTGCACGGTCATATCGCGCATCTCGCCGTCAAACTCGTACTGCAGCGGGTTGTCGGGGTTGACCTTGATCTCGTAGAGGTCGATCACGTCCGGGTCGATGTTGGTGAAGCCCCACGCGATGCGGCTATTGTTGCCCAGCACGATGCCCGGCGCGGCGGGGAACGAGTAGCCGCGAACGTCGAACGGGCACGCGTCGCTGACCGGCTGACAGTGCAAACCGACTTCGTACCAGATCGACGGCATTTGGATGCCGAGATGCGGGTCGTTGGCGAGCAGCGGCATGCCGGTGGCGGTCTTGCTCCCGTGGACAACCCAGTTGTTGCTGCCCAGCCCAGCGCCGGTACCAAAGCCAAATGCGACGTCGCCGTTGATCCCGCCCGCGAACGCCGTGTCCACAGAGGCTGCGGGCCATGCCGATACGACGGTTTCGGTCGGCGCGGCGGCGAGAGGCACCTTCTCCCAGATCGGCAGATCGTCTTCGGTGACGATGGTCGGGTGTCGATCGAACGGGTACTGGGGTTCGAGGATGTCGAACTGTTCGGCACTCAACGCCTCAAGCGCGTAGCTCCGGTCGTTGTCTTGCAGGCCGGTGCCGAGGTTCCACTGCATGGCCTTGATCCAGGCTTCGCTGTCAGCGGGAGTCCACGGTTGAACCGGGATCGTGACACCGGTCACGCCCAACAGCGAGTACTCAAGCGCCAGATCGCCACCGTTCTTGCCGGCGATGTAGGCGTTGACGCCATCTGCGAAGGCTTGCAAGTGGGCCAGTGTCTCGGCGTCATACGCCTCGGCGATGTTACGCTCCGCGGCGGCTCGCCAGCCCGCAGTGCGAATAAATACGTCGTTGCCCATCACATCGGCGTTTTGTCCGGTCAGCTCTTGGATGTGCCCGCTACCGATCGCCCGCGAGAACTCCATCTGCCACCAACGGTCTTGCGCCTGCGTGTAGCCCTGTGCAAACAAGAGGTCATGGGCGTTCGAAGCGTAAATGTGCGGGACGCCGTAATCGTCGCGGATTATCTCGACCGGTGCCTCCAACCCGGCAACTTGCAGCGTGCCGGAGTGTTGAGGCAGCGGACCGCGCGTGAGGTCGTTAAAGACGATGAATCCGCCGACGGCAACCACCACAATGACCAGCAAGAGACCAAGCAGAATAAAACGCAGCACTCGCATGTTCGTACTCCAATGTCAACAGCGCCCACAGCACAGCTACCGGTCGGTGCCGCAGACGGTTAAGCCCAATATCGGTATTTCACATCGGGGCCAATGCCCCACCATACCTACACTTCGCTGGCGGACAGGCCGGCCGTCTTAATCAGCTCCTTTGCCTTGTCCGACGTAATCGATACGTCGTTGAGCAGGCTGTACGGAAGCTCGTTGTCCTTGACGAACTGAGGCAGTTCGAGCAGGGTATCGCGGATGTCCATTTCGTCAAGCGTGTTCAGACGGATACCTGCGGCCAACATGGTGTCGCGGATCGGCTTTACTTCCTGATTGTGCAGCGCCATGGCGAGCAGAATGCCCGGGCCGACGAGTTCGGCGTACGGCTTCTTGCCGCGGCGGCTCGTGCGCGGCTGGATGGCTTGCGCAAAGAACTGCTCGCTTCCCTCTTGCGGGCGAGTGTGGCCGATTTGAGTCGTCAGTCGGACTTCCATGCTAATCAGGTCGAGCAGCTCGCGCAGCGCCTGAACCTGTCCCTCGCCAACCCCTTTGGCGATACGAAATGCCTGCTGGGCGATGCCCGCGGCGATCGCTGCGGCCCATGGTTGGAAGCGCTCGCTGAGCGCGTTCTTGCCTTTTTCGGCCGCGTAGCGCCAGTCGAGCAGACCCGTTACGATGCTGAGCAGTTCGACAATGCCTGCGCCGCGTATGTGTGCGGGGGCCGAGCTGACGACATCCCAATCGATGATGACGCGCTCTGCCGGGCCAGTCTCGAGATACACGCCGGCGCCGCCGTCGCGCAGGGAGACAGTGGCGGTGAAGAAGCCGTCGACGCTCAGTGCCGTCGGCACCAGAACGGCCGGGAGCTTGCGCTTCCACGCGATGTATTTCGCCGCGTCGGACGCCAACCCGCCGCCGACCGCGTACACCACCTGCACCTGCTTGGGCAGGTTCTCCGACAGAAACTCGAGATAGCTGCGGTCGGCGCTCTCAGGTTCGGCCTGAACCACGACCGGAAACTTGAGCATGGTATTTACCGCCTGCCAGCTGCGCTTGCCGGTCAGGAGGGCTGCAGGGCGCTGTTCACGCAGGCGCGACAGGTCAGTCAGCTCGATGCGCGGCATGTTCCAGATTGTGGTCATTGGCGGCGGTGCTCCAACGCGGTCAACGAGGCAAACACTCGCGTCAAGTCTACTCAGACCGGCCGGATTTGCCAACTGCGAGCGTATTCGCCAATGGTCCTATCGCCCCCTTGAACCACCTCGCGCCCTACCGTACAGTACGTTCATACCGAAGGGAGACCATCCGTATGGGAGCAGGCGTGGAAATCGGCATTCTGGCGCTGCAGGGCGCATTCAT
This sequence comes from Candidatus Flexicrinis affinis, assembly GCA_016716525.1. Taxonomy (NCBI): domain Bacteria; kingdom Bacillati; phylum Chloroflexota; class Anaerolineae; order Aggregatilineales; family Candidatus Flexifilaceae; genus Candidatus Flexicrinis; species Candidatus Flexicrinis affinis. Next base: position 1,992,806 of record JADJWE010000001.1, read on the forward strand.
CGAACACCGGAAGATGATCGAGACTCTGGGCGCGACGGCAAGAGAGGTCCGGTTGCCCGAGCACCTCGACGGCCTGGGCGGCTTGATCATCCCCGGTGGTGAAAGCACGACCATCGGGAAGCTAGCAGTTAGCTACGGGCTGATTGGCCCGCTGCGCGACTTTGCGCTGAACAAGCCGACGTGGGGCACATGCGCCGGCATGATCTTTCTCGCCAAGGACATCGGCGGCGACCGCCAGCCCCTGCTCGGCGTCATGGACTTACGAGTCAACCGCAACGCGTTCGGGCGGCAGATTGACAGCTTCGAGCGCGATCTCGATATCGCCGGCATCGAAGGCGGCCCCTTCCACGCCATCTTTATCCGCGCCCCGGTCGCAACGTCCGCGGGCACGGGCGTCGACGTGATGGCACGGTTGGACGACGGCTCGATTGTCGCCGCCCGGCAAGGGCATCTGCTGGCGACGGCGTTCCATCCCGAACTGTCCGGCGATTCCCGCGTTCACCAATTCTTCCTTGAGCTCGTGGCCTCGACGCGTGAGTCGAATCTTCGTCGCGATGTAGGCTAGACAGAACAGACGGATTGGTTAAAATACCGCGCGACCAGGGAACAGGTGTGGGGACTGCCATGCTCGACGAAATCTTCCACAGCACGGGCCTGCCCGTCATGATCGAAGACGACCTCGGGGACGATCTCGAAGACGACGAACCGTTGGCCGACGACGACGAACTGCTCGACGATGACGAGGATTTCGACGAAGAGGACGACGACGATCTCGTTAACCTCGACTTGATCTTCAGCGTCGACGAAGACCCGGACGAAGAAGGGTACGACGAGTTCGACGACGAAGACGATGACATCGACTTGTACGGCGATGACGACGAGGAAGAGGACGAAGAGGACGAAGAGGACTTCTACGAGGACGACACCGACTTCTAGGTCGCGACCTCCCCGATCCGGCTAACGCCCCCTACGCCGGGAAGATCTTGCCCGGGTTGAGAATCCCGTTCGGGTCGAGCGTGTGCTTGATCTGGCGCATGACGTCGAGCGATGCGCCGTGTTCGCGCACCATGTGATGCACTTTTCCGACTCCCACACCGTGCTCACCGGTCGCGGTGCCACCCAGCTCGATGGCCTTCTGCACGATCAGGTCGTTTACGTGGCTCGCCCTGGCGAACTCGGCCTCATCCTTGTACGGGAACTCGCAGTGGATGTTGCCGTCGCCTGCGTGCCCCTTCATGAATGCCTTGATCCCCGCCTCTGCGATGGCGTCGTCGGCAAACCCGATCAGGTCGGGATAGGCGCTGATCGGCACGGCTACGTCGCCGATGTAGATTTCCTGCCCCGGGTGAAGCCGCTGCAGCAGTTCATAAGCATGATGCCGTGCGTTCCAGAGCTTGGTGCGTTCGGCGTTGTCAGTCGTCGTTTTGATGCGCGTCGCACCCAGCTCTTCACAGATCTCCTTAACCTGCTCCAAACCGAAATCAAGCGCTTCCGGCAGCACGGCATGGAACTCCATGAACAGAGTCGGCGCTTCCTCAAGGTCGACGCCGTTGTGGTCGCGCAGAAGCGCGGACTGTTTTGCGTCGATGAACTCAAGCGCAGCAGGGTCAAGACCGCTCCCGCGCACTGCCACCACGGCCTCGATCGCCGTTTCGACACTCGGGAACGACGCGACGACCGCACTCATCAAGCTGGGGACAGGCACAAGTTTGAGCGTCGCCTCGGTGATGATGCCCAGCGTCCCTTCGCTGCCGACGAAAAGGTGCAGCAGGTCATAACCCGACGCCTGCTTGATCGACCGCGAGCCGACGGTGATGATCCGACCATCGGCCAGCACGACCTGCATCTTGAGCACGTTGTCTTTGGTCGCGCCGTACTTGACCGTGCGAATGCCGGCGGCGTTGTTCGCGAGCATGCCGCCAACGGTCGCGTTCGCGCCCGGGTCGGGCGGGAAGAACAAGCCGTAGCGTGCTAGCTGCGCGTTTAGGTCTTTATGGCCGATCCCCGGCTGAACCGTGACTTGAAAGTCGTCAACATGTACCTCCACGATCCCGGTCATACGCTCGAAGCTAAACGAAATACCGCCGAAACGTGCCAGCGGATTGCCTTCCAGAGACGTGCCGACGCCCCACGGCGTAACCGGGATGCGGTGTTGGTCGCAGTAGGCCATCACACGGCTGACCTGCTCGGCATCAGTCGCAAAGATCACCGCTTCGGCGTTGCCTGCGGGATGACGCGACGAATCGCGGTTGTGCAGGTCGAGCATGGCCTGTGCGGTCGTTACGTTATCTGCACCGGCAAGGCCGCGCAGCGCTTCAAGGTGAGTGTCGGTGACACGTGTAAACGTCACAGGCTCGGCGATCATGGTTCACCTCCTGAACAGGCCGCGCCGGGCAACCGGCACGACCGCGTGCGTCAACGAGACCGGCCCGCCGCCCCATGCGTCGTATACCGGCCTAACTTCGTCTAGGATGAGTTTCACTGCGCGTACGGTGCCGCCGTTCTTGCGGTTGACCATTTCGAGGAAGGCCGCGTGCTCCCTGAACTGCGCCTTCACCAAGTCAGGTTGCAGTCCATCGAACCACGGCCATTTCTCGGGATAGTAGAAGTAGTACAGCGGGTAGAGTGCCGCGGTCATCACGCTGACCCCTCGCCGCTCGTACGCCCACAGGTCGACGCCCGCCTGCGCTGCAATCTCCGCGGCAAGTACAAGGCCATGCACCGCCGAAACCGTGCGCGTCAGCGTGCCCTCATCGCGCGGTTCGACAATCGCGCCGATGTATCCATGAGGCTGGATGGAATCTACGATGCGCTGGAGGCTGTCTGCGCCAGTGGTGAATACCGGCTCACGATCCAGTACGACTCCAGCAGCGAGGTTGACTGCAGCGAGCCACGCGCGTTCGTGAATCGCGGGCTGCACCAACCGGTCATTGAGTGCGGACACGCGTTCGTGCCAATAGTCGATGATCGAGGCGCGCGCCAGGTCCGACATCGACTGGTGGTCCCGGACGCACTCGAAGGCCTGCGCAAACCCGATCGCGCGGCGGCACCCGTCGATCAGCGGCAGGTCCGAGTCATTGGTTCGGATCGCATCACCTGCAAGAACGGCAGCAGCACGGGCGGCCGCGGCGGCATCGCCCGTCAGCCGCCAGCTTACCGCGTCAACGACGGCCTGCCGCAGCGGGTCGGGTGCCGTTTGCCCAAGCAGCGACTCAAACGCCGACCAAGCCTCGGCGAGTTCCGGTGTGGACTGCCGCTCGCGCGCTTGCGCAGCTTCTGTGGGTGAGAATGTCAGGCCGAAGTGGTGGACGATCATCTGAGGATCATTTTTACTGAATCGGTGAAAGAGATGTTACACTGACCGCATCTGAATTGCGTTCGGCTCAGTGTCCGCGACTTATGGCGCAGCAAAGCAACCGAAAAACGCCGCTCGATCCACGGCAAACATTAGACCACATCCGGCACAAGATGGAAACCCTTGCCGGAGACTTTGCCGAGGGAAAAATCAATAAGGATCAGTTCAACGCCGTCTACCATCATTACGCGCAGCAGATGGAGATTGTGCAGCGCCTGATCGAAAAGGACCCTGAAAGCGACGCGTGGCGCAAGGCCGCTGCCCCGGGCGTGACCGAATTCCTCAAAGAGGAGTTTCGCCCCGGCGTCATGCTGTGCGCGACACTGCGTCTCAAAGAGGACAAGCCGCTTTACATCGAGGGCAAAGTAACGCCCGATGTCGCGCGTGCAATCTACAGCGCCTTCAAGACCCTGCGATCCAGTGGCAAAATCGGCCTCGTAAGCCGCGAAATCGTCAACGGTTGGCTGGTCGCGTTTGTCGGCGATCTGGCTGTGACGCTGGTCGTATTTACCGGCGAACCTACGGCCGAGCAAGTGCGCCGCGTCGAAGACATTCATCGCGTGTTCGAACGGGCCAACGGAATCGCGCTGCGCACCAACGCGCCGGTCCACCGCTACGTGTTCCCGCAGCGCTCGCTGTCGAGTTGACCCGCCGCACGCCGTCCCCTACAATGGCGGCCTTACATTGCATTCGGAAGTGAATCCATCGATGCCATCGCATCTCGCCGCCCAGCGCGGCGAACCGAGCTATGTTTGGCGCGCGGGTCAGGAACGCCGGCTCAACATGGTCGCCAAGTGGTCGAAGCTCGACGGCACGACGATCCTCGTCGACGGCTGCGGAGTCGGCATGTACAGCACCGAGTTCGTCAAGCGGTTCTCGCCGGACGTTCATGCCATGGACATCGAGCTGGAGCGGGTCGCTGAGGCCCGCGACGGGACGCCTCACGCGGTTGTCAGCACGGCGGAGAACCTGCCCTACCCGGACGACGCGTTCGACACCGTGTACTCGCACGAGGTCATCGAACACGTTGCCGACGATCGCGCTGCCGTGCTCGAAATGGTGCGCGTAGCGCGCCCCGGCGGTCGCATCGTGATCTTCTGCCCGAACCGCTGGTACCCGTTCGAGACGCACGGCCACTACTGGCGCGGGCAATATCATTTCGGCAACACGCCGCTGATCAATTACCTGCCCGACGTGCTTCGTAACCGGCTTGCCCCGCATGTTAAGGCGTATACCAAGCGCGGCCTGCTCCGCTTGTTTGCCGGCACGCCCACAAACGTCGTGCATCATCGACGTGTATACGGCGGATACGACAACATCATTGCGCGATTGGGCCGCCCGGCGCAGGTCATCCGCGATCTACTCTACCGATTCGAAGGCACGCCGCTCGACACCTTCGGGCTGTCGCACTTTCTGGTCGTCGAGAAACGCGCGCGCTAAACCACCGCTCGAATGCCCTTCGCGGAGCTACGTGAGCAACTTGGCGTGGCGCTTACTCAGCATTCAGCGCGTTCGACTGCGTACTTAGCCCTGTCCGTCTATAAACACGGGCAGGTGGCCCAGCGCAATCACGCCGGTCCACTTGGCGCGATCGCCTTCGGTAAAGATCGCCGCATCGGCCACGACCGCGGCGCCGGCCTTGCCCATGATCAGCCGCATGCCTTGCAGCGTCGATCCGGTCGAGATCACGTCGTCCAACAGCACGACCTTCTTCCCGGAGACCAGCGCGCGATCCTTTTCATCGAGAAAGAGCGTTTGTGGCGCCCCGGTCGTGATACTTAGCGTCTCGCTCTTGAGCGCATCGCCCATGTACGGTTTGTACGACTTTCGTAGGACGATGTAGGGCAGGCCGGTGACGCTGCTGACGGCGTGTGCCAGTGGGATCGCCTTGGCCTCGGCCGTAACGATAACGTCGGCCCCTGTGCCGGTCACGTGCGGCGCCAACTCCGTCGCTGCCGCGTTGACCAGCTCGGTGTCGCCGAGAATGTTGAGAATCGCGATCCGCACCCCCGGCTTGATCTCGAAGAGTCGCAGATCACGTTTGACGCCCGCAATGCTAACCGGCAGAGTCTCGTGGGTCATTACTGCTCCGTGCTTCCGTCGTGAAATACAATTTTCGCTTCGCCGATGTGGACGATGTCGCCAGCGCGAATCGGATGGCGGCCGCTCAACGCCGTTCCATTGACAATCGTGCCATTGGTGCTGCCGGTATCTTCAAGCCAGTAGATTTCGCCTTCGCGCCGCAGCACGCAGTGAAAGCGCGATACACCGCGCTCGTCCACGACGATGGTATTCTCGACCGCTCGACCAAAGTGCATTTCGTCGCCTTCGACCGGATAATCGCGGCCACCGTAATGGACAAATCGCGGCGAACCGCGCTGCGGCTTGGTGTCCACTTCCTTCGCGCTCTTGGTAGGCGGCGGACCGTCCGGTGTGCTCATTCGCTGGCGCAGGACGACCGTCTCGCCGTGACGGCTGGTCATCGTGTAATGCGCCTGAGACGCCATTGATTTCCGGTGGCGCAGGAACTCCGGTGAACGCACCGAGTCCGCCGACGTCTTGCTCAGTTCCTCGGCCTGCTTGGAAAGTGAATTCTTCTCGTCCTCAAGGACGGGCGCGTCTGCCACGCTGGACTCGTCGATCTCGGCGATCACGGCTTCCAGCACTTGCGACGCTTCGCTGAACTTGCCGTGGTCCGCCAATTCGACCGCCCGCCGGCGTGCATGAGCAGCCTTCAGCAGCATCACCTGCTCGACCACCTGCGAATTCGATTCGCGGCCTTCCGTAATTGCGTCCGCTTGGATGGTGATGGTGATTTCGCGCTTGATCTCCTCGCGCGTGACGCCGGAGTCCGTGAGCTTGTCATACGTAATCGTCAGCGCTGCCGCGCGCTGCGGTCCTGCCTGTTCAAAACCCGGCAGTTCGAGCTCTAGCACCAGTGCCTTGATCTCGTCTCCGAACACGTCGCCGAGCCGGAACGTCTTGCCTGTCGTGCCGGGTTCTTCGGCATAGGCGTTCATCTGCCGGATCGACGCCGGGGCTACTCCAGCAACACGAATCGCCATGTTCTGCCCGACAAGCTTGAGCAGGCCGGTCAACTCCTCGTTGAGGATGGTCGGCATCGCTTCGGGGCTTTCGATATAGTAGTATGCCCCGCCGCCCGCGTTGGCCAAGCTGATCAACAGTTCCTCGTTGAAGTCGTCACCGAGGCCCATCGTCGTGGTGCTCACGCCTTCGCCATACTTCTGCGTGGCGAACGCCACCAATTTGGAGCTGTCGGTCACGCCTCGATTCGCCAACCCGTCTGAGATCAGGATCACGCGATTGGTTTGGGACTTGTCGAGGTTCTGCGCCACGAAATTGACGCCCTGCAGCCACCCACCGCTCAGGTTCGTCGCCCCGCTGGGCGTGATTCTGCTGATCTGCTGGTTAATGATGTCCTTGCGCTGCACCTTCTCCGGGTTCAGCAGCGTGTCGACAAGATCGTTATAGAGCACGACCGACAGCGTATCGGCGGCGCCGAGGTTCTGCACCAGCATCTGCGCCGCGCGCCGCGTATAGTCGATCTTCGGCCCGGCCATCGATCCGCTGCGGTCGATCACAAGGCTCAAGTTAAGCGGACGCCTGCGCGCTTCGCCTGTGGCGCTTTCAGCCTTGATCAGCACCATCAAGTAGACGTGCAGCGGTTTGCCTGCCGGGAAGGTATCGAACTCGAGCGCGGTATCGATCTGCATGGTGCGGATCCCTCAACGACTGCCTGTAAACATTATAACGGGGCTTCAGAGCACAGGCCGCCGGGTGTGGAAATCGGTCGACTCCTGATAGACATGCCCGACGCGCAGCACCGCCGATTCGCCAAGCGCCGGCCCGAGCAGCTGCATACCGATCGGCAGCCCGGCCCGATCGAAACCACACGGCACGTTCAAGCCGCACACGCCGCCCAAGTTGGCCGAGATCGTCAGTACGTCAGCCAGATACATCGCCAGCGGGTCCTCGGTGTTCTCGCCGAGCTTGAAGGCCGTCGTAGGAGACGTAGCCGACACCAGCACGTCAACCTGCTCGAAGGCCAAATCGAAATCGCGCTTGATGAGCGTACGTACCTGCGAGGCTTTTCCGTAGAACGCGTCGTAGTAGCCGGCGCTCAACGCATAGGTTCCGAGCATGATGCGCCGCTTGACCTCAGCGCCGAACAAGGCGCGCGTTCGCCGGTAGTTGTCCCACATATCGCCGGTCTCGACGCGCTTGCCGAAGCGAACACCGTCGAAACGCGCCAGATTGGTGCTGGCCTCGCTGGTCGCCAGCAGGTAATAGACCGGCAGGCTGTACTGGGTGTGCGGTAGGCTGACCTCGACGATCGTCGCGCCGAGCGATTCGAGGTGCGCGATTGCCGCGCGGATCGCCGCTTCGACATCAGGCTGCATGCCCGCGACGAAGTACTCTTTGGGCACACCAACGCGCACGCCATCGAGCCGTGCGCCCCCAGCCGTCATGTCAGCCAGATAGTCCGGTATCGCCGCGGGTTGGCTCGTGCCGTCGCGCGGGTCGTGTCCGGCGATCACCTGCAACAAACGCGCCGCGTCCTCGACGGTGCGCGTCATCGGCCCAGCTTGGTCGAGCGAAGAACCGAACGCGATCAGCCCGTAGCGGCTCACCCGTCCGTAGCTCGGCTTGAGCGCGGTGATCCCGCACAACGAACCGGGTTGGCGGATGCTGCCGCCGGTATCCGTGCCGAGCGTGCCGGCAGCCAATCCGGCCGCGACCGCCGCCGCGCTGCCGCCACTGCTGCCGCCGGGGACTCTTTCCGTATCCCACGGGTTACGCGTCACGCCGAAGGCCGAATTCTCGGTCGACGAGCCCATCGCAAACTCATCCATGTTGAGCTTGCCGAGCATCACCATGCCGGCGCGATACAGCCGCTCGACCACCGTGGCGTCGAAGATGGGCACGTAGCCTTCCAAAATCTTCGAGGCACAGGTCGTTTCGACCCCGCGCGTGGACAGCACGTCCTTTATTCCGAGCGGTACACCGAGCAGCGGCGCGTCCTCGCCTGCCGCCCGGCGCTGGTCGGCCCGACGGGCATCTTCGAGCGCGCGCTCCGGTGTCACAGTAATGTACGCGTGGATGGTCGGCTCAAGCCGCTCGATCCGGTCAAGAAAAGCCTGCGTCAATTCAACGCTGGAGAACTGGCGGTCACGCATACCGGCCAGCATCTCACCAATCGTCAGCGCGGTAATGTCGGTCATGGAGTTCCTTCGTCAGGTGGGTGCCTCACGCCGCGGTCAGTATAGCACAGGCGGCCTCGGCCACGGCGAACAAATACGACAAGGCAGCGCAGTTCGGTTTATCCCAAACGATATCCCAACCCTGTGGGAAATTTGGGATAACGCTGGATAGGGATATCGAACGTCCGCATTTGGGATAACGCAAGCAGGGCGGCCCTTCCGACCGCCCTGCTCTCGTTCGCTATGAGAAGCGTGCCTTGAAGATGAACTTCTGGCTGCTCTTCTGCGTGCCGGACGGCGTCTCGGCCTTGACGTGCCACTTGTAATTCTTGCCGTCCTTGAGCGCGTCGCGCAGCGACTGCGGCACTGTGAACGTGCATATGTCGACGTCACAAGTGGTATCGACGCCGAGCGTTACAAACTCCTTGAAGATCTTGTCGCCGTTGTCGATCCGCTTGACGACGACCTTGTAGGTCAGCGCCTCGGTCGTGTTGCCGGAACGCCAGACCAGCGTCGTCAGTTCGGACGGGTCGTTGAGTTTGGTATTGTCTGCCGGCGACTGCAGATTCGGCTTGCGCGGGAACTCGGTGTCGAAGGCGAACTTCACACTCTTGGCCTTGCCCAACGCATTCTGCGACTTCACGAACCACTCGTAGACGCGGTCGTTCTTGAACACGCCGGCGGGCTGCGCAAACGTCGTGCCGAACACAGTCGCCTTGACGACCTTCTCGCCGTTTTTGGTGTCTTTGACGATCAGCTTGTACGAGTCCGCGTCGCTGACCGTGCTCCATTCGAACGTGACGTTCGCGTCGTTGATCTCCAGCCCGTTCGCCGGATCGATAAGCGCCGGCGGCGCGGGCGACTGGATGCGGAAGATGCGCGGCAGGCTCTCGCTCTTGCCCAACGAATTCTCTGCTCGCACTGTCCACCGGTAGTCGGTCTGGTTCTGCAGCAGCGTCAAGTCGACCGGCTCGGGCGTCCATGTGCAGGTCCCTGCCGCACAGCCGATCGAACGGCCGGGGACGGTGTATGTCACGTCGATGATCTTGTTGTTGTTCGAGTTCTTCCAGATTCTCAGCCGGTATTCCTCGGCCGTTGCGACTTCCGTCCAGCGCAGCTCGATGTCGTTCAGCGCGTTGAACGTACCGCCGTCGTCCGGATAGGTCAGCAGCGGCGCGGCCGGGAACTCGGTGAAGATCTTGAATTTCTTGCTCTGCGACGTGTCGTCGCCGTCGATCGACACGACGTACCATTTGTACTTCTTGTCGTCGAGCAGCTGTGACTGCTCGAACGCCTGCACGTTGTAAGTGCAGACCTGCGCGGCACAGACCGCGCCCTCGGCCAGCGTCGCGTTGACGATCACGGCGCCGTCGTCGGTGTCGAACAACGTGACACGGTAGCTGGTTGCGAGGTTAACCTCACCCCACTGCAGCACGGCCAGCTCGGCCTGCGTGTTGATCGTAACCTTGTCCGCCGGCGCGAGCAGCGTCGCACGGCCCGGGGTGTCAAACTCGAACGACCGCGTGACACTCTGTGATTGGGACCCGTTGTCCAGATTCTTGGCGATCACGAACCACGTGTAAGTGGTATCGTCCTCGAACGCGTAGGTCACGTTGACGGCGCATACGACCTTGTTCCCAAAATCGGGATCTTGCGGGCAGTTGTCCGGATCGTTGACGTTCTCCTTGACGACGCGCGTATTCCCGTCGTAGATCTCGAGCGTCGCGCGGTCGGTGAACGCGCCGGTGCTGAACTTGAACGTGATCGGTGTTTCGGCGAAGGCCGCCCCATCGTCGGGCAGGCGCAGTTTCGGCGTGTCGGGGACATCCAGCTCGCCAATCGCGCCGTCGACGTCGATGCGCTTGAACGTTCCGCCAATGTCGGAAATGTTCACGGCCGAGTTCTTCAGCGCATCGATAATCTGTGTGATTCCGGCTGTCGGGCGCAGGCTGAGCAGCGCAGCGATCGCGCCACTGACGTGGGGCGCCGCCTGGGATGTGCCGCTGCGTGGAAAGTAGGCTGGTGGGGGGCCCGGATCTGCGGAATTGATGTTGACGCCCGGCGCGACGAACGTCAGGAAGGACGCGGAATTGGTGAAGGTGGCGATCTGATCGAAGTCGGTCGATGCCCCGACCGAGATCACGCCGGTGATGCACGCGGGTGCGTTCATCGAAATCGTGCTGCCTTGATTGCCCGACGACGCCACAACCGGCACGCCGATCGAATTGAGGCCAGCCACCGCAACGACATACGCGGGAAGTGACGCATCACACGATGCCTGCGAAGGGTACGACTCGTTTCCGAGGCTCATATTGACAGCCGCGATAGGGAATGTGTCGGGGTTGTGCAGCAGGCGCGCGAAATCCATCGCCGCGATGATATCGCCGTCCGCCGCAAGGATGCACACGTCACTTTCATAACCATCTCGACGACAGACCGCCGGTGTCGCTGGATTGGTATCGTCTTGGATCCGACTAAAAACCTGCAGAGAGACTAGGCTGGCCTCCTTCGCAACACCGTTAAACGTGTCGCTCGGCGGGCTGCTCTTGCCTGCGATGATGCCGGCGACGTGCGTACCGTGGTTGCACTCACCGCCGTATGCAACGTTGCAGGGTTCACCTGAGCCGGGTACATCTGTAAACGACACGTTTCCGGGACAGAACGTGGTGGCCGTAAAGCCGGTGAACACACCGGTCGTGCCCCAGCACGCCTCACGGACAACCTTGCCGGTCAGAAACTGGTGCGACTTCTGGATGCCGGAGTCGATGACGACCACGTTGGTGCCTGAGCCATCGGCCCCTTGCGCCCAGGCGCCGCTCCCGCCCTGCATGCCGATGATCGCCGTCGACTCGATCAACGACGGCTCGCGCCAGCGGTTCTCTTGTATGAACGACACGAGTGTCGATTCGAGCAGAACGTCGAGCTCTTCGGGCGTCGCGCGCAGCGCCATCATCGGGAAGGTCACGTACCGCTTGACTTCCGGCGTGCTGCGCGTCTGCCCGATTTGAGCCAACACCGCGTCCTGCATCTGCGAGATGACGGCGCGTTGAGCCCCATCGTCCATGTCCGCAAACGGCATGCGCCCCGGCAAGTTGACAACCAACCCGACGATGACATTCACGGTACCGTGCTGGTCGGCCTGCGCACGCAGATAAACGCGGTCGACCGCACTGGCTTCCGGTGCTGCACGCAGGGCGGCTAAGCCGTCACCGCGCGTGCCAGCCTGCGCGGATGCGGGAACGACCGCGAGCGCAACGAGCAGGGAAATGCAAAGCGCCGCCGCGGCGACAGCGAATAGACGACGAAGGTTCATGCCAATGGCCTCAAACTCAACGTAAAAATAGTGCCTAAAGGCTTTCTAGATTCTATCATACGGTTGTAACGCGGCGAGTCTTCACGGCCTACGATTGCACTACGCGCCCGTGCCTTGACACTCGTGTGAGCGATCCTGTATCATGATGCTACCTGCCACGGTAGCTCAGCTGGTAGAGCAATGCACTGAAAATGCATGGGTCGCGAGTTCGACTCTCGCCTGTGGCACACCCCCGAACGGGTCCGTTCGGGGTTTTTTCTTTACGGTCGTCCTCCGCGAACGGAAAAGCGGTGTATCCTAGTCTTCGATACCCCATATCTCAGAGACGAGTGGATTGAGAGACCGGATGTACCGTCGAATTCGCGCTTGGATCACAACCCTATCGTATGCCCTGCTCGGGGTTACGGTCATCAGTACGGCCGCGCAGCCTGCGACCTGCCCTGCGCTGGTCGCTCAGGCAATGCAGTCCGTTGGCGACAACTGCGGGACGATGTCACGGAATAGCATGTGCTATGGGTTCAACCGCGTCGACGCCACCTTCTTCCAAACCGTGGACGAAGACTTCTTTAGCGCCCCTGCCGACCGCGCCGCGCTGACCGATGTCGCAGCCGTCCAAACCGCGCCGCTCGACGCGGCCCTCGAACAGTGGGGCGTCGCGCTGCTGAACGTACAGGCCAACGTGCCCAACACGCTGCCGGGTCAGGCGGTCACCTTCATCCTGCTCGGCGATGCGCGTGTTGAGAACGCGGTCGACCCGGATTCTGACTTCGAAGCCGTCGATCCAGTACGGGTATCCGTCACGACTGGCGGGCGCATCAACGTGCGCAGCGGCCCCGGCACCACGTTCAACGTGAGTAGCACCGCCGACCCGGGCCAGTTGTTCGATGTCGATGCTCGCAACGAAGCCGGAGATTGGCTGCGCGTCGCGGGTCAGGCGCCGTACGAGTGGATCTTCGCCGATCTGGTCGGACCGCAGGACGGAACACGGGCACAGTTCGCCGATCTTCCGGTCGTGCCGGAAACGGCCGCGTCGCCCATGCAGGCATTCTACTTCCGCACCGGCATCGGCCGGCCCGCTTGCGAGGAAGCACCCGACTTGTTGGTCATCCAAGGCCCTCAGGAAGTGCGCGTCGCGCTCAACGTCAACGGAGCGGAGGTCGAACTCGGATCGACGATTGCGCTCAAGTCGAGCGAGCTGACATTCGGTACGCTACTGGGCGACGGCAGCGTGCGCCCCGTGCTGCAGAACGTCGACCTGCCGGAGAACTTCGCGTGTCTGCTGACCGAGATCACGATTCTTCACGGCGATATGCTGGCCAACGGCGGGGGAACGTTCGTGCCGCTCGGCCATCAGAGCAAGAGCGTGACGTGCCTGAGCGAGGAACGCCAACCGCTGTTCACAACCGAGTTCACCCCACCGGAAATCGTCGAAGACTTTACGCCGTTTGAGGTCCTCGAGCAGTTTCCGTTCCCGCGCTATCCGTTGACGCTCCCCAGCCCGGAGGAGATACAGCAGTCGATCCAGAACGGCCCCAACGTCAAGCCGACACCGACTCGGCTTCCGCGCGTCGCGCCGATCATTCCTGTCCAGCCGACCAGCAGCGGGCCGCGACCAACCTCCGTGCCCGGCCAGCAGGTGACGCCACAGCCGACCACCGACCCGAATCAACCGTCATGCGCCGGATTCAACCTGATTGGCCCCGGGCAGCAGGTCGATCCTTACGATCAGCTGTTTGCATGGACTCCCGCCACCAACGTCGCCGGTTATCAGCTCGCGATTCAGGCAGTCGACTTTAGCGGCAACATCGTCAGTGGATCGCTCAAGCTGTACCGTGTTGGCCCAACCGAAACCGGCATCTACACGTCGCTCTTGCGTGACATCGGCCAGTTCGAACCCGACGGCATCTCCTGGGTCATTCAGGCGCTCGTCAACGACGCCGGCGGCAACTTGACGACACTATGCGAACTGGGTCCGTACCGGTCGTATCTCTTCTGGGGAGAATAACCGGCTGACCTACCGCTGGTAGCGCCGGCGCGCAGGACCATTCGCTGCGCCGGCGCTGCCGGGGATCGGCACACCCGGTGGCGCACTGCTGCGGACATCCAGTGCCTCGACGCCGTCGATTGCGCGCAGCTCTGCCAGTAGTGTTTCGTCACAACGCGTGCGAACGTCGAACTGAATCCATGACGGCATGCCGTCGACCTCTGCCCGCAGCACGCAGTAATCGCGCCCGCGGTGTTCGAACACGACGTGGTGCACCCGCCTCAGAAGCTGCGTATCCCGTTGATAGTCGCCACTGCGCCGCAGCGAAATGATAAGCCAACGCGCCGTGTCGGGGGCGCCGTTCGAGCGCATCCAATCCGGAGCATCCGCGGGCAGATCGGCCTCGAGGTCGCCCTCCGACGTCATCTCACGATCCGGCTCGTCGGCGGCCGCTTGGACCACCGGCGACGCCACTGCATCCGCCTCGACGTCCGGCGCGGGTGTGCGATCTACTCGTGGCAGCATGTCCCAGTCCGGCTCGGCGCTGGGTTCAGGACGCGATGACATCGGATCGATCGGATCAAGCAGGTGCAGGTCCTGACTGACACGCTCGCAAATCACCTGCGGCTCGCCCCGCGAGTTGTCGAACTTGCCGAAGAACACGTACACCTCGCCGTCTCGCAGCGGCGTGATCTCCTCATGCTCGATCAACGCCTCGACGCCAGCGTATGCGCGCGGGAACAATACGACCTCGATGGGCGACGCGCTCGCGTGCCAGTCCTCGACATGAAGCACCGCCATCGCCTTCTGCTGCTGGGTGAAGATCTTGCGCATGGTCACGATCTCGCCTGCAATCGCGACGGGTTGGTCGTGATGCTCAGCGGCGTTCTGCTTCAGCTCGAAGACCTCGTGCGTATTCAGGCGTTCGAGGTCGCGGCGGAACTTGTCGACCGGCCTCCCGCTGACATACACGCCGAGCAGTTCCTTTTCCCACATCAGCAGTTCGCGGGTTGACTTGCGCTCGCGCGGGTCTATCGGCTTGAGGACGACGTGATCGTCGATCGATTCGCCGCCGAACAAGCTCATCTGCCCGCGTTCGATGTCGGCATGAATCCGCGCGCTGACCTCGATCAAGGTGCCAGACTGCTCGAACAACTGCTGCCGGTCTGCATGCACCGAGTCCATCGCGCCGACCTGCGCCAGCGCCTCGATGGTGCGCTTGCCGACCTTGCGCAGGTCGACACGCCGCGCGAAGTCTTCCAGTCCGGTAAACGGCCCGCCTTCGTGGCGCGCATCGACAATCGGCCCGAGCGCCGCTTCGCCCGCGCCCTTGATGGCGACCAACCCGAAGCGAATCCCGCGCCGTTCGCCGGGTTTCCCCTCAATCGTGAAGTTCAGCTCGCTGGAGTTGATGTCCGGCGGCAGAATCGGAATCTTCATGCGCCGGCACTCTTCGAGGAAGCCTGCGACCTTGGCCGGGTCGGTGCGCTGTACGGTCAGCAGCGCGGCCATGTACTCCTCGGGGTAGTGCGCCTTGATGAACGCCGTCTGGACACTCAGCACGGCGTAGTCTGCGGCATGCGCCTTGTTGAACCCGTAGTTGGCGAACTTCTCGACTTGATCGAAGATGGCGTCCGCGATCTCCACCGAAACGCCGTGGGACGGACCGCGCTCGCGGAAGATCGCGCGATGTTTGGCGAGGTCGGCCTCTTTCTTCTTGCTCACTGCGCGACGCATCAAGTCGGCCTCGCCCAGCTTGTAGCCGAACAAGTCGCGCGCGATCTGCATGATCTGTTCCTGATACACCATGATCCCGTACGTCGGGGACGTGATTC
Source organism: Candidatus Flexicrinis affinis (assembly GCA_016716525.1). NCBI lineage: Bacteria > Bacillati > Chloroflexota > Anaerolineae > Aggregatilineales > Candidatus Flexifilaceae > Candidatus Flexicrinis > Candidatus Flexicrinis affinis. The sequence goes on from JADJWE010000001.1 coordinate 2,008,515, forward strand.
GCTCCAAGCCGGGATGGATGTACTCGACTTCCGCCCCGTGCAGGCGTTCGTTATAGACCGGGATGAACTGCAGCGGGCCGGGGCGATACAGCGAGACCGCCGCGACGATGTTCTCGAACTCGCGCGGGCGCATGTCACGGAGCATGCCCTGCATGCCCCCGCTTTCTAGCTGGAACACGCCCACCGTCTCGCCGCGGGCAATCAGAGCGTACGCCTCGTCGAGCTGCTTTCGCTGCTCGTCGGTCAGCCGCGGATCGTCGTGGCGGTACGGGATCGTGTCCATCGTGTAATGCACGCCGTGATAGCGGCCGACAAGTTCGCACGCCGTCCGCAAGATGTTGAGGGTTGCCAGTCCGAGAAAATCGATCTTGAGCAGACCAATCTGCTCGCACGTCTCCATGGTGAACTGCGTTACCTGCTTAATCGGCGACTCGGCGTTCTCCTTGCCCGTCATGCGATGCAGCGGCAGGTAGTCGCGCAGGTCGCGGTCGGCGATGATGACGCCGGCGGCATGCACCGAGGCGTGCCTGCGGATGCCTTGCACCTTCGCCGCCGTGTCGATCACAGACTTCAGTTCCGGGTCGCTCTCGACCATCGCGTGAAGGTCGGGGTTCTCGGAGACGTACACTTCGATCGGCTTCGGCTTCGGCTCCTGCGGCACCAGCTTCAGCGCGCGGTCTACCTTCTGCAGTTCGACACCCAGCGCGCGGGCGACGTCACGCACGGCGTTCTTCGCGCCCAACGTCCCGAACGTGATGATCGAGGCGACCTTGTCCGAGCCGTATTTCTGCACGCTGTAAGCGATCATCTCGGCGCGGCGGTCGTCCGGATAGTCGATGTCGATGTCGGGCATCGTATTGCGCTCGGGGTTCAAGAATCGCTCAAAGAAGAGCACGTTCTGAATCGGGTCGATGCTGGTGATCCCCAGCGAGTACAGCGCGAGGCTCCCCGCGCCCGACCCGCGCACGTTGAACCAGATGTCGGCGTGCCGGGCGTACTCACACAGGTCCCACACGATCAGGAAGTACGTGTTGAACCCCATGCTGTCGATGACATCCAGCTCGAAGTCGAGCTGTCTGCGCAGCTCGGAGTCTTCGGCGCGCGATCCGAATCGCCACTCCATTCCGATTTGGCACAGGTGCCTCAGGTAAGACCGAGCGTCGTGGCCGGGCGGCACCGGAAACTGCGGGAAGTGGTATTCCTTCTCCGGCATGTCGTAGCGGCACATCTCGGCAATATCGAGCGATGCCCGCAGCGCATCGGGCACCTCGCCGAACAACCCGGCCATCTCGTCCGCGCTGGTCAGGTGGTAACTGGGGTCGGACATCGCCATTCGTCCGCCGCCCCCGCCCTCTTCGTTGTGGTCCTCACGCTTGGGCGTCGACTTCAGTTCGCCGGTCTGTATGCAGAGCAGCGTGTCGTGCGTGTCGAAGTCTTCCTTGAGGATGTAGTGCACGTCGTTGGTGGCGAGCAAGCGCACCGGCGTATGGCCGCTGCGCGCGTAGTCGATCAGCCAGCGGTTGACCGTCTCCAACTCCGGAATGTCGTGCTTCTGCAGTTCTAGATAGAAGTTCTCCGGACCAAGCACGTCGACGAACTTGCCAATCCACTCACTCGCTTCGTCATCCTTGCCTGCCATGATGAGCTGCGGCACGCGGGCCGCGAGGCAGCCGGTCGTGGCGATAATCCCTTCGCTGTGTTCGGCCAAGTAGTCGAAGTCGATCCGCGGACGGTAGTAGTAGCCTTCGAGCTGCGCGGCGCTTGCGATTCGCAGCAGGTTTCGATACCCCGCGTAATTGCGCGCAAGCAAAAGCAGGTGAAAGGGCCGGCGGTCAAGCACGCTGTCACGTTCGGTCATGCCGCGCGGAGACATGTACGCTTCCATGCCGAGTATCGGCTGGATACCGGCGTCATTGGCCGCCGTATAGAACTCCTGCACGCCGTACATCGTGCCGTGGTCGGTGATCGCAAGCGCCGGCATTCCAAGCTGTTTGGCGCGTGCGATGAGCTTCTTGATCTTGCTCAAGCCGTCAAGCAGCGAATACTCGGTATGTACGTGCAGATGGACGAAGCTATCGGTTGCTGTGCTGGTCATGGATGTCAAAATGGGGCCTCAATCGCGTGACCCCATTTTAGCGCATCTTGACCGGTGCCGGACGGCCCGCCACGGATTCTAAGGACTCGTTCGACTCAGGCTAGGCGCCTGTGGCAGGCGTCCTTGTCGGGGTCGGCGTCGGGGTGCGCGTTGGTCCGAGGATGATCGGCAAGGTCGGAAGCGGCGCGATCAGTGTCGGAAGCACGTTGCACGGCAGTCCGAGGCAGGTTTCGCAGACACCGTCACCGTCGCTGTCCACGCAGGGGTCGAGATCGTCGCATCGCCCGTCCGCATCGCGATCGGTGCAGTTCGAGCAATCGCCCAGCGTGCAGACGACTTCGTCCACGTCGCAGATCCCGTTATTGTTCAAGTCGAGGCACCCGCAGTCGGCCGCCGAGCCGGAACACGGGTCGAGGATGTCGCAGCGCCCGTCGCCGTCACGGTCCTCGCAGATCGCCCCATCACATTGGCCGTCCATGTTGAGGTCGATGCACACCAGCGGATCGCAAACCCCGTCACGGTCGCGGTCTTCACACGTGATATCGCACGTGCCATCCCGATCGGCATCTGTGCAGCCGCACGTCGCCGGATCGGCGCCGGCAGGGCACGATGGCAGCAGCACCGGCAGGTCCACATCGATCACGGTCGTCGTGTTGGCCCGTTCAATCTGCGGCATGGTGGCAGGAGGCGGTACGTCGATCGGGCGCTCCATCGCGTCCATCGCCTCCGATGCCATTGCGAACATCTCTGGCGCGATCGGCTGCGGCATGGTCGGCGCTTCGGCCGCGTGGAATTGCTCGTCCATCCGCACAATCGTTTCGGATCCGGGCACGAGGACGCGCATCACGCCCTGAGCGCGAATCATGCCCCGCCCTTCCATCAGCGCAAACGAAAGCCCATCCTCGGTGTCGGTGATCACAGCCGTAGAGCCGAGCGACACGTCGACGCCGTTGACGTTGAACGTCACCATGCCGACTCCTTCGGGAGTCTGCACCACCACCCCATCAGACGGCGCCTCCTCGCACGTCTGACGCCCGATGCCGGTGCGGAAATAGAACGCCTGCATCGGGTTGGCGACGAGCGACGTGCGTTCGACCTCGGGCAGCAGCTCTGCGTCGACGTCGATCAGTTCGCCCAGCACCCACCCGGTGCGCGTTCGGTAGTGATCGTATTTCACCCGGTACCACAGGCTGCCGGTGGTGCTCTCTGCTTTTCCGGTGACAAGCGCCGTCTGACCGCGGCGCAGCGACCCGACGACATCGGCATCGCCCGACGGCAGATAGCGCACGTTTGACGCAACACGCACCTGACCGGGTACGCGCGCTTGATCGCGGGTGGCGTCCTCGATGGTGACGTCGCCAAACAACACGAACGTGACGTTCTGACCCGGCAGCGTGTCCGGCAGATTGGCCTGCAAGCGCATCACCGCGACGCCCCATTCCTGCCTGACTTCGTTGAGCGGGCTGAGCTGAAGCGCGCGGATGCTGCCGACCGGCGCGATATCGCCGACCTGATTGAAAACCAGATCACTGACGCCGACAGCCGGTGTAGCCATGCCCGACACGTTGCCGTAACAGACTTCGTTGCGCCCGGTCGCCTCGCACGCGGCGTCTGCTGCTTGGAGAGCGGTCTGGACCAGTGCAAAGCAAGGGGCGGGCTGCCTCGGCTGCGCGCCGACCGACGTGCCGACCGCCAGCACAATGAGCGTCCAGATCGCTCGCCTTATGCGGGTGGTGAAGGATGTCATGGCATTTCCCCGGTTACCACTTCCATGGTTCGTCCACTTACGGAAGACTCTTGACGATCGGGTTCGCGTCAGGCACCGTGACCTCGTAGACAATCGCAGACGTCGCGCGGTCAACTGCGTACCAGTGTTCGCCCAAATAGACGCCGCTACTATATGTTGTGTTGCCGGAGTCTAGGACGGCCAGGTTCGATGGGTTGCACCACTCGTCCTTCCTGCCTACGTCAAACGACTCTGAAGTTCCAGTGAAGTTGAACTGAATGGTGCTGATGAAGCTGCTGAAATCAATCGCACAGGGCGGCACGTCGACTCCGAACGGCTGTTGCAGGCAGAATCCGTCCGACCAGCACGCCTCGACGAGCGCGCCATAAGTGGCCGGCCCGGCGTACGTGTGGCTGGCCGTCACGCCGCCGCCGAAGGTGCCGTCGCCGAAGTTCCAGTTGATCGTCGAGGGCGCATCGGGCCCGGCGTTGGCCGTGAAGTTGGCGGTGAAGTAGTTGCGCGAGTATCCGGCGCTGACGAACCGCGACGGTCCGCCCGGCGTCACTGTCGGGCCGCCCGGCGTAGCGACAACCACAGGGCTCCCGCCCGTTCCCGGCGTTGCACCCGGCGCCGAACTCGCAGGCACGTCACTTTCGACCGGCGTGGGTGTGCGGCGAACGGCTGGTGGCGGAATGGTCACGTCCTCAGGAAGCAGTTCGAGGACCGGTTCAAGCAGCGCGATTTCCTCGGCATCGAAAGGCCGGACCGGTCCCGGTGGGCCCTGCACCAGATGATCAGGTGTACGCGAGCAGCTGCTTTCGCCCGGATTCAAATTGACCAAGATGCCTGCTGAGCGCAAATCGGCATCGCCGCTAATCAAGGACACGCAGGTCTGATCGACGTCGCCGCGCGAGTTGATGTACGCCGTCGATCCCATCGCGATCTCGATGCCGTTGACCGTGAAGCTCACCTTGCCCGCGCCGGCCGGAGTCTGCACGACCACACCGTCAGCCGGCGCGGCGGCGCACGACGGCCGGCCGATGCCGGTCCTAAAATAAAACGCCTGCATCGGGCTATAGGTGAGTGAATCGGCAGTGACGGCAGGAATGTCCGTCAGGTCTGCATCGACGAGATCGCCGAGCACCCAACCGGTCTTGGTGCGATAGTCCTCGAACCGTACGCGCAGCCACAACTCGTCGAGGCTGTTGGTGTACTGACCCGTCACGACAACCGCGCCACGCGCGCTCAACGAACCGACGATCGGGCTGGTGTCGTTCGGACCAATGCGGATGTTGGCGGCGGTCCGCGCCGTGCCTTCCGCCCGGCCCTGCACCCCCGTGTCGGCTTCGATCGACGTATCGCCGAACAGGATGAACGTGACGTTCTGCCCCGGCAGCGAATCGGGCAGCGTGGCCTGCAGCTTCATCAGCGCAACGCCCCACTGGTTCAACGCTTCATCGAATGGGCTGAGTTCGAGCGCTTGCACCCGCAACAGATGCTCAATGTCACCGGCCGACTCAAACGCAAAATCGTCGACGCCGTCAAAGGGCGTCGCGACGTTGAGGACGTTGCCGTAGCACACTTGATTGCGGCCAGTCTCGGTACACAGCTGATCGGCAGCTCGAAGCGCGCCTTGAACGAGCGTGATGCACGCTTCGGGAGTCTGCTGGGCGAGCGCCATCATGGCGACCAGTGCGAGGGAAACCGCACCGCCAAGCTTGCCAAGTCTGCTGAGTCGTAACCACTGCCGCATGACTACCTGCCTCTACTTGGGACGTTAAGGGGTCGGTGTGATAACTGCCGTGACCGCTGGCAGCGGCGTTTCGGTCGGGCCGCGCGTTGGCTTCGGCGTCTTTGGCGGCCGTGTAGGGGCCGGCACTGCGTTTGTGGGCAGCTGCGGCGGCGCATCAGACACCGGAACGCTGGTTTCGCCGGTCGCGATCGGGACGTCCGCGGGGACGCGGGTCGAAACCGGGCGGAACACCGGGCGCGGCGTATTGGTCGCTGCCGGTTCCGGAATGTCGACATGCTCCGGCAGAAGATCCAGCACCGGCTCGATGAGCGCGATCTCGTCGGGATCGAAGGCTTCCGGCTCATTCGGCGCGCCGGACGCTACACCCGAAGAATCGACCGGTACGCAGCTTCGCTCGCCGGGCAAAACCACCTGCGACACGCCGCCGCTCTCCACCCCGGCCGAGCCATCGAGCAGCGACACGCACATCTGGCCCCCTGACCGTGTAGATGATACGTAGGCCGTCGACCCGAGGTCAATTGCCACCCCATTCAACGTGAACTGGACGCGCGCAGCCCCGCGCGGGCTTTGGATCACCATGCCGTCACGGGGCGCTTCGGCGCACGTCGGGCGGCCGATACCGGTGCGGAAATAGAACGCCTGCATCGGGCGCGGTCGGAAGGCGTTTGGATCGATGTCCGGCAGGCGGTCGAACGCAGTGGATAATGCCCGTCCGGTCACCCAGCCCGTGACAGACGCATCGCGCTGCTGCCCGACGCGCACCCACAATTCGCCGTGCGGGTCGACATACTTGCCGGACGCGTACACCGCGGAGCCAGCCGTTAGCCGAGCCAAAATCGTGCGCTCGTCGCCCGGGCGCGGAAGCACCATCGCCGTCGCCGTCACGTCCGCGCGGTAGTCGAGCGCATTGCCCACCGCGTTCTCGACCTCGACATCGCCGAAAAGAACAAACGTGACGTTCTGGCCGGGAAGCGTGTCGGGCAGGCTGGCCTGCGCCTGAATCAATACGACGCCCCAATGCGACGAATCGACATCGAGCGGGCTGAGATCGAGGATTTGCACGTCGTCAAGGGGAACCTTATGCCCCTGTGCCTCGAAGATCAGGTCGGGCGCGTCCGGTTGAGGCACAGCGGTGTTCAGCACGTGGCCGTAACACGCGTGGTTGCGCGCGGTGTCCGAACACTGTCGATCGGTAGCGGCAAGGGCCTCAAGCACGAGCGCACTGCACGACGCCTGCGGCGGCGCCGTCTGCGCCGAGGACTCGAGCGCCAGAGCAAAGCCGACGGTCAACACGACTGCGAACACACTGAGGTAAGCCGCCATCGTACGGCGAATACGTCTTGCCCTCAGACTGCCTGTATCACCCATACCAAACCTACCGCGCGGCGCGTCAATGGAACCCCAATCCATTGTAAAGTGTTTCATTACCGTAATCCGTTGACGAATTGTCAGGGTTCATGTGCATCGCTGTTGATTCGGCCGGCGAATCCCGGGATACTTGCCCAATTGGGTTTGATCGAACGCGCAGTTAGGCAGGATATGACCGTCGAGCGCCAATTCAATTTCGTCGCCGTTGCGGGCAATATCGGCGCCGGAAAGAGCACGCTGACCGAAATGCTCGCGACCCGCTTCGGATGGCAGCCCTTCTACGAGGCTCACGCCGAAAACCCGTATCTCGCCAAGTTCTATAAGAACATGCGGCGCTGGAGCTTCCACTCGCAGGTGTTCTTTTTGGCGAAGCGGCTCGAACACCACCGCCTGCTGGCGGACTACCCCGGCAGCGTCATACAGGATCGCACCGTGTACGAAGATGCGCAGGTGTTTGCGCGCAACCTCTACAAGCAAGGCAACATGAAGAAGCGCGACTGGAAGACGTACTGGTCGCTGTATCAGGCCGTGAGCGCGTTCCTGCCCCACCCGAACGTGATCGTCTACCTCAAGGCCAGCGTCGACACGCTGATGAGCCACATCGAAAAGCGTGGCCGCACGTACGAGGCGGAGATTCCGCGCAAGTACGTCGCGCAGTTGAACGCCCAGTACGACAAGTGGATCGATACGTGGACGCGCTGCCCGATCGTGGTGGTTGACATGGACGTGGTCGACTTCCAGCACGATCCCGCGCAGTTCGACATCGTTTGCGAGGACGTTCGACAGGCGCTCCATCCGGGCATGGTGCCACTGCTGTAGCCGTTACCTGCTCACTCGCGTAGTGGCAGATTCGGAATAGGACCCGCGACCGAGAGCAGTTGCCGTGCGATCCATCCCGTCTTTCCCTCGTAACTGACCTGAATCCAGCCGTCTGCCTTGCCGACGGCGGTCACGGCAGTCCCGCTGGGAACCGACATGAGGATGTCGCCAGTCAAACTCGGCTGTGCCCGCACCCGGGCGTCGACGCGCACCGATGCGGCCGCGGTAAACCCGTCGTATCCCTGTGAGGACGCGGGAGCCGCCCCCAACGAGACCGGCATGGTTCCCGGCCGATCCCCGCCGCGGGGAAGCGCGTGAAACGTTGCCCCTGCCGCCTGCAGCTCACTCAGGATGGTGGGCAGCACACGGCCGGTAACGCGGTTGAGATCGTGAAAGATGACGATCACGCCGTCGCCGTAGTCGTACGCGTTGTACGGATTATGAAACGCCCCGACCGAGACAGGCGTTCCGAGCACATTGGCGATGACGGCACGGTCGAACTCGAACGAGTCGAGATTGATCGTGGACGGCATCGCCCATCCGCAGTCATCGCTGTTCACGTTCCAGTTGTAGGTAATGATCGCCTCGTCACCCTGTGCAGGAAACGGGCGCGCCGCGCCGCCAGGCTGCCAGAACATCTTCTGCTGCGCATCGTAGAGATGTACGACGTCGCCGAGCGCCGCCCTCATCGCATCTTCCGTGCGCCAATAGGACTCACGCACCGCGTCGGCCGGCGCACCCGCGTATACGCCCTGCTCTTCCCACAAGTGATTGATGAGGGCATGGCCCTCGCGGACCTCGCGCTGCAACAGATGTTCACGGCCGGCGATCTGCGCGCCCGAGATCACGAACGATGCGCGCGCGTTGTACTGCGCCAGAGTATCGAGAATCTCGGGGGTATAGGTGTCGGTCGGGCCGTCCTCAAAGGCGAGATAGACCCGAAACGGTGGCGTATCCTGCGCGTTAAGGGGCAACAATAGCAAAAGTGTGAAGAAAAGCAGCCAACCAATGCGGTAACACGCGCTGGCCCGAAACATGAGTGTGCATCCTCCAAAGCTCTAATTGCAGTATATTGCCTATTAGTGTAGAGGGCCTTAATGCAATTGGGTTACGTGCTTTGACACTGTGTTCCCTACGCCTGTGATACGATCAAGACACTGACGTCGGCCTGGAATCGCAGTACCGCGAAAAGCGCGGGCGCGGCGGGCCATAAACGTCGCGGAGGTATTCGGCATGGTCGACCAACGAGATCTTGAGGCATGCACTGCTCTCGGCTACGTCCTGATCCGGCGGGGCAATCCGGAATGGTATTGGTCAGCGCCCCTTCTGCCATCCGACTTGATCAGTTTGTCACGCTGCATTTCCCGATTTCGGCTCGATCTGTTTTGGGGCTGGTCGGACAGGTATGCGGAGGAGGTGTCAGCGTTCGGCATCCCCGACGCGATGGTGGACGAGTTTCGAGAATGGTGCGGATCTGGACATAGAGCGGACGGATCACCATGGGCGGTTTTTTCGAACCCCGCCGCTGCACGGAAGTTCGCGGTTCGGTTTCATCTGCCGATGGACGACTTCTGGCTGATTGGCGTGGGCTGGCCCAATGTTCAAGGTGGCAAAGCTCTACCGAATCTTCTCGTCGTCCGTGAACGCGCTGATACGGTTTGGCACGCTCCGGTGCCCGAATTGGATCGTACGGGCATCGTGCTCGGATACGACGTCGTAGGTGTTGAAGGAGGCGATTTCAGCCACTCGTGGCTGTGCAGCAATCTTCAGGTCGACATGAATGAAATGTACGGGATTCGGCCCAATACATACGGCCTGATCGACACGTACGAGGACGCGCGGCGCATTAACGACTGGATCGATGAAGACGAGATGCAGGGGTTCCGCGCCGAGCCCGAACCCTATTCCACGTGGCTCCTCGTTTCATATCCGTTGGTGTAGATAGACCAATACCCCGTTGTATGGCTCGCGGGGACGGTGTTATGATGATTAACGCCTCAACGAATTGAGACACCTTCGTCCGATTCACGCAATAAACGCAAGGAGCAAGCGCGCATGTGCGCTCTCAATATTGGACCGTCACCCCGAGTCAAACCTGCGGACGATGGTTTCATCTACAACGATTTCGCCTTTACGGTCGCTACCAAGAACGGTTCTGGCAGCCAGACCTCCAACAACACGTTGGTCTACGCCTTGTTTAAGATGGGCATTCCGGTCAACGGAAAGAACCTGTTCCCGTCGAACATCAAGGGTCTGCCCACGTGGTACACCATCCGCGCGAGCAAAGACGGCTACACCGCCCGCAAGGCCGTGACCGAAATCTGCATCGCGTTCAATCAGGACACGGCCGCGGAAGACATCAGTAAGCTCCCGCCCGGCGGCGTATGCATTCTGCCGAGCGAGTGGAACTGGGGCCACAGCCGTGAAGACGTCATCTACTACGAGATCCCGGTGAAGGACCTCGTCAAGACCGTCGACATCAACCCGGATTTCCGCGACCGAATCAGCAACATGGTGTATGTTGGCGCAGTCGCTGAACTGTTCGACATCCCGCAGGACAAGATCTACGCGGCGCTGCTCGACTCGTTCAAGGGCAAGACCAAGCCGGCCGACATGAATATGAACGTCGTGAAGGCCGCTGCCGAGTGGGCGCGCGAGAACCTCGAGAAGCAGGACCCGTACAAGTTCGCGCCGCTCAACCTCAACGGCGACAAGATCGTCATCACGGGCAACGAGTCAGCGGCGCTCGGGGCGATCTTCGGCGGCGTGTCCGTCGTCGCGTGGTACCCGATCACGCCGTCGACCAGCCTTGTCGACGCGATCATGGGCTACCAGTATCTGCGGCGCGATCCGGACAACGGCAAAGAGACGGTCGCGGTCATTCAGGCCGAGGACGAGATTGCCGCGATCGGCATGTTGGTGGGCGCAGGCTGGGCTGGCGCGCGCGCGATGACCAGCACCAGCGGCCCGGGCATCAGCCTCATGGCCGAATTTACCGGCCTCGCCTACTATGCCGAGATCCCCCTCGTAATCTGGGACATCACGCGCATGGGCCCGTCGACCGGCCTTCCGACGCGCACGTCGCAGGGCGACTTGATCTTCACCTATTTCCTCGGCCATGGTGACAGCCGGCAGCTCATTCTGCTGCCTGGAACCGTGGAAGAGTGCTTCGAGTTCGGCTGGCGCGCCTTCGACATCGCCGAGGCGCAGCAGACGCCCGTTTTCGTGCTCAGCGACCTCGACATCGGCATGAACAACTGGATGGCCGAGCCGTTCCAATATCCCAGCGAGCCGCTCAACCGCGGCAAGGTGCTCAACGCCGAGGAACTCCAGCAGCACATCGAGAAATTCGGCACGTGGGGCCGCTACAAGGATGTCGACGGCGACGCGGTCGGATACCGCACGCTCCCCGGCACGAATCACCCGCGCGCGGCGTATTTCCTTCGCGGCACCGGCCACAACGAGATGGCGGTCTACAGCGAGCGTGCCGACGATTGGGTGCAGAACATGCAGCGCCTGCATCGCAAGTTCGAAAACGCGCGCACGCTGCTGCCTACGCCGATCGAAGTCTGGGACAAAGCCGCGCCCAAGAGGATCGGCATCGTGACCTTCGGCAGCAACGAAGACGCCATCCGCGAAGCGCGCGACTGGCTCGCGCAGGACGGCGTCGAGTCGGATTACTTGCGCGTACGTGGTCTTCCGTTGCATCCCGATGTTGCGGAGTTCATCGCGTCGCACGAACACGTCATTGTGATCGAAAACAACTTCGACGGCCAGCTCAATCAGGTGATCAACGTCGATATGGAACAACGCCCGCCGCGCAAGACATCGCTGACACTGGGCGACAGCCTGCCGATGACACCCGAATGGGTGTACGAGCAGGTCACTGCGGTAGTTTCGTAGGTCCGATCCATCGCTAGAGTGTGACAGAGGAAAATCATGTCTGCGAACCCTCGCATCAAGACTAACCCGATCGGCCTGACCCGCGAAGACTACAAGGGCGGTAAGTCCACCCTATGCCCCGGCTGCGGCCACGACTCGATCTCGAATCAGATCATCAGCATGGCCTTCGATCTGGGCCTCGAGCAGTACAAGATCATCAAGCTGAGCGGCATTGGCTGCTCGTCAAAGACGCCGGCCTACTTCCTCGGCCGGTCGCACGGCTTCAATGCGATCCACGGCCGTATGCCGTCGGTCGTGACCGGCGCGACGACCGCCAACCACAGCCTGACCGCAATCGCGGTCAGCGGTGATGGCGACACGGGTTCGATTGGCTTCGGCCAGTACAAGCACCTGCTGCGACGCAACGTGCCGATGGTGTACATCATCGAGAACAACGGCGTTTACGGCTTGACCAAGGGCCAGTTCAGCGCGACAGCCGATCAAGATCAGACGCTGAAGTATTACGGCACGAATACGCTCCGGCCGATCGACCTCGCGCTCGAGGCCGTCATCGGTGGGGCGACGTTCGTCGCGCGCAGCTTCAGCGGCGACGCCAAGCAGGTCGAGGCGCTGATGAAGGCGGCCGTGAATCATCGCGGGACTGCTGTCATCGACATCGTCAGCCCTTGCGTGACGTTCAACAACGAGATCACGTCGACCAAGAGCTACAGCTACGGCAAGGCCAACGAAATGCCGCTCCATGAAATCCGTTACGTGGCCCCGGGCTACGTTCCGGAGAAGGAAGAGATCGTCATCGAAGACTACGATCCGAACGAGGTCATCGAAGTCGAATTGCACGGCGGCGCGATCGTCCGGCTCAAGAAGCTGGGCCGCGACCATGACCCGCGCAACAAGATGCAGGCGATTCAGGCGCTTGAAGACGCCGAACGCGACGGCATCCTCATCACCGGCTTGATCTACTACGAAGAGCCGCGCCCGACGCTGGCTGAAACGATGCATCTGACCGACACGCCGCTCTCGGCGTTGCCGGCCGGCAAGCTGCGCCCCAGCGAGGACGCGCTCAAGAAGGTCTTGGCGAGCTTCCGCTAGCTCGACCGTCGGACTACGTGAACCGCCCTACGATGTCTCGCAGGGCGGTTTTGATTCGTGCCCCCGAAATGTGGGGACAGTCTGCCGCAGGTCTTGACAGTACTCATATTTTGACGATCATCTAATTTGACGCACATCACATTAAAAGGAGGTGGCTCGTGCTCACTAAAGCGCAGCAGATGGACGTGCTGCAACTGTTCAAAGCGCTGGCAGACGACACCCGGTTTGCCATGTACGCTCAGCTCGTGCAGGGTGAACAATCGGTCGGCGTGCTTGCAGAGGCGCTGCAGATCACCGAACCGACCGCTTCGCATCATCTCGGCAAGCTGCGGCAGGTCGGCTTGGTGACGATGCGTGCCAGCGGTACCCACCGCATGTACTCGATCGACCCCGGTCGCGTGAAGTACTTCAAGGCGATGGTCGGCCAGATCGACCAGCTCGACCATTCGGACGAACCCGAAGACAAGGCATGGCTCGACAGCCTCGATGTCAGCGAGGACGACCGCAAGGTGTTCAAGGACTACTTCGCCAACGGCCGGCTGACGCAAATCCCGACCAAGCAGAAGAAACTGCTGGTCGTGCTGCAGTGGCTGGCGACCAAGTTCGAGGCCAACCGCGAATACACCGAGCGCGAGGTCAACGCCATCGTGTCGGAGGTCCACGAGGACTACGCCACGCTGCGCCGCAACCTGATCGAGTTCGGGTTCCTGCGCCGCGAGCGCGGCGGGGGCCGCTATTGGGTAACGCCGGAGGACGAAAAAGGGACGCAGTGGGTTGAGTTCTAGCCGAGCGTCAGTAGCTGCGCTTCACAGCGAGAGTTGACTGAGCGCACAGCGACAGTACGGAAAGACCGCCGCATCGGTATGGTATGATTCGCTCCCTACTGCGGGGCACGGAGCATACCGCCGATGCGGATTCAGCGTTTACTGTTGGGAGTATGGATCGTCGTCGCGGCCGCAGGCTGCAACCTGACGGCATCCGAGCCAACGTCTACTCCTACGCCCGATGTGACCGTCACCGACACACCAACCGTGACCGCCACGCCGACTGCCAGCGCTACACCGACAGCGACGTTTACGGCCTCGGCCACATTCACGCCGAGCAGCACTCCGACCGTCACGCCCACACCGTCGCCGACGTTCACACCGACCGTAACACCCCAGCCCGTCGCGCTCCTGCGGGTTGACAACAGCGCGCTGCTTGACATCGCCGGCGACGTCCGCGACGGACTCGAGTTCCCGCACGTCGCCTATACTGTCTCCAACGACCGGCAGACGATCACGAACTTGTCCACTGCCCAGCCCGAGACAGGCATCGTGACGCTCTACTTTGCATCACCGTCCAACCCCGCCGGCCGCATCGAAATCGTCGAGGTCAACAGCCAAATCGACGATCAGTTCTACATTGCGCCAAGCGGCAGCGCCGCGGCCTACCTCGTCAGCGACCCATTGGGCTTAACCAGCGGGCTGTATGTCGCCGACGTGGCGCTTGGGTTAAGCGCGCGCATCAGCACGATGAACAGCTTCACCCAGCGTGGGCGGTTTAGCGCGCCCGATTTCTCGCCCGATGGGCGCAGGCTCGCCGTGGCGATGGCCACCGGATACGACCTTGACGTCTTCCTCTACGACCTCGATCAAGCACAGTGGTTCAATCTCACTAACGCCGGGTCGTATGACTGGGCGCCTCAGTGGTCGCCGGACGGGCGATTCGTCGCATTCCTGTCCGACCGCGAGACGTGTTCGTCTTGGATCCCGGGCGATGGCGGCTGTGTCGCAGGCGTCGACGAGCCGCAAGCTGCCGGCCATATCTATCTGTTCGACGTCACCAACGGCAGCGTCACGAAAGTGTCCGAAGACGCTGTCGTCGAACAGCCGCGTTGGGTCACGCCGAGGCTGTTGTCGTACGCCGTGACCGACCCGACCGACATACTCAGCCAGGAACGCAGTCTGTACCTCGCCGATGTCATCAGCGGCACGGTATCGCCGGTGCGCATCCGCGGGACGCAGGGCATGACCATCTACTCGAGCGAGGCATACTCGCGGGATGGGCGCTATGTACTGCTGCAGAACAGCACCAGCACGGCCAATCAGGTCGTTCTGATGACCGTGGCCGGCGACCCGATCGCCACGACATCGGACCTGAACTTCCCGCGCTTCGGCATGGCAGCGTCGTGGGACGCGGCCGGGACGCGGATCGTCATCGGCGGGCTGGCAGGACAGTGTCCTTTCGGCCGCGTAATGGTCGATGTGGCCGCAACCGTCGCGCAGCAGCAGTTCGTGTATACCGCTTCGCCGCTACCTCCTAACCCGACCAGCATGTGCCAGCCCGTGTTCAACGGGGACGGAACATGGGCGGCGCTCGTCGGCGTCAGCCGGCCTTCAGCGACCGCCCCCGACGGACGCGAGGACGTCTACGTCGTCAACAACAACGGCTATGACCAGCGCAACATGACCGGCACATTGCGCGGCTCGTTCCGGCTGCTTGGATGGGTCGGCGGCTGATCCGCCGCGATTGTGAGCATTGCGTTGGAATACTGGCGCGGCGCCGACAACTCGCGTATCATTTGAAAATATTCAAACGTGCTTGAAAGGATACCCCGCATGACCGATGCTCCCGCAGCGGAAGCCAAACAAACCGGCGCCGAAGACGTCGTTTGGGATCTCTCCGTATTCTATTCGAGCCTCGAAGATCCCCAAATCGAGGCCGATATCCAGCGTACGCACGAGCTTGCCGACGAGTTCGCGCGGCGCTACAAAGGCAAGGTCGCCACGCTCAGCGCCGACGAGATCGTCTCGGCGATCACGCTGTCCGAGGAAATCCAAGACCTCGAGGGCCGCGTCTCGTCGTTTGCGTACCTCAAGTTCAGCGAGGATGCGATCGATCCGAAGGCCGGCGCACTCGTGCAGCGTGTGACCGAGTTCGGATCGGAGATCGGCCAGAAGATGGTGTTCTTCGAGCTTGAGTGGAACGAAATGGACGACGAAGAGGCCATGGACATCATGGTCGAACCGCAGGTCGCCAAGTACCGCTTCCAGCTCGAGTCTGCGCGCCGCTACAAGAAGCATCAGCTCAGCGAGATCGAAGAGCAGCTGCTGATGGAGAAGTCGGTGACTGGCAACGCGGCGTGGGGGCGCTTCTTCACCCAGATCACCAGCGCGATGCGCTACGAACTGGACGGCGAGAAGCTCACGCAGTCGCAGATCATGGAGAAGATGCGCGATCCCGACCGCGAGCTGCGCCGCCGTGCGGCAGACGCGGTGACCAAGACCCTGCGCGAGAAGTCGATGGAACTGACCTACATCTTCAACGTGCTGGCCGCGGACAAGGCTCAGAACGACAAGCGCCGCGAGTACGAGTCGTGGATTTCGGCACGCAACCTCGCCAACCTCGCGCCAGACAGCGTGGTCGAGGCGCTGATCAGCGCCGTGACCGCCAGCTACGATATCGTCGCGCGGCACTACGACCTCAAGCGCCGCCTGCTGGGGGTCGAGACCTTGTACGACTACGACCGCTATGCTCCGCTTGCGCTTCAGGAGTCTGACGCGTTTTACCCGTGGGGCACTGCGCGCGAGATCATCCTCGAGGCGTTCGACGCCTTCAGCCCGACGTTGAAGGACACTGCCAGCAAGTTCTTCGACAACAACTGGATCCACGCGGCGCCGATGCCCAACAAGCGCGGCGGCGCGTATGCCAGCCCGACCGTGCCCAGTGCGCATCCGTTTGTATTCCTCACTTACCTCGGCAAGACCGACAACGTGCAGACGCTCGCCCACGAACTCGGCCATGGCATGCACATGTACCTGTCCGGGCAGGCGCATTCGTGGCAAGGTCTGTACACCCCGCTGACAACCGCAGAGATGGCTTCGGTCTTCGCCGAGATGTTGGTGTTCCAGGACCTGCAGAAGAAGGAGCCGAATCCCGAAGCGCGCCTTGCGATGCTGTTCGAAAAGGTCGAAAGCACGTTCGCGACCGTTTTCCGCCAGATCAGCATGAACCGCTTCGAGGACGCGATGCACACCGCACGCCGTGCAGAGGGCGAGCTTTCGCATGAGCGGCTCTCGGAGCTGTGGATCGAGACGCAGCGCGCGATGTTCGGCAGCAGCGTCGATCTGCGTGACGATTATGGCGCGTGGTGGAGCTATGTCCCGCACTTTTTGCAGGCGCCGGGCTACGTGTATGCGTATGCCTTCGGCGAGCTGCTCGTGCTGGCACTGTATAACCTGTATCTGGAGCGCGGCGCGGAATTCGCGCCCAAGTACGTGGACGTGCTGGCCGCCGGCGGTTCGGATTACCCGGACAAGATCCTCGCCAAGGTCGACGTCGACCTGAACGACCCGGCGTTTTGGAGCAAAGGTCTGGATGCCATTCGTGCGCTGGTTGCTCAAGAAGAGCAGATCGCGCGCGAGCTGTACCCCGAGAAATTCGCGTAGGACTGGCCCGCAACATACAACGGCCCGAGGGATCGCCCCCGGGCCGTTGTGATTCGGTCAAGTTTTCGCGGCGTCCTACGCCTCTTGCGACGTCGCTTCCAGATCACGTTCGGCGCGGCTGGACGCTACGCCGGTCAACCAGCGAAGGACGATCAGCACGGCGCCCACGACCGCGAAGACACCGGCTGCCCACTGCACGCGCGGGGGCATCGCGCGAACCCGCGCAACCACGCTCCGATCCGGCGTCCCGAGCAGGTCCGCGCGTAGATCGCGCACGAACTTGTGCGACGGCTCGACCGGCGTGAACATCGACCGCAGCGCGAGCAGGATCGGAATAAACGGCTCGACAAGGTCTTGATCATGCTCCCGCGCGCTGCGGCGCATGCCGGACTCGCCCGACGAGCCGAGCAGCGCCTCGGTCATCGCATTGAGTGCATCATCGAGGGGTGTTTCGACGTTCATCGGGTCGCTTTCCTTCGTTTCGACTTCTCGTCCTTCGGGGCCGTGTCAGTGGCCGGCCACGGCTTTTGCATTTCGTCGCGCAGCGCCAGCAGCGTGCGGTGGTACAACGATTTCACCGCGCCTTCGGTGCGGTCCATAATGGCGCCGACTTCTGCATTGGACAGCCCTTCGACGAACTTGAGCGTCAGGAGCTGTTGGCGTTCCTCGGGCAAGGTCTTGACAATGGCCCGCAGTCGATCGACATCTTCCTGTTCTTCCACGGCGCGGTCCGGCGCGTCGCTCACAAGCTCGCTGGCGATGTAATCCTCCAGCGCAACGATCTTGCGCCGGCCCTGATCGCGGTGCCAGTTAGCGGTCAGATTGTGTGCGATGCGATACAGCCACGCCTGAAATGGGATGCCGCGGTCAGTGTACGAGTCGATATGCCCCATCGCGCGGAAGAACACGCGCGACGTTAGGTCTTCCGCGTCTTGTGCGCTGCCGGTGCGGAAGTAAATGTAGTTGTAGATCCGTTTGACGTAGCGTTCGTACAGCTCGCCGAACGCCGCTTGATCGGTATGGCAATGCTCGACCAACTCCACATCGGATAGGTCTTTGAGGCTGGGCCGTTTGGGGACACGCTTAAAGAGTTTCATCACTACCAATAACCCACGTTTGCCCACTTCGTTGCGATTCGGCAGACAATTGTTTTGCACCCGCCGCTACACCGATGGTATGCTAATTGTTACAGTTTCCTGACCTTTTGGGAACGCGTATGTCCAAGTCGAAGATATTGCCTGTGTTGGCATTGTGTGCCGCTGTTGTGCTGAGCGGCTGTTTTCGTCAGGCTGATGAAACGTTTGACGAAGTGACGCTTGCCCCGGCAACGAGCTCCGGATTGGGGATCACGTCTGTGCCGGTGACCAGCGTCCTCGGGCCGACCAATACGGTCCCCCTGCTTATCACTCTGGCGGTGACAGAGACGCCGGGCACCTTGGCTACCGAAGCTGCGTCGGGCCAGTCTCTGACCGTCACGCCTGCGCGGACGTTCATCACGCCCGGTTCGCCGCTCGGCACCTTTACCGTCCCGACCATCACGCCTACGCTTGGGCCGACTGAGACGATAACGCCGGGCGGACTGATCACGCCGACCGACTTCTTCGACGCCGACGAGGCGGGCGTCAACTCGGCCTGCGAGTATGAGGTGCGCGGCGGCGACACGCTGTACAGCATCGCCCTGCGCAATCGCACGACGATCACGGCTATCAGAGAGGCGAACGAGCTCGCCAACGATACGATTTTCCCCGGCGACATTCTGATCATCCCGGGCTGCAACGACGAAGACGAGACCGAGAGCGCCGACGCTCCTGACGCACCGGACGTTCCGGAAGGGTTCATCGTCCACATCGTCCAGTCTGGCGAGGTGCTCGGTGCGATTGCCGAACGCTACGGCGTAGGCCAAAGCGTCATCGTCTCAGCGAACAACCTGACGAACCCCAACGCACTGTCGGTCGGCCAGCGCCTGCTGATCCCGGTGCCGACCGAGACTCCATAGAGGATTACCCCCATGGCCGACGCCGCCGATTCGATCAAGACCATCGCCGAGACCGAGAACTATCTCGCGTACAGCGCCGTCGAGCCAGACGGCGAGCAGACATTTCATCTCGAGCTCGGCTCCGTCACGCTGCATTTCTTCCGCGAGGAGTGGGACGAACTGTTGGGGTTGATGGACGACGCGATCGCTGCCTCTGGTAACAAAGGCAGACGCTGATCGATGGTCTCACCGCGCGTGGAACGACTGCTGTCGGAGGCGATGCTCAAACATCTACCGCCGAGTCAGTCGGCTATGCGAGTCCTCGATGTTGGCGGCAGGCTCAATGCGCTCATCAACGAGCGCCGGCCCGAAATCCACGTGACCGAGGTTTCGGGCGGCATTGCTGCCTCCGCGATCGAGCCTGTTGATGCGGTCGTCGCGTTTGATCACGGCCTTGATCCCGACCTGCTCGCCAGCGCAATTGCCGCGCTGCGCCCCGGCGGGCGTCTGATCGTTCTGTCTGTCGATGGCGATCCAGCACCGGAGCAGGTCGAAACCCTTGAGCGGTACGGTTACACACGCATTCTGGTCGAAACGGCCGCCGAGTGCCCTCTTCCGGTCGGCGTCCTCATGCGCGGTGAAAAGCCGCACACGACCGACGACACCCTTCAGCGCATCAAAGTCGCCGCGGACCCGGACACCGCAACCGGTGCGCTCGCTTCCTACTCCGGCCGGTACGTCTACCTGCTGATCCGCCAGTCGCCCAACAAGCCGGCGTGGGCGATGCGTGCCGACGACGTGATTGTGTGGGAGGCGGCGACGTTCGACGATCATCTGCTGGCGTTCAGCAGCTTGCCGAAAGCGGTCGCCTTCATGCAGCCTGTGATCCTCGGCGGGGCGCAGTTGGGCGTGTCCAAGGTCGCCAAGTTCCGCACCGATGTCGTCGCGTCGTGGGGCGTGCCTGTGCATATCAACCCTGCCCCCGCGCAGATCGATACATCCAAGATCGGCATGCTGCGCGTGGACCACGCCGCGGCTGAACAGGCCGACGAATAGGCGAAGCCGGCCCCGATTGACGGGCATGGCCGCCTGAACTACAATCGGGCCACCGAAGGTCGTGGGACATCAACGTCATGAAGTATCACATCTGGACGTACGGCTGTCAGATGAACACAGCCGATACCCAGCATCTTGCATCCGAACTGGAGCGCATGGGCCATCAGGCCGCGGCCCATGAGGACGACGCGGACATTTTCGTGGTCAACACGTGCGTCGTGCGCCAGTCTGCCGAAGACAAAGCGATGGGCCGGCTTCACCTGCTGCGCAAGGTCAAGCAGAACGACCCCGAGAAGGTCATCGGCGTCATGGGCTGCATGGTCGGTGTCAAAGACCCGCTGTGGATGCGCAAACGCCTGCCGTGGGTCGACGTGTTCCTGCCGCCTAGCGAACCGACCCCGATGGTCGAGTATCTTCGCGATCGCGGCTGGGAAGGTGAAGCGGTCGCCGCCGAGTACAACGAGCGTCTCAAGCGCGACGCCATTCAGGACGGCGACCTGATCCTGCCGGCGCACGAGGCCGGCGGGCTGATCAGTGCTCACGTTCCGGTCGTTTATGGCTGTTCGCACGCCTGCACGTTCTGCATCATCCCGTTCCGCCGCGGCATTGAGCGTTCACGCCCGGTCGGTGAAATTGTGGCGCATGTCCGCAGCCTCGCGCTGCAAGGCGTCAAGGAAGTCACGCTCCTCGGGCAGATCGTCGATCGCTACGGCAAGGACATCGCCGACGGCCCGGACTTGGCCGACTTGCTGCGGGTCGTGCACGACACCGCCGAGGAGTACGGAGTCCATCGCATTCGCTTCCTGACCAGCCACCCCAACTGGATGACTCCGCGCCTGCTCGACACGGTGGCCGAACTGCCGCGCGTGATGCCGGTGATCGAAGTGCCGGCTCAGGCCGGTTCGGATGCCGTTCTTGCGCGCATGAAACGCGGCTACACCAACGCGCAGTACCGCGCCCTGATCGAGGATATTCGCCAGCGCATCCCCGACGTCGCCATTCACACCGACATCATCGTCGGCTTCTGCGGCGAGACCGAGGCGCAGTTCATGGAGACGTACCAGCTTCTGGACGACCTCAAACTCGACAAGGCGCACCTCGCCCGCTACAGCCCGCGCCCCAACACCGTCAGCGAGCGCAAGATGGAAGACGACGTTCCCGACGAGGAGAAGGTTCGCCGCCACCATATGCTCGAAGAGCTGCAGAAGCGCGTGCTGGGCGAGCGTAACGCGCGCTGGCTCGGCGAGACGGTGCAAGTCTTGGTCGAGGATCAACACAACGGCAAGTGGCGCGGACGCACCCCGCAGAACAAGCTCGTCTTCTTCGAGGACGCCGCCGACTGGCAGGGCCAGCTTGTCGATGTCGAGATCGTGCACACGACGCCGTACAGCATGCAGGGTCGCCTGCCTGCCGATCCGCGCCCACAGGCTGACGATCCTCTGGTCGTGTTCGCCGGCTAACTATGTCGAGTGACAGCGCAAAGCCTTAACGCTAGGTTGTTGGGGAATAGCCTGTCGTTTGATATACTTTTCTAGCGTAGAATGGCCCGGCATCCGTAGGTGTCATTCCCACCACACACTCTGGAGGTCCGCAAGCGATGGCTCGCGACAAGAGCGGCTACTACTACCCCAACAAATTCGCCAAGATCATTCTTGAGTCGATGGAAGACGTCATGGGGACCAACGGCCTGAACACGGTGCTCAACCGCGCGGGCTTGCAGAACTACGTTGGCAACTATCCCCCCGACAACTTGGAGAAGGGGTTCGACTTCGCGGACTTTTCGTCGCTGACCGAGGCGCTTGAGGATATGTACGGTGCGCGCGGTGGGCGGGCGCTTGCTCTGCGTGCAGGCCGCGCGACGTTCGCCGAAGCCTTGCGCGGGTTTGGCGCGCTGGCCGGCGTGAGCGATCTTGCCTTCAAGGTGCTGCCGCTCAGCGCCAAACTGCGCATCGGCCTGCCGTCGATGGCCAACATTTTCAACCAGTTCAGCGATCAGATCTCGCACGTGCACGAAGAAGGCACCGACCGGATGATCTACACGCTGGAACGCTGCCCGATGTGTTGGCAGCGCAAATCGGACAAGCCGATCTGCCATGTCGGTCAGGGCCTACTGCAAGAAGGTTTGCGCTGGGTGAGCGGCGGGCGCGAATTCCAAGTTGATATGTCGACGTGTATCGGCGTCGGTGACGACATGGGCCGCTACATCATTTACAAAGAGCCGCTGAGCTGATTTGCGCGGCGGCCGCACACGCGAAGAATTCCCCCTAGCATTGCGGTAAAAAGCCGCTATACTGGCCCTTCGCTTCGTTTGATAGGAACCGACCGGGCTTATTTCCGGTTGTTTCGCTTAGGATAGGAATCACGCACAGGATGGCATCGTATCACGGCCCAAAGGCGAAGGTTCAGCGCCGCTTCGGTGAGGTGCTGATCCCGCGCGCCAAGTATCAGAAGATCCTCGACAAGCGGTCGTATCCGCCCGGCGAGCACGGCAAGGAAAAGCAGTTCAAGAGCGGCCGTCGCAGCGACTACGGCACGCAGTTGGACGAAAAGCAGAAGCTGTCGTTCATCTACAACATCCGCGAGCGTCAGCTGCGTACGTACTACCGCCGCGCGACCCGGTTGACCGGCCGTACCGGCAGCAACCTGATGGCGCTGCTCGAAACCCGGCTCGACAACATGGTCTACCGTTCGGGCCTCGCCGCTACGATTTGGGCCGCCCGTCAGCTGGTCAGCCACGGTCATGTCACGGTGAACGGCTCGGTAGTGAACCTGCCGTCGTACGCCGTGCGCGTGGGCGACACGATTGGCCTGACCGAGAAGATGCGCAAAAACGTCCATGTGGTCGAATGGTCGGAGTCGTCGGTCAATCCGCCTGAGTATCTGCTCACCGACAAGACCGCGTTGACCGCGACCTTGAGCCGCATGCCTGAGCAGGAAGAGATTCCGGTACAGGTCAACATTCAGCTCGTCGTCGAGTTCTACAACCGCCTGACCTAAACCCTCAGGGCAAGAACAGCCAACATGCGCCCGCCATTCCGCGGGCGCTTTCGTTTCTAGGGGCAGATCAGTCGTGCGAAAAGCAGCAGCGTGGGCAGTCCACTTCTACACCGGCCTTGGCGGTCTGATCGGGGTCATGGCCCTGCTGTTAGCCGCATCCGGCGACATTCGCGGCGCGTTCGGCCTGCTGGTCGTCACCATGATCATAGACGGCACCGACGGCATCCTCGCCCGCCGTGTGAAGGTATGGGAAGTCCTGCCACGCTTCGACGGTGCCTCGCTTGACAACGCCATCGATCTTCTGACGTACGGTTATATCCCGATCTTCATCATGGCCAACGAGGGCCTACTGCCCCATCCGTTCTGGGCGCTCGTACCGGCAGCGGCGCTGCTGTACGCCTACGGACAGGTCGACATGAAGACGCCCGACTCGTTCTTTCTCGGGTTTCCGAGCTACTGGAACGTCGTCGCGCTCTATATGTTCTGGCTTGAGCCGGCAGCGCCGATTGCCATCGCCATGGTCGTCGTCCCGGCTGTCCTCACCTTCATCCCGACCCGATACCTCTACCCGAGCAAGAATCAGATTTTGTGGCGCGTGACGTGGCCGCTGGTCGCAATCTGGTTCATCCTGCTGCTGGTGATGCTTGGCCAGCACCGGCCGGACCCGTCGCTCGTGCTGCTCAGCCTGTACTTCCCGATCTATTATACGGTTGCCAGTTTCTGGGTCGATTTCCGCGCACGCCACGGCACGCTGCCGCGCGAACCGCGTGAACCCGGCGGATGGCGCCGCTTCCGCCTGCTCCGGCGTCCATTTCAACGTATGCGCCGGCCCTTTCAGCGCGGCCATACCCACCACCACTAGGCGCGAATCTCGACGACGACCCCGTCCTCGGCCCACTCGTACAACTGCTGGATATTCGTGTTGCTGAGCAAAATACAGCCGTAAGTCACGCGCGTGCCGAGGCTGTTCTCCCACAGGATCTGCCCGCCGCCACGCGTTGGAAAGCCGTGGAACCCGTTTGTGAAATCGGCACCGGGGATCGGCTGATACACGCCCATGAAGTTCGGCATCCACAGATTCCAGTTGCCTGCGTAGGCATTCGGCACGTGCGAGATGATCTGATAGATGCCGGGCCACGTTGGACTGCTGGAGATCCCGGTGCTGGCCGGCCACTCCCACTTGACCGCGCCGTTCTCGTACACCCACACGCGCTGCTGACTCAGGCTCACGATGATGCGCTTGCCCGGCACTGGCTCGAACGGCATGAAATGGTCGACCGACGGAATGGTAATGGTCTGCCCGGCGTTAACGAGCTGGATGCCGCCGTTGGCCTGCTGGATCCACGGGTACGGCACGCCTTCGTCATAGGCGATGCTGATGATCGTCTCGCCGGACACCACGACGCGCTGCCGGTCACGGTGGTAGACGCGTGCGGTCACACGCGGGTTGCGCTGGCCGATAGCCGCCTGAATCCGTTCGACCACGGCGTCGACATCGATGTACTGGTCGTTTTCGAGGCGCGCTTGGCCCTGCGCTAGGAACCCGCGCAGCGCGTCATCCTCGAGGCTCAGGCGCAGTCCGCCCGGTGCGTTCGAATCAGACGCGGCACGCAGCCACCCCGCCCAGCTCTGCGGCGCGGCAGTCCACTGCGAGACGCCGCCGCTGCGCGGATCGTACACGTCGATCGTCAGTGGATTGGCCAGCAAGGCCTCGGCCGCGGCCACCATTGGCGCGGCATCGGTGATCGCCGGAGCCAGCGCCACCATCCTCATCGGGATTTCGCCGTGCTCCAGCCAGCCGACCGGGTCGGTTGCGATCAACTCGGCAGTGCCCTCAACGTCGATCGCGCGTCCATCGCGTGCGGGAAGCGCCTGAACCCGTCCGTCAACCAGCGCGATCTGCGCATCGACAGCGGGCTGCGTCACCTGATCGGCGAGGCTCGCCAACCCGCTGCGCGCGGCCTCAGGGTCGAACGTCAGCACAGGGGTCACCGAGGCGCCAAGGATTCCAGCAACCGCGTTGCCCGACACGCGCCCATAGCCGAACGCACGGGCGGCGCTCGCCGCCGGATCGACGATCAGTCCGAGCCGCGCGGGTTCAATCTGCCACTGGCGATCCGTCGCCCGGTCTTGCAGCAGCACCACCGGCCACTGTCTCGTCAACCGCTGCTCCGCTTCGATGACCGATAGCCCCCCGACCGATACGCCGCCTACGCGTACCCCGGGCAGGATATTGTCGCCGTTGACCAACGACACGCCGAGGATCAGCGCAAAGACGCCGGCGAACACCGTCGAGACGCCAAGCGCCACTACTGCGATTAGCCACAACGGGATGCCCGGACGCGGCTTGTGCGCCGCAGCGGGCATGCGCGGGAGCACGGGCGGCGGGCCGGGCGGGCGCGTGGCATATGACGGCGGGCGGGCAGCCCCCATCGGCAGCGTGTTCTGGGCCTGCTGCTGGGTATGCAAGGCGCGCTCCTCAAAGGGGCGCTCAGGGCGCGGGCCGCGCGGGTGATGTGGCTGCTGCGGCGGGCGGGATCGCGAATTTGCCATCGTCGGGTCTGGATGCCTTACGGAACATATGGTCTGAAGTCGCACAATTATAGCCTGATTTCTACCGGCGTAGGCCGGGCGTCAGGCAAGCGCCGTCGCTCTGTTTGGTCTTGACGCGGAAAGCGATTGACCTATAATGTTCCATACAACGCCTCCCTAGCTCAATTGGCAGAGCAGTTGACTCTTAATCAATTGGTTGTAGGTTCGAGTCCTACGGGGGGCACAGCGGCGGGATACCTGAACGTATCCCGCTTTTGATTCGTGGTCGACAGCAATGGGAGGCGAACACCATGCCGGTCTACGTGTCACTGCTGCGAGGTATCAACGTTGGCGGGAACAAGAGGATCAAGATGGCCGACCTCAAAGGCTTGTACGAGGCGCTTGGACTGCGGTCGGTGTCCACCCTACTCCAGAGCGGCAACGTCGTTTTCGAGTCGGACACGGCGGATGCTTCGGGGCTGACGTCGAAGCTTGAAGCCGCCATTGTTCACCACTTCGGGTTCGAGTCGAAAGTCATGCTGCGGAGCGGGCAGCGCCTCGCAGAGATCGTCGCAGGCGTACCGCTCACGCCTGAGCAGCTTGCCGAACCGAGCAGGATTCTCGTCACGTTCCTGCGTGAGACGCCGTCGGATGACCGCATCGCCGCCTTGCACGAAGCTCACGCCGGGCCGGAAAAGTTACAAGTTCGCGGGGATACATTGTATGCGTTCTATCCCGACGGCATGGGACCCTCGAAGCTCGACAATGCGTTCGTTGAGCGGCGACTCAAGACCCTCGGCACCGGGCGCAGCTGGAACACCGTCACCAAGCTGCTTGCGCTGGTCGGCAGCAGCGGAGTCTAAAGTTCGTCCTCGTTGGTCCGCCGTACGGATCGTCGATACAGCCGATAATCCTTGACTGCGCCGAGTTCCCTCGGCGTAAGTGGGCGCTGCTGTTTTGGACGCGGCCGATGCTCTGCCTCTTGTGGCTCGGGTGCGAGATCAGCATCAGGACTATCCCTGCGCGTTCTTCCAGAGAGCGGTTCGCGTTCACGAAATGACTCTACGGCGTCAGACCGTGAGTCCGCCGGGCGACGATTGCGCAGCTTGCGGAATCGTTCAGGGGGCGGCGGACTGTTCGAGAACTGCGGTTCCGGACGATATCGCTCCAGTTGTTCTCGGCGTTCTGCTTCACGCCGTGCCCTCCGCTTCAAGTAGCTGTATACATCACCTGAGAAAATGTGGACTTCGCCTAATGCCCAAATTCCCACGCCTGCCGTCCACAGCAGGGCGGCGAATGATAGTCCCACTATCAAACGCCAGACCAGAGAAGCGGCAACGAAGAGCGTTCGATCGACCTCGATCGGAGCCTGAAGGAAGTAGACTGTAACCATACGTGTGTTGAACGGACTTGGACGCAGTGGTGAATCAAAGCCCGCGCTGATCAGAACTCCGAGCGCGACCACGATTGCCAGGCTTCGCAGCAAGACGCTGCTAATCCAAAACGCTCCATATCCTCGCATGGTGGCAGTCCCTCACAACGCGTGTACACACCATGCTACGAATTGTAACGTATTATTGCCGCACGACCGTTAAGCTCGGCTAGTTGATCAGAGCCGGCGTGTGCCCTTGGATCGCGAATCATCCTCGACCTCGAACGTTACTGTCACATCCTTGATTCGAACTCTACGCCCGTCCAGATAGGCGGCCGCCAGCAGCCGGTCCGGCAGCGCAACCGCCGACCGCATGACGGCCTTCACATACCACTGCTCAAGTGTAGAAAGGTCTTCGTGCAGCGTGATGATTTGTCGTTCGGCCGGTTTGCCTGCCTTCACCACATGCCAGAACGCAACGACCGGTGCGTTGAGTACGTCGGCAAGCGACGGGCGATCTGGATATCCCTCATTGCCCCACGCACGCTCGTGCTCCTGTACGCGGTCGATTAGGTCACGCGACTTCTCTCCGGCCACCCCGACCTCCTAGCCAAACCGATATTCCTGTCCGGATTATATCGGCTTGATATCAAGCTTGTCGGAGAGATTGCCGAGCGAAAGGCTCAGGACGCCGTCGCTGCGCAGGAAGCCCATCGGGAACTCCGACCGGAATCCGCTGATCTTGCTCAGTGCAGCCATCTGATCGTCGGACAGGCTGAATTCAAGACATCCGAGGTTGTCTTCGAGATGCGCGACCTTGCGACAGCCCAGAATCGGGATCACGGTGCCGGACTGCTGGCGCACCCAATTGAGCGCGACCTGTGCCGGTGAACGCCCGATCTCCCTGGCAATCGCCACGACCGCCTCGCCCATTGCGCGTTCGCTGTCGCTGATCTCGCGGTTGCGCTTGGGATCGGTATTGTTCGGGTCGCTGTACTTGCCGGTCAGGACGCCCGCCTCCAGCACGCCCCATGGCAGCAGCGCCATATCGTGAAAGCGGGCCATCGGCGCAACCTCCCGTTCGATCGCACGGTCGGCGAGCGAATACGGCACCTGCATCGCGCACGGGCGCGTCCAGCCAAAGTCGTCGGCCTTCGCGACCGCATACGAGACGACCCACGCCGGCGTGTCGCTGAAGGCGAAGTGCAGCACCTTGCCGTGACGGATCAGGTCGTCCACGGCGCGCAGCACTTCCTCCGGCGCCGTCGTGAAGTCCCACATGTGGAGGTACAGCAGGTCGATGTATTCGGTCTGCAAGCGCCTCAGGCTGCCCTCGACCGAGCGCATCATGTTCTTGCGGTGGTTGCCGCCAGTGTTCAGGTTGTTGCGATTCTCAATGAGCGTGTACTTGGTGGCGATCACCCACCAGTCGCGCTCCCCCTTCGTGAACTCGCCGACGAACTTCTCGCTCGTCCCGTTGGTGTAGTTGCACGACGTATCGATGAAGTTCCCGCCGGCCTCACGGAATTTCTCCGTGATCTGCCGGCTGACGTCCATACTCGCTCCCCATCCCCAATCCTCGCCGAACGTCATCGTCCCGAGGCACAGCTCACTCACGCGTAATCCAGTTCGACCCAGCAGCTTATATCGCATCTCACCCTCCATTTGAAAAAACTTGAATGACGGTATGAGTATGCCGTGAACATCCCCGGCTTGCCAGTGAACTACGGCGAATCGACCGTTAAACTAGACCAAAGTACAGGAAGGAACCTGCCCGATGCCCAACCGACTCGCTCAAGAGACCTCGCCCTACCTGCGCCAGCATGCCGACAACCCGGTCGACTGGTACCCATGGAGCGACGAGGCATTTGAACGCGCCCGCAGTGAAGACAAGGCTGTTCTGCTGTCGGTGGGGTACAGCGCGTGCCATTGGTGCCACGTCATGGCCCATGAGAGCTTCGAGCATCCTGAGACGGCCGCGTTGATGAACAGTTTGTTCGTAAACGTCAAGGTCGACCGCGAGGAGCGCCCCGACGTCGATGACATCTACATGAACGCCGTACAGGCCATGACCGGTCATGGTGGCTGGCCGATGACGGTCTTCTTGCTGCCGGACGGCAGGCCGTTCTGGGGCGGCACGTACTTCCCGCGCGAGCCGCGCTACGGAATGCCGTCGTTCTCCCAGATTCTGCACGCCATTCACGACGCCTACGCCAATCGTCGAGCCGAGGTCGAACAGGCGGCAGCGAGCCTCACCCAAGCGCTCGACAACAGCCTGCTCGACGTGGGCACGTCTGCCGACGACCTGACCACCACGCTTCTCGATCGCGCTGTTTACAAGCTGGTGGGTGGATTCGACGAGATTAATGGCGGATTCGGCGGTGCGCCCAAGTTCCCGCAGCCCATGAACTTCGCCTTTCTGCTGGCGCATTACGTCCGTACTGGCAACACGGACCCGCTTGACGTCGTTACGCACACGCTTCGCAAGATGGCGCGTGGCGGCATGTACGACCAGATCGGCGGCGGCTTCGCGCGTTACAGTGTGGATGAGAAGTGGCTCGTCCCGCACTTCGAAAAGATGCTGTACGACAATGCGCAGTTGTCGCGCCTGTACTTGCACGCGTGGCAGGTGACCGGCGACCGGTTCTTCAAAGCGATCGCCGAGGAGACCTACGACTACATCCTGCGCGAGATGACGTCCCCTGAAGGCGGCTTCTACTCCGCCACCGATGCCGACAGCGAAGGCGAAGAAGGCAAGTTCTTCGTCTGGACGATCCCCGAAATCGAGTCCCTGCTGAGCGCAGACGACGCACGCGTTGCCATCGCCTTCTACGGCATGACGCCGGGCGGCAACTTCGAGGGCAAGAACATCTTGAACGTCCCGCGCGAACCGGAGGACGTCGCCGCCGAACTCGGCATGTCGGCTGACGATCTCGCTGCCGCCGTGGACCGGATCAAGCACACGCTGTACGCCGCGCGGTCGCACCGCATCCATCCCGGCCTCGACGACAAGGTCCTCACCGCGTGGAACGGTCTGATGCTCGGCAGCCTTGCCGAAGCGGCACGCGTCCTCGACCGTGACGACTATCGTTCAGCAGCAATTCGTGCCGGCGAGTTCCTGACGTCCACGATGGTTGATCAGACGGCCAATGGTCCGCGCCTGCTGCGCACGTACAACCACGGCAAAGCAAAGCTCAACGGCGTACTCGAAGACTACGCGTGCCTCGCGGAGGGCTTGCTCGATCTGTACATGACGACATTCGATCCGGCGCACTTTGACCTCGCGCGCGGGTTGACCGATCGCGCGTTGGCGCACTTCCGGGCCGAGGACGGCGGCTTCTTCGACGTCAGCGACGATCACGAAGCGTTGATCGTCCGCCCGCGGAGCCTGCAGGACAACGCCGTGCCGTCCGGCAGCGGAAAGCTGTGCCGCGTGCTGGCGCTGCTGTCCGCTTACACTGGCGATCCTCGCTACGATGACGCCGCACGCGCCGCGCTGCGTCTGCTGGTCAGCGGCATGAGCGAGTATCCGCAGGCGTTCGGCGAGTCGCTTGGCGCGGTCGAGCTGCTTGCCGGCGGCATGATCGAGCTGGCGCTGGTCGGACCGAACGAGTCGCCGGCCATGCGCGCGCTCACGCGCGAGGCGTGGTCGGCCTATCGGCCCAACCTGATCGCCGCGCACGCGGGATCGGATGCCCCGGTCGACCATCCGATCCCGCTGCTGGCCGGGCGTGCGCAGCGCGATGGCAAGCCAACCGCGTATGTGTGCCGGCAGTTCGCGTGTAAGCTGCCGGTCACGGAACCTGCAGCCCTGCGCAGCCAACTCGAGTCGATGGACTAACGTGGATCGCTTGAGTCGGCGCACCGCCTAAGCGATAATATCGGCCTAGCCACACGGGGGAGATTGTCTCATGCCGCGCATCGCAGATCGTGTCGTGCCGTTCGGGACGACGATCTTTACCGAAATCAACCAGCTTGCTCAGCAGCATAATGCACTGAACCTCGGCCAAGGCATGCCCGACTTCGACGGGCCCGCGGCGGCGATCGAAGCCGCGGTCGCGGCGCTGCGTTCAGGGAAGAGCAACCAATACCCGCCCGGGCCGGGCATCCCGGAGCTGCGGCAGGGGATCGCCAACCACGCGGCCCGCAGCTATGGTCTCTCCGTCGATCCGGCTAAAGGCGTTGTCGTGACACCGGGCGCGACCGAGGCGATCTTCGCGTCGATCATGGGCCTTGTCGACCCCGGTGACGAAGTAATCGTCATCGAGCCATTCTTCGACAGCTATGTACCCGACATCCTGATGGCCGGCGCGACTCCGGTGTTCGTGCCCATGCACGCGCCAGATTGGACGTTCGATCCGGACGAGCTGCGCGCGGCGTTTTCGCCCAAGACCCGCGCCATCCTGATCAACACCCCGCATAACCCCACCGGCCGCGTGTATACCCGCGACGAACTATCCCTGATCGCCGACCTCGCCAAGGAGTTCGACGCGACCGTCATCAGCGACGAGGTCTACGAGCATCTCGTCTTCGACGACGCACAGCACGTCGCAATCGCCACGCTGCCGGGCATGTTCGATCGCACCGTGACGATCGGGAGTGCGGGAAAGACGTTTGGCATGACCGGATGGAAAATTGGCTGGGCATACGGCCCGTCGGAATTGATCAAAGGTGTCGGGCAGGCCCACCAGTTCATCGCATTTGCGGCCAATCACCCGGCACAGCGGGCTGTCGCGTTCGCCTTCACGCTCGACAGCACGTACTACGAAGAATACCGCGAGCTCTACACACGTAAGCGCGACCTGATGTTGCAAGGTCTCGACGCCGCCGGCCTGTCCTACGTCACGCCGCAAGGGACATACTTCGTGATGGCCGATTTCAGCAGCGTGTTCGACGGTGACGACGTCGCGTTCAGCCGACACCTCATCGAGCAGGTCGGCGTCGCGACCATCCCGCCGACGTCGTTCTACAGCGCCGGGCACAAGCATCTCGGCTCGAAACACGTGCGATTCGCGTTTTGCAAGAACGACGCGACACTGGAGCAGGCCGCAGAACGTCTCGCGCGGCTCAAGCGCGGTTAGGGCGCTTACTCGCCCTTGGCGTGGGCGGTCTGCGCGAGATGCCCGACGTCGACCCGCACAAACACGGAATCCCCGACGGCGGTCAACACATCGCCGGCGTAGACCTCGCACAAGACGCGCGTCTTGCGCCCAACCTCGCCCTCGACGCGGGCGCGCAAGTTCAGTGGGACGCCCAACGGCGTCGGCTTGATGTACTTGACCGTCAGCGTGCCGGTGACGCAGTCGATGCGCGGCTGCGAGCCAGCCTCGCGGACCTCGGCGCGGTAGTGGTGCGCCATCGCGGTCCAATTCGAGTGGCAGTCGATCAGCATGGCGATCAGGCCGCCGTAGACCAAAGACGGCCAGCCCGAGTACTTGGGTTCGGGTATGTGCGTCATCACGACATGCACGCCGTCCGGATCCCAGAAGCTCTTGATCTGCAGCCCATCCTTGTTGGCCGAGCCGCAGCCAAAGCAAACGCCGTCAGGCGCGGCCAAATCCTGCAAGGCGATGGGGGCAGAGAGTTGGGTAGACATCACGCGGTGGTCCCCGTTGATGGGTATAATGAGTCTATTGTACAGGGAACCTTTCTATGAACGGAAAACGTGTTCGCATCACGGTCGATGCCTCGAATCCGCCGCAGCAGCAGCTGGAAGATTTGGCGTGGGGGCGAGAGAACGAAGACCGCCTTTTCACGCAATACGGAGATTGCTACGTTCTGATCTATAGACGACAAGTCGTTGGATCAGGGACGACAATTGCGGATGCGGTTTCAGACGCAGAGACTAAGTTGGATAAGGGCGAGGACGCAATCACTCCGGCGATTCACAAGCTGGTCGACCGAAGTAAGGCGGTGTTGTTCGGAGTTGTCCGTTCGGGCTCCACGCGGTGACACGAATCAACCTCAGGTTCTACGCGAAGGGTTTCGTCGAGGTGTTCTGTCGACTAAAGACTCGACACGAGTCAGCCTACAGACTGACAGCGGTGGTGGATACCGGTGCTCAAATCTCACTCCTTCCGCTTGAAATTCTGGACCTGCTTGAAGATGCCGGATCACCGCAGACGCGGATTTCGCTTGAGCAAGCGGGAATCACCAGGCATTCGTTTGAAGCTGTAGAAGCACGTATTGCCCTTCAGTTCGAGGATTTGGAAGGCAACGTATCGGAAGTCATTACCGCACCATGCTGGTTCGCAGATACCGAAGTCGCGCTGATTGGTTTCGAAGGCGTGCTGGATCGCGCCGTGCTGCACATTGACTACCCCGGCCGTATCGGATGGATTGACGTTTAGACACCGATGAACGACGAACGACTGACCAACTGCACCTACGATTTCTGGCTCGACACGTGGTTCTCGACCGCCCAATCCGAACATGCCGGCATGTGGCCGCATAACGCCGCCGGTTACTGGTGCAACCTGCCGCCTGAGATTGAACTCGAGTATGTGACACGCGCCTTCCAAACGGCGGACACTGCCCTCGCCCGGTTCCAAGAAGACCATGTCGCTGAGGCGCTCTGGGAACTGGCTGGATCGTCCGGAGTCTTTCACGTGCTCTCGCAGTTCCCAGCAGACAGCGCTCCTGTTGCAGGCTGTCTTGAGTCCATCGTCACGTTGTTTCGCGATTACCTTGCGCCGCGCTGCAGACCGGTGCTCGGGCACCTGGACGAGGCCGGCGCCGAACCGCTCAACCGCGTGTGCTATATGTGGTGGGACATCTTCCCGTTCGCGATCGGCATGAACGGATTGACGGCGCTGGACCGCTCGCTGCTCGATGTCATGAAGCAGCAGCTCACTATTGACCACGACGCCGTCCGCGAAAGCGCCTTGCACGGCCTCGGCCATGTCGTTAACCCGCGTGAGAGCGCCGTGCAGATCATCGACGGATTCCTAGACTCGCATCCGCGCATTCGCCCCGAACTGCGCCAGTACGCCCTCAACGCGCGCGCTGGGTGCATCAACTGAGTGATGAGTTGTGAGTGATGAGTGACGAGTCGGCGCTCAATCGCTCATTCGCAGTGTGCATCTGAGCAAGGGGCAGACGCCAGTCGTCGTCATGGAGTGGGCTAACGTGCGACCAAGTCGATCTTGAACACCAGCATGTCGCGCAACAGGATCCCGTTCTCGACCACTGGCGGGTCGATGTAGGCGAAGTAGTCGCGCTTGACCGCGTGCATGCGAAAGCCGCATTTCTGGTAGAACGCGATGTTGTCGAGGCTGCAGTTGCCTGTTCCGACGATCACGCTCGCCACCCCGCGCCGCCGGGCTTCCGCGACGCTCCACAGCACGATCGCCTTCCCGATTCCCTTGCCCCGGACAGCCGGCTGCACCGCCACGTAGACGATCTCCGACTCGTCCGTGTCCCAGCGCATGACCAGCGCCGCGACTCGCTGATCGGCGACCGATGCGGCATACGCCAAGACCGCCGGTTCGGCCAATGCGCGCCGGATTCGCTCGCTGCCTTCTTCCGCTTCGTCAAGCGCTTCAACGAGCCATTCGATGTCGGCGCAGACGTCGATGTGGAGGTGCAGCAGTGTCATGGCCCGAAGGAGTGGTTGAGCAGCTTGTAGAACAACACCGTCGAGATGAACTCCCCGTTGGCTGCGCGCGCAAAAACCGGGATTTCGCCGGCCCGAATGTATCCCAGTAGCGGATACATCTGCTCCGCGCCGCTGCCCAGTTCGGTGTCGAGTACCAGCAGCCACCGCCCCGCCTTGCGTGCTTCGTCCTCGATCGCCGCCATCAGCACCCGTGCAATCCCGCGCCGGCGCATGGACGTCAACACGAGCACTTTCTGCACCTCTGCGCGGTGCGCGCCATTGGGCTGACCGGCCATCGCGAGATGCGCGCAACCCACCACGCGCCCGTCGACTATTCCGCAGACCACGACCCGCTCGCCACGCTCGACCTCGCCGCCAACGCGGTCCCAAAACCGGCGATTAAGCCCCTCATCCAGCGGTGGAAGAAAATTGACAGACGAGCCGCCATCGACCGAGTCGCGCAGGAGCTCCACGAACTCGTCGATGCGGTCGCGAATCAGGCTCGCCGGCACACTGACCACTTCGAGTTTCGTTATGGCTTCCATCACCTGCCCCTTAGCCAAGCGGAATGACGATGAATGGGTCCTCGAGGTCCGATCCCTCGGGTCCAGTCGCAGACTCGGAGATTGTGCTCCATCCGATGCGCAGTGTGCATTGTGAAATGTCGACAGAATCCGGCAGCACGAACACCAGCGAATCCCGCACCGTTTCGCCTGCGGTCCACGTCGAAGTCGGTTCATATCCACCGAGCGGCGGGCGGTCTTGCTGCTGGATGATCTGCCCGTCCGGCCCAACGACGTGAACGAACCACGCATGGTCTGCCTTAAGCGACTCAGTCGCGGTCCACTCCAGCACGACTGAGAGCCGGCTTCCCGACCAGTCTACACCGTAACGCGCCAGCGTGATCGGGCCGAACGACCATCCGCCGGGTTGATCGGCCTCCGGCAGCGGCGAGGTGTCGAACAGCAGCGCGCGGTGCCCAGCGGCGGTTGTCTCGCGCACAAAAGCGGAGTCGCGCCACAGCGACTCCTCGATCCAGTTTGACGGGTCGCCCGGCAGAAACCATGTCACGTACCACATCAGATCGCCGCTCAACGCGTCAATTTGCGCCTTCACCGGCGGATGACCCACCGGCGCCTGCGGGTTGGTCACCACGAACCGCTGGTCGTTGTTGACGTCCATTAGCAGCGGGCCGATCTCGAACGAACCGACGAGCGCGGGCGCCGCCGGGATCAGGTCATGGCGGATCTGCTGCACCACCGCCCAATCAGGCCGGGCCTGCTGCCTCAGCGCAATGACCGCACTTCCAGCAAGCGCGACACACGTCAGGGCGATCAACGCTGCACGGCCGCCAAAGCGCCACGCCGCCCATGCAGCGATCAGGATCGCGCCCACCGCAGCGAAATGCACTCCATCCACGCCGTATTCGAGCCACGCCGGGGTCAGCACCGCGCCCTGCCTGATCTGATCCAACGCAGCCGCAAACATCGGCTCGGACGGGTCGAGCGCAGGGCTGATGGCACGCCCTTCGTAATACGGCACGTAGTCGGTAACCGCACCGAGGACGGACACCAGAATCGAAAAAGCGGCGACTGCGCCAACGAGAATCTGGCCGGGCCGATGGATCCACAGGCCGCGAATCGCGGCTGCGACGAACGGTATCCACAGCGGCAGGATTGGCAGCAGAAAGCGCGGCCCCCAGCCATATGCGCCGTCCCATGCCCACCACAGGCCGTAGACGATCGACTGCACGAAGGTCAACGCCAACGCAAGCGCTAGCCACGTCCGCAGTGCAGTGCCTGCACGGCGTCGTAACAGACTTCCAATACTTCCCCAAACTGCCAACAGCATGAGCGGGCTGTACCAGAACACACCGCGGTACGGGCTCAGCCAGTTGCCGTACAGTCCGAGCGCCAACGGTGTCGTAAAGCCCTCGCTTTGGCCGAGGCGGTAGCCTGTTAGCGCATCGAACCGTGCGAGGTTGTCAAGCAAGACGAGCGCAAGCGCAAGTGCCGCCGGGACTCCGAACCCGAGTGCCGACCGGACGCCGCCGCGCCCGATCACAACGAGGCCCGCGACACCGACAAGCGCGGTATACGTCAAGTTAACGCCCTGCGTGAGGCCGAACGCCGCGCCAGCGAGGATCAGCCAGCGCAGGTCGCGCCGGCGCGTCCACTCGAGCAGGGCGCCCACTCCGGCCAAGAGCAGAAACGCGGCCAGCGGCTCGCCAAACAGCGACCCGGCAAGCACCAGCGCCATCGTGCCTACGCCGTACAGCAGCGAGGACACCGCAGAGATGCGCCCGTTGAACCGCATGCGGCGCAAGATGGCGTACAGCACGCCACAGGTGGCCGCCGTAACCAGCGGATTGAGCAGCATTGCGACGGCACGCGTGGGCAAGTCGTCCCAGACTGTAGGCGCGATCAGCAGCGGGACGAGCGCGATCGACGGCAGGATACCCTTCTTGCTCGTGCGCTCGCCGTCCGGGCGAACAAGGTAGAGTTCGCCGCCTTGACCGTCCGACTCAATAAGCTGACGCGGCGAACTCAGGATCGTTGACGCTGCTATACCGTGCCGCAGCCACGTCTGCGCCATGTCGAGCGTGTCTTGGCCGTCAATGCTGCGCGGTGACGCCTGATACACGAGCAACGTGAGCGCAAACACGACCGCAGCGACGATCGCCGATTGACGAGCTGTCGATGCCGTGCCGGTGGATGTCGCGTTCACAGTCCTCCCGAGCCGAAGCCGATCTAGTCGGACGCGAGGGCGGTGCGGGCGTTCTCGATGTACTCAAGCGATTGATGGCGGAAGTACGTGTCGTACAGCTCGGCATAGTGCCCGCCTTGTGCCATGAGCGATTCGTGGCTGCCCTGCTCGATGATCTCGCCTTCGCGCAGCACGATGATCCGGTCGGCAGAGCGCACCGTGCTCAGGCGATGGGCGATCAGAATCGACGTCGACTGCTGCAAGATCAGGTCGAGCGCCTCCTGAATCTGCGACTCGGTGAACGGGTCGACACTTGCGGTCGCCTCATCGAGAATGAAGATCGCCGGGCGCTGCAATAGCACGCGCACGAGGCTAACCAACTGGCGCTGCCCCATGCTCAACCGCGCGCCGCGCTCCCCGACGCTGCTGTTTAGACCCTCCGGCAGCGTCTCAAGCCACTCACCGCCGCCGATGCTGTAGGCCACCGTACGCACGTCCTCTTCCGAAGCATCCGGCCGGCTGTACCGGATGTTGTCGATGATCGTGCCGCTGAACAGGAATGGCTGCTGCGGGACGATCCCCATGCGTGAGCGGTAGTCGTGCAAGTCGAGCGTGCGAATGTCCCGCCCGTCGATGCGAATCGCGCCCTTCTGAAACTCATAGAACCGAGTAATGAGCTTGGCGATGGTCGACTTGCCCGCGCCGGTATGGCCGACGAATGCGACGCTCTCGCCGGGCGCGATGGTCAGGTCAAAGTCCTTTAGCACCGTGGTCCCGTCGTCGTAAGCGAACGTGACGTTGTCGAACTCGATCTTGCCTTTGAGTTCGGTCACCGGGTCATTGGCCGTCTGCACGACGGTGTTCTGCGCGTCGATCAGCGCGAAGATGCGCTCCGTCGAACTTAGCGCTTGCTGGAACTGGCTCCAGAACGTCGACAGGTTGAGGATCGGGAAGTAGAAACGGTCGATACCCTGCAGGAACAGATACCACGCGCCCACGCCGATCGCGCCGAACACCACCTGCTGCGCGCCGGTCATCAGTACGAGCGAAACCGCCAGACCGGAGATCAGGTTGAGCATCGGAAACACCGATGCCAGCACGAACCCGCGCGCCAGATTGGTCTGGTAAGACTGCGTGTTGACACGCGAAAACTCCGAGTACAGGAATTCCTCGCGGCGGAAGTTCTTGGCGACGCTGATCCCGCTGACGCTCTCCTGAATGTTGTCGTTGACGTTGGCCATCGCGCGCGATCCGTAGCGGGTTGCGCGGCGTGCGAGGCGGCGGAACAGCATCGACGCGCCGATCGTGAGCGGCGTCGTCCCGACGAGTACGATGGTCAGAAACAGCGATTGGCTGAGCAGGACGAAGAACAGCACGATCAGCGAAATCAACTGTGTGACGACATCGCTGGCGATGATCGCGACGTCGCCGAACTCCTGCGTGTCGCTCGTGATGCGGCTGACGATCTTGCCGGACTTGTTCTTGTCGTAAAACGCCAGATCGCGCTGAAGGGCCGCGTCGAAAGCGTCCTTGCGCAGCGACGCGACCACGTTGCCGATCACCTTCGACATGAGAAACCGGCGCGCGTAGTTGATGAAGTACTGCAAGATGCCGGTAACGACCAGCGCAGCGACTAGGCCGAGGACGACCGTTGAGTTGCGGTCGAGTTCGAGTTCGTCCAGCGCGGCGCTGAACCACACGGGCTGAAACGACGCGACGAACGACAAGACCGCCAATCCGACGACGATGATCGTGACTTCGCGCCTGAAGCCGCGCAGGTAACTGGCGATGCGGCGGTACAGATACGTGTCCCCGTACTGCCGGTCGTACTTGTCGCCTTCGTCCAAGCCGCGAAAGAATACTGCCATGATCTACCCCGGTAATGTCGTTCGGTCGAGTCGTGAATGCGACTACTTTATCATTGGCATGCCGGCAACCGGTATGAAATGGTCTACGACCCCGGCACCATGAACCAGTCGAGCGGAATGCGCCCATCCGGGTAGCCAACGACCGGCAGGCGCTCGCCGGTCTCCCACGCGTATACGCTCACCATCACACTGTACGCGCCATCGACCCTCGGCACGTCAAACAGCGAGACATGGCACCCGTAGTCGCCGGTCGGCAGCGCGTAATCGTCCTGCTGTACAACCTCGTCCGTCCTGCTGTCGACCAGATGGACAGCCACCGACCAGCGCCCGTCCTTGAGCTTGGCGCCCGCCGACCACCCGAGCGCAACCCCGAAGTAGTCGCGTGAGAATAGGGCTCCGGCGCGGTCGTTGACAGTCTGCAGCGTAATGACTTCCATGCGCGCGCGCCCGGTGTCCTCGTCGCCATACTGGTGCGGAGGGCGCTGTCGCAGCGCGTCAAGGTCCGGCAATCGGCGGTAGAACGCCAACTCGGCGTCGGGCCGGGCATATACGACACCGCAGTCCGCGTAAACGTCCGCGAGCGCATCGCGCAGCACCAGCGACCGCTGCGACTGCTCGACCTCCGGCACGCGCAGCGTCCACACGCGCTCGTGCGCCCCGAGGATAGTCTCGACGTCCGACCGGTACTCGGCGTCGGTCTCGGCGAAGGAGTTGTTCATCAGCTCGAACTGCGCGTGGCTCAACTCTTCCGGAAGGTCGCGCGTGAGATAGTCTTCGATAAACAGGCCGAACGGTGTCGTGCCGGGTTGCTGAAAGTGAAATAGGAGCAGATCTTCGGAACGCACAAGGTCCCGCAGGCGGTCGCGGGCCGCCTCCACGCCTGCTGCTGGGGCGCGATAAATTTCCCCGAACAGCGAACGGTTGAAATCGAGCGTCAGGCTCTGTGCCGCGCCCACGATTCCCCATACGCCGAGGATCAATAGTGTGGGTACGCCCTGCCTGCGCAGCGCCTCAGCGCCGAGTCCAACGGCCAACGCGAGCGCCGGCCACGCGAACATCAGATAGCGCAGATGCACGAGAAACGGCACGAGCGCGTTGACGGCCAGCGCAAGCCCGACGCCGATCACGGCCCACAGCGCAACCACCGCTCCGCCGGCAAGCGGCGACCGCGCCGTCGCACGAACGCGCACGCCGAGCAGCGCCGCGCCGATCAGCACCAGCAAAAGCGCCGGGCTTCCGTTGCTGAACGCATACAACAGTGTCTGGATCGCCTGACCTGCATTCATCGAATCGAGTTGCCGGTTGACGTCCCCTGCCCCGCGCCGCGCGACTTCGAGCAGGGCCGGTATCCATGGGACGTACAGCAGCGCGCTCACCAGCATCACGCCTGTCGCCGTCCACCAGACACGTGTGCGAGACCGCAGCCCGATCGCCACATGAATCAGCGCGATCACGCCGGCGACGCTGAGCGCAACGTAGTGCGAGTATGCCAGCCCCACAAGCGCGAATATCAGCGCGGCGACCTGCCACCCGCGCGGGCGCGCCGTGCGCATCAACGCGACGTAAGCCCAGATCGAGAGCGCCGCCATCAACGAGACCTGCGTATAGGCCCGCGCCTCGTGCATGAAGTTGACGAAAATGGCCGAGGTTGCCAGCGCGACCACCGCCCCTATCCCGACACCCGGCGAGAACCAGCGCGTGCCGATGCGATACGTCACGGCGATGGCAAGCACGCCCATGAGCAGCGAGTACGCACGCACAGCCAGCGGGGTTGACCCGACCAGCGCCTGCCAGCCGCCCAGCGCGATATAGTAGCCCGCGCCCATCCCGCCCGGATCGATGGTCACGATCCGCGACCAGACCTCCCACGGGGCCAGCGGGCCATACACGTCACCGCCCGACTTGAAGATCGACCACCACTCGTCGACGAACGGCAGGTCGTAACTCAGCCAGCGGGCGGCCAACAGCGTCGACAGGAGCAGCAGGCCGATGACTGGTAGCCAGATCGGGTTTGTGCGCGGGTGGCTCTGCATGCCCTAACTCACCGGTGGCGTGTGCCGAAGCACGGCGATCAGAACCCACACCCACCCGGCCACCATCAGCACGCCGCCGATCGGGGCGATGGCGCCCATGATGCGCAGGTCGAAAATCGCCAGCAGATAGAGCGCGCCGCTAAACACGGCCGTGCCGATCGTCAGGACGACGCCGGCAGGTACCAGTGCCGATGTGTTGAGTGCCGCGGCCAGTGCGGCTATGCCGATCAGGGCTGCCGCGTGGATCAGGTGATAGCGCACGGCGGTATCGTACGTCGCGGTACGTCCATTGGCCTCGAGCACGGCGGACAGCCCGTGCGCGCCGAAGGCCCCTAGGGCCACGCCTGACGCCCCGAGCAGCGCACCTAACACCGCGATCACTTTGAACCCTTCTTCAGTCATTTCCGATCCTGCTTCTGATTCCGCATCGTCGCGAATGAGTGCGATTGTACTCGAAGCGCCGCGGACCTCGTATGGTGAGGCGGGCATGTGGCGTCTATACTGGGGTCATGCGGCCACTTCTCAACATTCTGAAATCTAGAAGTCCAATCGTCTATGCCAAAACGACTCCTCATAAGCTACGCCCACCCCGATGACGAGAGCTTCGGCTTGGGCGGCCTCATCGGCAAATACGTCGCCAGCGGTGTCGAGGTCTACTATCTGTGTGCGACCAACGGTGACGCCGGGACGGTCTCACCGGACCTGCTCAATGGCTACAAGTCGGTCGCCGAGCTGCGCCTCGCCGAACTGGACGCGGCAACCGAAATCCTCGGCTTCACGCACGTGTATAAGCTAGGCTACAAGGACAGCGGCATGATGGGCATGTCCGCCAATCACGACCCCGACAGCCTGTGGTACGCCGGGCAGCACAAGCCTGCTGAGGTTGTGCGGCGCGTGGTGGAGATCATCCGCGAGGTGCGCCCGCATGTGGTCATCACTTTCAACAAGTACGGCGGTTACGGCCATCCTGACCACATCGCCATTCAGCGCGCCACGACCGAGGCTGTCGACCACGCCGCCGACCCGGCCTACGCCACAGGCCATGAGCTGTGGCGCGTGCAGAAGCTGTACTACAGTGGCATCGCCAAATGGATGGTGCGCTGGCGGATTTGGCGGTCTCGCCTACGCGGAGAGAACCCGCGCAAGATGGGCCGCAACAAAGACATCGACGTGGTGAAGATCCTTGAACACGTCGAGCCGACACACACCCGCGTCGACGTCCGCGACTGGTTCGACATCTGGGACCGCGCCAGCGCCGTACACGTCAGTCAGGGCGGCGGGGGGTTCCGCAGCATTCCCAAGCGTCTGCGCCCCGTCCTCACGCCATACCAGACGTTCACCCGGGTCATCCCCAAGCCAGCGCGCAACCGCATCGACGAGGACGACCTGTTCGACGGTGTGTCAGCCGAGGACTGAGCGCACATGACGGCCACCGCAGAGGAAATCGAGCGCCTGCTCGACGCCATCGAGCTTCTCAAGGCGAACCAACGCGCGGAGGCGCGGGCGATCCTGCGCGGTGTCATTCAGTCCAACAGCGATTTCGAGGACGCGTGGCTGTGGATGAGCCTCGCCGTCGACACACTGGATCAGAGTGCGGTGTGCCTCGACAATGCGCTGCGGATCAACCCCGGCAACAACCGGGCGCTGGAAGCGCTCATGCGCTTGCGCGCCACGGACATCGTCGCGGCGGAACGGCGCGGGCGGCTGAAGCTGTATCGCGATCTGGCGGCTGTGACGCTGTGGCTTCTGGTCGTCGTTTCGTTGTGTGCGGCGCTCACCACGCTGGGTATGGTGCCGGGGCGCTTCGGCCCCGCCGGCTAGACTATGGCCCGTCAGGCGTCGCTACGACCGGCTGAAACAGCGCGCTGATGACCGACTGTCCTTCCGGGCTTTGCATCCATGCGGTCAGCGCGCGCGCCTGCCCTTGCGGCTCGGCGGCGGCGGCCACAAACACGGTCGATCGCAGCGGGTACGTGTTGTCGGACAGCGTGCGCACAGACGGCAGCACGCCTTCCACCGACAATGCGCGTACACTGCGATCCACCGACGACAGTGACACGTATCCAACGGCATTCGGGTCGCTGGCGACCTGCCGCAGCACGCTCTCGGTCGACGCGGCCGTAATCGCCGCGCCGGTGGTGGCGCGCGTGCCCATCACCAGTTGGTCGAACTGTGCCCGAATGCCAGAGCCATCTTCCCGGCTGACCACCGTCACGGGCCGATCGTCGCCGCCGAGGTCGGCCCATGTGCCGACCTGCCCTTGAAACAGACGGCGCGCGTTCGATAGGGAAATGTCTTCGATCGGGTTAGACGGATGGACGATCAACGTCACGGCGTCCTGTGCGACCGGCGCGGCCCACACCCGAACGGCATCGGTGGCGTCAAGGTGGGTCGTGACGACCAACTGAACATCGCCATCCAGCAGCATCGTAATCGCCTGCCGGTAGTTGCCCGTCCGCACTTCGACATTGAGCACGCCGGCATCGTACGCGCTGATCGCCTCCATCACCAGCGGAAGCGCCGAGGTCGTCGCGACGATCCGGAGCGGCTCGTCGGAGTCGGAGGGCGCGGTCGATGGCACGCCGCGCACACTGCACCCGATCAGTGTGGAAGAGAGAGCCGCCCATACGACAATCCGCTTCGGAAGTCCGGTCATTGCAGCGTTTCTACTCTGCCCAAATATCGGCTCAAGAACCGGCGCCCGTACTGCTCGAGATCTCCGCCTATGATCGCTTCGCGAATGCGCTCCATGTGGCGGATCAAAAACGTGACGTTGTGGAGTGTGAGCAGGTAAAACCCGAGCAGTTCCTCGGCCTTGAACAGGTGGCGCAAATAGGCCCGAGAAAACGTCTGGCAGCAATAGCAGTCGCAGTCCGCTTGAAGCGGGCGCTCGTCGCGGCTGAAATCGAGCTTCTTGACGGACAGGCGACCATCGGGCGTCAGCGCCGATCCATGCCGCGCAAGGCGGGTCGGCATCACACAGTCGAAGATGTCCACCCCGCGCGAAACCGCCTCGACCAAGTCGTCGGGATCGCCGACGCCCATCAAGTAGCGTGGCCGGTCGTGCGGAAGCAGCGGCGTCGTGGACGCGACCGTCTCGTACATGGCGGGCTTGCCCTCGCCCACGGCCAACCCGCCGATGGCGTAGCCGGGCGTGTCGAACGCGGTGATCGCCTGCGCCGAACGTTCGCGCAGGTCGGGAAACACGCCGCCCTGTACGATACCGAA
Source organism: Candidatus Flexicrinis affinis (assembly GCA_016716525.1). Taxonomy (NCBI): domain Bacteria; kingdom Bacillati; phylum Chloroflexota; class Anaerolineae; order Aggregatilineales; family Candidatus Flexifilaceae; genus Candidatus Flexicrinis; species Candidatus Flexicrinis affinis. The sequence continues at coordinate 2,053,062 of JADJWE010000001.1, forward strand.
CAGCGCCTGCACGCCGTCGTCAGGATGGGCTTCGCGGCAGCGCGCCATCCACGCCGACGTGCGCTCGACAGCGCGCTCTACCACCAAGCGGTCGGTCGGGACCGGGCATTCATCGAACGCCATGATGATGTCGGCGCCGAGGTTCTCTTGAATCTGCATCGACACTTCGGGCGTAAAGCGGTGCCGCGAGCCGTCTATGTGGCTCTTGAAGGTGACGCCGTCATCATCGATACGGTTCATGGTCGTCAGGCTGAAGACCTGAAAACCGCCGCTGTCGGTGAGGATCGGGCCGTTCCAGCCCATGAAGCGATGCAACCCGCCCATTTCGCGGACCAGTTCGCTACCGGGGCGCAGGTGTAGGTGATAGGTGTTGGCGAGGATCAGTGGCGCGGGAATCGCGGCAAGGTCGCGCGGGGGCATCGTCTTGACGGTCGCCTGCGTCCCGACTGGCGCGAACACCGGAGTCGGAATGTCCCCGTGCGGGGTATGCAGTATGCCTGCCCGTGCACGCCCGTCTTGTGCGACGACCTCGAATGAGAAACTTCCCGCAGGGGTTGATTCAGTCATATCGCGACATTATAACAGGACTCGAGTCCTGTGCCGCAGCAGTCTGGCGGCGCTATACTATCGTTTACCGAGTGGAGACGAGTGATCGATGCAAGCTCCCGCCGCCCGCCCCCAACAACCGACGGAATTCGGCTTGAATCCGTGGCCGGTACGGCTTGTCGTGCTGGCCTTCTGGGCAGCGCTGCTGCTGGCCGTGGCCGTTCTCGCTCTAGCTGTTGTTGGGACACGCCTCTACGACGGCAAGATTCTTCCGGGCGTATCCGCGCTCGGCATGCCCCTTGGCGGTTTGACCGAGCAAGAAGCGGCGGACGCGATGCGGTTTGCCCTGTCCAGTGCTGTGCGTCCGGCCTACACCCTGACCTACGGCGAACGCGTGTGGGAGGTCTCGGCGGAGGACCTCGGGATCACCGTAGATGTCGAGCGTGCCGCCGCGGATGCCGCCCAAGCCGGACGCGCCGACGGACTGGTGAACGGTGCGGTCGCACAGGCGCTGACGTGGCTCAACGGCGAACACGTCACGCCGAGCATCACCTATGACCAATCGGCGGCAATCGCCGTATTGGCGGACATTAGTGCCGAAGTCAATCAGGCGGGCGCCGGCGGTGGACTCACGGTGACCGGGACGACCGTGCAAGCGGCATCGGCGCAAACTGCGCGTGTGCTGGACATTGCCGCGACTCTGCAAGCCATCGATCGGGCGATCGCGTCTGGAGAAAGCCAGTCGATTGCGCTGGTCGTCCATGACGTCAGCGGCGAGGTGGCCGGGCTGGACGAAGCCGCCGCAGCGTTGAACGCCGCCCTCGCGGCGCCGATCACCGTCACCGCCGAAGACACGTTCGGCAACCCGCTTGGTCCGTGGACGATTACGGCTGAACAGATCGCGCAGATTCTCGACGTTCGCATGGTATCCGGTCTGGATGGGGAGGTGTCGTACGCCGTAGATGCCGACTTCTCGCCGTTCGCCGCTTATCTTGAGTCATTGGCCGGCGGCTTTATCTCCTCTCCGGTCGACGGTCGCTTCCACTTCAACGAGGCGACCCGAGAGCTGGAGATGATTCAGCCGGCGGTCGGCGGGCGACGCCTCGACGTGCAGGCAACCCTCGACGAGCTTCGGCGCGTCGTGTTCCTACCGGCCGATCAGCGTACCGCGCGCATGCAGTTCACGTACATTCAGCCGACTTACCACAACAACATCCGTGCCGCCGACCTCGGGATCGTCGAGAAGGTCGCGGAAGCCGTGACGTCGTTCGCCGGGTCGGACGCAAACCGCCGCATCAACATTGCGTTGGCCACCAGCAAGATGGACGGAGTCATCATCGGCCCGGGCGAGGAATATAGTTTCAACCGTCTGCTCGGCGACCTCGAACCCGAGGAGGGTTGGGTCGAGGCCAACGTGATCTTCGCCGACCGCACTGGGACGGGGCTCGGCGGCGGCGTGTGCCAGGTCTCGACTACGATCTTCCGCGCGGCGTTCTCGGGCGGGTTCACCATCATCGAACGCCATCCCCACGGTTACCGGGTCGGCTTCTACGAGCAGGGCGGGTTCCCGCCGGGCCTCGACGCCGCGATCTTCACGCCGGAGCGCGATTTCCGGTTCCAGAACGACACGCCGTATCACCTGCTGATCGAAGCATCAGTCTATCCCGGCACCGATCAGCTCGCCTTCCGCTTCTACAGCACCAACACCGGCCGCATCGTGGAGATCGAACAGCCGCGCGTCGCCAACCGCATGCCGCCGGAAGCCACCCGCTACGAAGCCAACGCCAGCCTAGCCGTCGGTGAAGTCCGGCAGGTCGACTACTCTGCCGAGGGTGCAGACGTGAACGTAGGGCGTACCGTACGCGATGCCAACGGCAACATCATCCGGCAAGATAACATCTTCACCCACTATCTGCCGTGGGGCGCGATCTTTCAGGTGCACCCCAACGACCCGCGCTTGAACCAATAACGGTCCGAACAAAAACGGCGCGGGCACCATTGTGAATGCCCGCGCCGAATGACTGCGATTGCCCGTCCCTTAGTCAATCACCTTGAATCTGCGCACGGCCAGCATGAAGAACACCGCGCCGATTCCGAGCAGCACGGCCGACGGGCCGACGATGCCGGCGAAGCCCTGATCCAGCGCAATCACGTTGCGGAAGCCGTCGACCACCCATTTGAACGGCGAGATCACCGAGATCGCGCGCATGAACTCGGGAACGAACTCGAGATCGAGCGACCACCACGCACCGCCGATTGGCGCCAGCGCCAGCGTGACCAGTACGACGAGGCTGCCCGCCTGATCTTCGGTCTTCACGACCGTCGCCATGAACAGCGTAAACGTGCTGATGCACAGCGAGAACGCCATCATGACGATCAGCAGGGCCAGCGGGTTGTTGCCGAACGACACGTCGAGGATCTGGCCGTAGATCAACCCCACGCCGAAGGCCACACCGTACTGGATCATGCCGAGCGCGAAGCGCGCCAGCAGCTTGCCGAGGATGATCTCCGCCTTGGTGACGGGCGCGGCGGCAAGCCGCTGCAGTGTCCACAGCCGCCGTTCTTGCACGAGCGTGCTGGCACCGGCGAGGATCAGGAACATCACGTACATGCTGCCCATACCGGGGACGCTTTGCTGGAGGCCCACCAAGAAGTCGGGCTGCGTGAGAGGCGCGACCTCTTCGTTGATTGAAACCGGCGACTGCGCCCAGATTTCGGCCGCACTCGTGCGCATCGAATCGACAAACGCGTCGTCACCGTCAAGTGTCTCGTCGGCGATCTGCTGGGCAAGCTGTTCGGCGGACACGATACCTTGGACGCGCCGTACCGCCGTGCCGACCGCCTGCTGGGCGATGCTCTCCGCCGTCGCCGACTCGCTCGAGCGGTACGTGATGTGCGCCGCCTGGCCCGAGCGCAGTACTTCTTCGAACCCGGGCACGATCACGATATAAGCCAACGTCTGGGCACGATCAAGCCGCGACTGGGCATCGTCGGCCGAAATGCCGTCGGCATCGTCGCCCAGCGCGCACACGTCTTCGGCGTCATTCTGCTGCGGGCAGATGACGAGCGTGGGCTGCTGACCGACCAGCGCATCGACAAACGTGCCGGACAGCGTCGACTGATCCTGATCGACCACATCGACCAGATAGCGCACCGGTTCTGACGATCCGCCGAGGCTCTGGCCGTTGACGAGGCCGATTACGAAGATCAACGCCGCAGGAAGTAGCACGAGATTAATCCAGATCGTCCGATCGCTGAAGGCAATGCGGATGTCGTTGAGCGCGATGTTGAGTGCTTTCATCGTCGTCCTCCCTACCGATCACCGATGCGCGAACGGAACAGCACGAACCCGATCGCAAACGTCACCGCGCCGTACAACACCATCACGAGCAGATTGAGCATGATGTCGTTGTCGCCCGCGGCCAGTTTGGTGAAAGTGTCCGCGCCCCAATGCACGATCGACAGACTTGCCAGCGCCGTCGGCAGGGTGAAGCCGAAAGCGCCGCCAAACAGCGCGCTGAAGATGGCGACGACACTGCCGACCATGCCGGCCTGTTCTGCAGTCTTGGCGACGGCGGCGGTGATGCTCCCGATTCCTGCCGTTCCGAGCGCCGTCGCAGCGATCGCAGCGACGATTCCGAGAATGTTGGTACCCCAGATGAACTGGAGCGACCCGCCCAAGAGCGACGCCAACAACGTAAGGCTCACCACGAGAAACAAGACCTGCACCACCACAACGATGAACACCGCCAGCATCTTCCCGAGCAGCACCATCACGGCGGGCGTCGGCGTAATGAGCAGGCGCTGAAGCGTCCAGTTCTTGCGTTCGATGATAATGCTGGAGGCCTGCCCGTTGGCAGTGAACAAGCCGAAGAAGACGGCCTGCGCCGACCCGATCACGACCAGCGGATTGATCGCGACCTCGGTGCCAGTTGCCGACTGCCGGTCGACCACGACCGATGACGAGACGCCGGCAAAAGCACAAACGATGCCTTCGTTGAACGCGCTGCTGCTGAACACTGACGCAATCTGCAGCGGGTCGGACGGCAGTGACGCGATAAGGGCAGACAACGTCACATTGCCTGCTGCGAACCGCGTACTCATCTGGTCGACGACGCTGCGGACAATCTGCGCGGCGATCGGGCGCTCCGGCGAGCTGTATACCTCAATTGTCACCGGCGTTAAGGCGGGCTTGACGGGGGAAACCTGCAGGTCGGCGCTGAACGACGCGGGAATGATGATCGCCAGCGCATACTCTTCGGCTTCGACGGCGCGGCGCGCTTCTTCCACGCTGGTTAACGTTACCGGTGCGAGAAGCTCTTCCAGAGTCATCGAGTAATCGGCGCTGCTGTCGCCTGATGCCCCCGCGACGCTTGGACAGTCCGGGGCGGAGTCCGTCCACCCGGGAACCGTGCCGCCCATGTCCTCGCCGCTCAACACGCTGGTGATCAGCGCGCCGTAGTTAATGGTGCTGTCCTGCCCGCCGAAGTTCAACGGCGCGCCCTCGTCCAAATTGACGATGGCGACCGGTATTTCCGAGAGGGCACTGCCTCCGCTGCCGATACCGCCGAACGTCACGCCGATGATCGCGGCCAGCACCAGCGGCGCAGCGAACATGATCAGTAGCAAATTGCGGTCGGATAGAGTCGTCTGCAGGTCTTTGAGTGCGATAATGAACGCTTTGCGCATGACGTCCTCCGTCACTCGCGCAGCGCGCGGCCGGTCAAGGCGAGAAACAGCGTCTCAAGGTCCGGTTCGCGTACGGTGACCGACATAACGTCGACGCCTGCCGCGTTCATGGCGGTTAACACGTCGGGCAGCGCGCGCCGGCCAAGCCGAGCGTAGACGGCGTATTTGGCTTCACCATTGTCCTCGGCCACTGGCTCCGGCTGTGCGCGGCTGACGCCCTCGACCGCCTGAAGCACGCCCACGATCGAATCGTTGGCTTGTTCCTTTCCGATTGTCAGGACGAGGATGTCCTCTTCGCCCGTCTGCGACATCAGCTCCATCAGCGTCCCAAGCGCGATAATCGACCCGTTGTCGATGATCGCGACCCGGTCGCTCAGTTCCTGCGCCTCTTCCATCAGGTGGGTGGTGTACAGCACGGTCATGCCGTACTCGCTGCGCAGGCGCAGCACCGTATCGAGGATTCGCCGCCGGCTTTGCGGGTCGACCCCAACGGTCGGCTCGTCCATGTAGATCAACTGCGGGCGATGCAGCAGCCCGACCCCAATGTTCACGCGGCGCTTCATGCCGCCGCTGAACGTCTCGACTTTGTCGTTCTGCCGGTCCTTGAGGTCGATCACGTCGAGCACTTCGTCGATGCGCTTGCCGAGTTCGGCGCCAGACAGACCGTACATCCGTCCGAAAAAGTCGAGATTGCGCCGGGCCGTGAGCATTGGATAAAGCGCCACTTCTTGCGGCACTACACCGATCATGGCCTTTGCCTGCAGCGGATCGCGCGTGATTGAGTGACCGCCGATTTCGGCATCGCCGGCGGTCGGCGGGATCAAGCCGCTAATCATCGAGATGGTTGTGCTCTTGCCGGCGCCGTTCGGCCCCAACAGGCTAAACACTTCTCCCTTGCGAATTTCGAGGTCGATGCCGCGTACGGCTTCCACGACCGTCCCATCCTGACGCGTATAAGTCTTCGTCAGGCCCGATGCCCGTACGATCGGTTCCATATGTCCCCCCAGTTGTTTCCGTCGCAGCGTGGAGCACAAGCTCAGTATAGCGTAGTTAACGGTAATACGGTTCGATCGGCGCCTGAGTTGCTCCGAATGCGGGATGGCATGGCGCTGTGGTATCCTTGCGCCGCACACGACAGGGAGACTCATGACCGCGCTGCAATTGCTCCAACCGCACGAGACAATCGCCGACGTTGTACTGACCAACTTGCGCGCATTCAGGGATGATCGCGGTCAGTTCGTTGAAACGTTCAGGGCGTCGTGGTTCCCGCAGGTGGATTGGTCGCGCATCCAGACCAACCGGTCGGACAGCGCACAGGGCGTGCTGCGGGGCCTGCACTACCACTTCCATCAGGTCGATTATTGGGTCGTGACGCGCGGCCGGATACGGGTAGGACTCGCAGACTTGCGACCCTCGTCTCCGTCCTATATGACCGCGGCTGTCGTCGATCTCGATGCGGACGAACCACGCGGGCTGTTCGTGCCGGTCGGTGTGGCGCACGGCTTTTTCGCGGTGACGGACTGCACCCTCACCTACCTCGTCAATAACTACTACGATTCCTCCGACGAGCACGGCGTCGCGTGGAACGACGCCGAGTTGGCCGTGCCATGGGGTACGACTTCGGCCGTATTGTCGCCGCGCGACAGCACCAATCGCCTGTGGCGGGACATCCCAAACGACCAGCGGCCGCGCTGAGTAGCGCATGAACGTGCTTTGCACTTCGCATCGGCCGTGGTATCAATAACCGGTCGCGTGTTTGCGATTGGTTCAATAGAAAGGTACTGAACATATGCGCAAGTTGGTTATCGTGTGCACGCTTTTGTTGGTCGTTGCGGCGATTGGCGTGGCTCAAGACACGTCGCCGGTCGTGATTCCCGCATGGGATGAGATCGAAGCGGGCGCTTGGACGAATATCCCCGGCCCCGAAGGCACGATTTGCTCGAATGGTACGCCGTACAGCTTTTACGCACGGCCGGCCAGCGAGCCGTCCGACAAGCTGTTGATCCACTTTCAGGGCGGTGGCGCGTGCTGGATGCAAGGAAACTGCGACCTGACTGCGAACCCCACATACGACCCGTTCGTCGATGAGTCGGACGACCCGACCAACGGTGGCGGAATCTTCGACTTCGCAAATCCGGCGAACCCGTTTGCGGACTACAACATGATCCTCGCGCCGTATTGCACAGGCGACGTACACGTCGGTGACGCGCAGACGACCTACGAAGAGGGTGAGTCCGAAGTCACAATCAACCACAACGGCTATGCCAACGCGGCGGCCGTGCTGGGTTGGGTGTTCGCCAACGTCCCGACAGCCAGCGACGTGTTTGTCACGGGCTGCTCGGCCGGCGCGATCCCGTCGCCGTTCTACGTGTGGTGGGTTGCCGAGAACTATGGCGACGCGCGGATCGTACAGCTTGGCGATGCCGCGGGTGCGTATCGCAACGTCACCGGCGTGCTGACCGATGTTATGGGGTCTTGGGGTACGTTCGATATCCTCGGCGAACCCTACTCGGACGTGTCTGACGAGGATATGACGTTCGAGCAGTTTTACATCAAGATGGGCAACTTGTTCCCCGAAGTGCAGTTCGCCCAGTACAACGCGGCGTACGATCAGGTCCAGACCGGATTCGTCGTGCTCGCTGGCCTCGGCGAGCCGAACCTGCCGCAGCTTCTGGCAGACAACCTTGCCGACATCAAGGCCGGCCTCGAACAGGACAACTTCCACAGCTTTACGGCTGGTGGCAGCGGGCACTGCGTCACCGTGACGCCCGAGCTGTACACGATCGCCAGCAATGGCGTCCCGTTAATCGATTGGGTGACGGCTCTCGCCGCTGGTGAGCCGGTGCAAGACGTCGTTTGCGAGGACTGCACGGAAGCGGAGTACGTCGAGGGCGGCGAATAAGCTCGCTCCTCCTTGGATCGGCGCCCTTTGCGTGAACCGCGCAAGGGGCGCTATTGTTTAGGTGTACCGTCGATAATGGGACGCGACATATGAGCGTGCTCTACTGCCCGACCTGCGATTCCCCGCCCGATCCGCTCGATTGGCATTGCCGCGCGTGCGGCGGCGCGCTGGAGCTGCGCGACCAGCCGCCGTTCAAGGCCGACGCGATCAACACCGAACACTGGTCGATGTGGCGGTACGGATCATCGCTCGATGTCGAACGGCGTGTGTCGCTTGGCGCAGGCATGACGCCACTTGTGCCGCTGAAGCCAAGCGACGAGTCGGTGTGGATCAAGTGCGAGTACTTGAACCCCACCGGCAGCTATAAGGATCGCGGGACCGAGACGCTGCTCAGCTACCTCGCGGGTCACGGCGTGACGTCGGTCGTCGAAGAGTCGTCGGGGAACGCCGGCGCGTCAATGGCGCAGTACGCGGCACAGGCCGGCATGAGGGCGCGCATCTTCGTCCCGGAAAACGCTCCTCCCGGCAAGACACGCGCAATCGCCGCCGCGGCAGAATTGATCGTCGTACCCGGCCCGCGCCAGAACGTCAACGACGCGTGCCTTGCGGCCGCCGTCGACGGTACGGTGTACGCCAGCCACGGCTGGAATCCATACTGGATCGTGGGCCAGCAGACCATCGCATGGGAAATCTGGGAGCAGTTTGGCAAGGCGCCGGCAGCGATCGTCACGCCGGCCGGCCAAGGCGGGCTGCTGCTCGGCATCGCACGCGGGTTTCGGGCGCTGCACGCCGCCGGAGTCATCGACCGGCTGCCGCGACTGTATGCGGTTCAGCCGTGGGCGTGCGATCCGTTTGTCCGCGCGATTGAAGCCGACGCATCCGAGCCGGAGCTGATGATCGCTCAGCGCAGCGCAGCGGACGGGACGCTGGTCGGGAACCCGGTTCGCGGCCAGCAGGTGTTAGCTGCAATCCGTGAGACACACGGATGGGCATTCACAGTCGCCGAGGACGACCTGCTCGAGGCGCGCTCTCAGCTTGCGCGGCGCGGTTTCTATGTCGAGCCGACCAGCGCCATGACTCACGCGGCTTTGGCCCGCGTGCATGAACATATGGGCGGCGCGGGTGGACCGATCATCTTGATCGCTACCGGACACGGACTCAAGTCGTCGGCCTAGTCGAATGCCTCGATCGCGGCACGGACCTGCTCGGCCGTCAACCCGAAGGCACGCTGAAGCAGCGCAAACCCGGCGCGCTCGCCCGTCTGGATGTAGCCGTCGGCGCTGGCGACCGCAGCAGCCATGCTCAGCGCGAACATCCGCTGTTGCTCGGTCGTAAGAATCCCCGCCACCTTGTTGAGGCGAACCGACGGGCCCTCGTCATAGATCGCGTTGGCGCAGTCAAAGCATAGATCCATCAACTGCTGACGCGTCATCGCTTTGAGCGCCGGGTGGTTCTCGAGATAGCCGACGACGGTCATCTGCACCATGTTGAGTTCGGTCTTTCTCACGGTGCCGTCAGCGATCGCAAACAGCATCATCGTTTCGACATACGCCCGCAGTTCGTCATTGGTGAACGGCCCGGTCGGCTTGCTGAATGAAGTCATCAATCCATCCCCCATACTAGGCGTCCGTCAGCCCACACAAGTGTAGCATCCCACCACAATTCTGTGGGTTGACGCGGCCCTACAGCGCCTAAATGATCCGCTGGCCGAACAGGCTTGCGACCAAGTCGACCGCGAGATTCGCCGTGCGGTTGCGTTCGTCCAGCACCGGGTTGACTTCGACGACATCGACGGTGCGCGTCCGCCCGGTGTCGTGCAGAATCTCCATCAGCAGGTGGGCCTCGCGGTACGACAGTCCGCCCGGCACGGGCGTCCCAACGCCCGGCGCGAAGGTTGGGTCGCACGAATCGAGATCGAGGCTGAGGTGCAGCGTATCACAATGGGCGAACCCGGCAAGCAGATCCTGCGCGACCGCGTACAACCCGCGTTCGTCGATATCGCGCATGGTAAAGGTGCGGATTCCGCTTCGAGCGAGGCGTTGGCGCTCGGCCGAGTCGAGGTTGCGCAGGCCGATCATGGCGACATCTTCGGCGGCCAGCGCGGGCCTGCGGCTGCCGATCTCGCTCAGGGCCACTGGACCGTCGCCCAGCAGAGCGGCGACGCTCATGCCGTGAACGTTTCCCGACGGCGAGGTCTCCGGCGTGTTCATGTCGGCGTGAGCGTCGATCCAGATGACGCCAACGCTGCCCCGCTGCCGGACGGCCGCGACCGTCCCAATGCTGATCGTGTGGTCACCGCCGAGGAACACGGCGTTTTCATCCGGCTGAAGGGCTCCGACAATGTGCTCGTAGGCCTCGCGGCAAATACTGGCGATTTGCGGAAGATAACGTGCGTTCGCATGCGAGTCATACTGCTCGAATGCTTGTTCGGCTTGCGGCACGACGAGGTTGCCGGCGTCGATCGGAAGGTAGCCGAGCGCGCGCAAGCGGTCGCTCAGGCCGGCGTAGCGGATTGCGCTCGGACCCATGTCGACCCCACGCCTGCTTTGTCCCAAGTCCATCGGGATTCCGTAGATACGAACGATCGGGCTGGACATCGGCGCTCCTGTTTGTGTCAGCATGGCACGGGTCGGTCAATCGCGCGGGCCGAAGTGCTTTAGCGCGCGCTCTAGCTGCTCCACCACATCCTCGGGGGCGTCTGCGAAGGCGGGCCCATACTCGTAGTAGTGCGCGTACGACTGAATGTGGCTGGCGTCTCCGCATGCGCAGCCGATGTCGTCGAACCACTCGAGCACGGCGCGGTCGGCATCGACCTTTAGCCCGTTCACGCCACCGTCCTCATTCGCCCACATCCACTCGGTGTTGATGCGCTCAGCCACGCGGGCCATCTCCTTTGATCCAGCGCGCCGTGCGCCGTGCCGCATCGACCAAGCGGTTCGCCAGTGTCGGCTGCGCGGGACGCGCCAATTCGATTTCATAGATGTTCGTCGTGTAGGCAGGCATATCGACCTCGAGCCGGTCGCCAAACGGCGCAATGATCTGATTTGTCATGACGTTGACGAGGGGATGATTGCCATACTCGGTGAGCCGAATCGTGGTGTGCTGAGAATGTCCGGTGACGTTCGCGACGACCAGCCGCGCATTGATTGGCGTAGAGCAGATGTACGCCAGAACATCACCGGTGGATTCCAGCAGCGTCCAATGCCCGCACATCACCGGGGCGTTCATCACCTCGGACAGCAATCGCACATAGTATGCGCGCAGGGCCGGGTCGTGCGGCTCGTCCGGAGCACGGCCGATTTGCACCGGCAGTTTGATGCGCCGCCCGTCAAGCTGGCCGTCATGGAGCAGCACTGCGCCGGGAAGCGTCAGGCAAACAGCCGCCGCTGCTTTCTGCTTCGCGCCACCCCCTGCCGCGAAGTCCGCCGCGGCGCGAGGCTCGTCATGGTTCTCGATGAAGCGCAGCAAGTGGCGCTGGAAATCTTCGGGACTTGCGAGGTGCGACTTCAGGCCCGCTACGTCCTCGGACAACAGCCGATCGTAAAGGCGCTTGTCGTAGGCGTAGTCGAAACCCTGATCGATCAACTTGCCCTCGAGATCCCAGTACACTTCCGCGATGAACAGGAAGTCCGGGTTGACGCGGCGCACTGCTGGCACGACCTCATCCCAGAAGTCGATGCCTGGCGTCGGCGTCGTCACAAGGCCGCCCCACGTCGTCGCGAAGATCTCGTTCAGCATCAGCATCGCCATGTCGCAGCGCACGCCGTCGGCCTGCACGGCGATGTCGCTCAAGGTCGCGATCGTGGCTTGGCGCAGGATGTGAGAAAACGCGTTGAGCTGCGCGGTGTCATTCCACGGCGGGAAGTACGGGTCGCGCCCGTGCGCAGTGACGACGATCGATCCGTCCTGCCGAATGCTCTCGAAGAAGTCGTCTGGCCGCGCGGCGAGCAGTTCCGGCATTCCCCGCACGCAGAGGTCGGCCGCGCCGGTCACCCACGGGTGATCCAACCCGACGTGATTCGGAACGTAGTCGAGGATGATCTTCATGCCGTGGCGCAGCGCCGCTTCGCGGAAGGCGGCCAGCCCGGCACGGCCACCCGCCTCCGGGGCGACCTCGTACTTGCCGATCGAATACGCCGATCCGATCACGTCGTCCGGCGAAATGTCCGGCAGCGCGAATCTGTACTCGTCCTGATAGCGCAGCGCGCCTTTCCGCGCCATGCTGCTGCGAACCCAAATGCCCATCAGCCAAATGTGCGTCACACCGAGAGCAGCCAAACCGGCGATTACGCCGTCCGGCACCGAATCGAGCGTGACGTTGCGCGCAGCGTGACGGCTCAAGCTGTTCAGCCATACGCGCGTGTTGATTTCGTAGATCAGGGTTTTCGACATTGAATTACGATACCATGGGGTCACAATGCAGCGGATTGTAGCCGTGAGAGCCATCGCGGGCAAAGGGCGAACGGTGGCGCGCATCGTTCAGCATGGACTTATCTGTAAGGGTTTAACCCCTTGCAACTTTTAATTCAATCCCTGTATATTTAGGGAAAGTGTTCGGCGAGTCAGAACGAAATTCACGCGCATGTCGCTGACGTCAGCAATGCAAGACTATCTGGCAGAGGCTTACCGTCTCGCCAATTATCAAGGCGAACAGCAGCCGGTGACGACCTCGGCGCTGGCCGAGGTGTTGGGCGTAAGCGCACCTGCTGTCACCCGCATGGTACAGCGCCTTAAGGAGGCTGGCTACCTCGACCACGAGCCGTACCGGGGTGTGGCGCTGACCTCTGACGGCGAGCGCGAGGCACTCAAGTCGATCCGCCGGCACCGCCTCGTGGAACGATTCCTGACCGATATCATGGCGTTCGGTTGGCACGAAGTACACGATGCCGCCGACTCGCTCGGCGCAGTCGTGAGTGAAACGGTAGTCGAGCGCATGGCAGAGCTGGCCGGCCACCCGGTGCGCTGCCCGCATGGCGAGCCGATCCCTACCGCCGATGGCGTCATGCCGATCGTGCGCGACTTCCCACTGACCGAGGCTGCGCCGGACGTGCCGCTCAAGGTCAGTCGCGTCAACTCGCACGATGAAGACAAGCTGCGCTATCTCGACACGTTGGGCCTCAGGACCGGCGCCGACTTCAAGCTGGTCGAACGCGCACCCTTCAACGGGCCGCTCAAGCTGCTGATCCACGGCGACACGCATTTCATCGGCCATGAGCTCGCCCGTGTGCTGCGCGTGTGCCTCCCCGAGGACTTCGATCTCGCGTGACCTCCCGCACGGCGAACGTCATCGCACTGGCGGCTGTAATCGTCCTCGCGCTGGCCGCCCGCCTCATCGACATCCAAAACGTCGAGTTCTTCCACGACGAAGCCATGGTCGCCATGATGGCGCAAGAGATGGCAGACGGACTGGCGTTCCCGCTGCAAGGTATTCTGTCGTCGGTCGGAATCCCCAATCCGCCGACGAGCATTTACGTGATGGCAGTTCCGTACGCCTTCACCAACGATCCGGTCGCCGTGACCGCGTTCATTGCCGTGCTCAATGCCGTGGGTGTCGGGGTCCTGTGGGCTATCGTGCGGCGGTGGGTCGGATACGTGCCTGCGCTCGCCGCCGGAGTCTGGCTGGCACTCACCCCGTGGGCGGTGCTGTACAGTCGTAAGATCTGGGCGCAGGACTACATGCTGCCTTTCCTGCTCGTGGCACTAGCCGCAGCCTTGTGGGGATGGCGAGGCAAGCGGCGCTGGGGCCAGATCGCCATGCTGCCGGTGATGCTGTTCGGCATGCAGATTCACTTTGCGGGCTGGGCGCTTGTGCCGCTGTTCGCGTGGATCGTGTGGCGGGACCGCAAGCAAACGCGCCTCATTCCGGTTGCGATCAGCATCGTGCTTGGTATCGCCGTGATGCTGCCGTACGCCATCGGCCTCACGCAGACTTTGCGCGACGACCCGACTCGAATCGCGGACGTGGCTTCGCGCAGCGGCGGCGACCGTGACGGTGCGGTCGAGAGCCTCGCATACATCGCCCGCCTGACCACCGGCACCGCGATCGAGTCGTGGGTCGCACCGACGGTCGATCCGGCGCCTTTTGAGCGTCCTGCCATCGAAACAACGGTCGTCGTTGCGATCACTGCCGCACTGTTGATCGTCGGAGGCGTGGCCGTCCTCACCCGCCACCGTGATTGGGCTGTTCCTCTGCTGCTGTGGGTCGCGCTGCCGATCGTCGTGTTCGAGGTCGGGCTGGCCGATGTGTGGCCACACTACTACGTGCCGCAGCTTCCGGCCTTTGCGCTGCTAATCGGCCTCGGCGTTGACGCCCTACGGCGCACGATCGCCGCCCATTTGACTACGCGAACTGGATCAGTGGCCGCCTTCGGCGGGCTGGCGGCGTCGCTGGGATTCGCATGGGTCGGATATCAGTCCGTCATGCAGTACGCATATGCACACTACATCCCCATCGGCGAAGGCACGTCCGGCTACACAACGCCAAGCCGAATACTGAACGAGGTCGTCGACGCCATACCCGACGATATCGACGATGTGATCGTCGCGTCGGATGGTGACCGCGTGTGGTTCGACGTCGATGCCGCCCGCTGGCCGGTGCTCCTGCGTGACAAGGCTGAATGCGTTCGCGCCCGTCCTGTGGGCGCTCGGATGTGGCTGTATCCTGCGGGTCCATCGGCGCTGATCGTCGCGCCGACCGCCCCAATCGAATTTAGGAACGCGGTTGGCCCGGCGCTGGACTCGCCTGTCATAGCCGGCCGGATCGGTGAAGGCGATTTTCAGGTGCGCGCGGGCGATGCAGCGGTCCAGCCTCCCCTGCCCGGCCAATTGGAGTCGCCAATCGCGGTCTTTTCCAACGGCGCCGCGCTTGTGGCATTTCTCGTTCAAGACGGGCATGGCTCGGTCGGCTTCAGCGTGCCGAACAGCCCGGATCGCACTTTCTACGGCGGGCTGCAGCACGACTATCAGGTGTTCTTCCACGCGCTTGACGCCGCTGGGAATCGGATCGCGCAGCGTGACGCGTCGTTCTACCCGGGCCAGTTCTGGTGCACCGGTGACAGGATCTTGATGAACGTGGATCTCGATCTGACGGATGCGGCTACGCTGCGCGTCGGCTTCTACCGCATCCTCGACGCGGAGACTAGCGAAATCGAAGCGGTGGACGTGCTGGACATAGCCGGCAACCCTGCTGGCAACTGGTTCGATATCCCGTTAGGCGGTAGCTAGCGCGGCTCGTTTCCAACCGCGAACAGGATCACGCCCAGCGACGACAGGACGAAACTGCCGATGATCCCGGCGATCTGAAACTGACCGATCACCACGTCGTTTGCGAGCACGCCGGCGTTCGAGCCGAAGCCGAGCACGTCCGCCAAGCCGCAAATCGCGGCAAACACGATACCGGTCAGCGCAAGCCGGCTGCCGACCTGCTGTGTGAGATTGCTCTGGATCTTCGGGAAGTAGGTGAACTTGACGTAGATCAGCGCGCCGAACGTCATCAGCGACCAGCCGATCAACATGGCCGCCAACTGAACGACACCGACGTTCAGCGTCGGCGCGCGCCCCGTGATGCCGGGGAACAGCCCCATGACGAGCACTAGAAGCCCCAGCGCGCCCAGCGCGATCCCAAACTGCGCGACCCGGTCCAATGTCTTCGCCTCACAGGCCCAGATGACGCGCGACGCGAAGAATGCCGATAATCGATTTGCCGTCGTGCAGCATGCCACTCTGTGCTTGTTCCAACGCGTCCCGTAATGGCATTCGGCTGACCTCGATAAACTCGTCGTGGTCGGCCGGCAGCGGAGAGTGTTCGAGGTCGGTCGCCATGAATAGGTGAATCAGCTCGGTTGTGTAGCCGGGAGCGGCGAAGAACGACCCCATCGGCGTCAAAGAGCGCGGGATGTAGCCGATTTCCTCCTGAAGCTCGCGCCGCGCGCATTCCGCCGGGTCCTCGCCCGGATGCAGCGTGCCGGCCGGAATCTCGATCAGTACGTGATCGGCCGCGGTGCGATACTGTGATACGAGGATGACGTTGCCGTCCACATCGATCGGGACAACCGCCACTGCGCCGGGATGGCGCACGATCTCGCGCTTGGCCGCGTTACCGTCCGGCAGCGTGACGTCGACAATGTCCAACGTCACAACCCGGCCCTCGTAGATCCTTTTCGAGGCCGTCAGCGTCTCTTTCATGCCGCCCCCTTTACTGTAGGCGCAGCGTCGAGTTGAAGTAGATCAAATCCGGGTTGACGATCCCGTTCAGCGATTGAATGTCCCGGATCAGAACGTTACAGCGCAGCGAAATGGCGAACAGCGTGTCGTACTGCTCGACCACGATCGACGGGCCGCACGTGCTGCCCGTTGTTCCGACGCCCGAGCCGGTTCCCGTTCCGGGGAAGGAGCCGCTTTCGGTGCTGCCGGTCCCGGTGCTGGGGACCGTACCCGGAGCGGGTTGTCCGACACCACAGTTCGGAATGCGGATTTCCTGCCCGACACGAATCAGAGCCGGGTTGGCAATACCGTTGTAGTTCGCCAGCGTGATGTACGACATGTTGTACTGCAAGCCAATGCGGAACAGGTTCTGCCCTGCGGCCACAATGTGCACGCAGTCGCCGGTGCCGCCCGTCTGGAATGTCGGCGTGAAGGTCGGGAACACCGCGAACGTCGGGTCGAGCGTCGGGCTGAGCGTGGGAAGTTGGAAATCGATCTCGGCCTGCGCGGTCTGCGTCAGGGGGATTCCGGTCGCTGCCGCGACGGTCAGCGTGACTTCGAGAATGATCGGGTCGATGGTCGCCTCGACCACCTGCGCGATCGCCGTGAGCTGTGCCAGCTCGTTCGGGTCCGGCGTATTGGTGACGACGATGAACTCCGGCTCAGGCGTGGGGCCGGGCGTATGGGTCTCGGTCGGCGTCGGTGTCAGGCTGGGCAACAGCTGCGGGATCGCCGTCGGTTCGGCTGCACCTTCGCTGGCAGACAACAGACATCCTCCGGCCATCAATGCAGCGAAAATGAGGGAAGCCGCAAACGCGACAAGGCGCGCACTGAGCTGCTGCATATCGATCCACTCCCCTAGACAGCGGCTGGCAACACTTCGATTATAGTGGGTGATTCGTCGTTTGACCAACACGCGGCCTCAACCTATACTTCCGCGCATGAACCGCTACTTCTCCCTCACAGCAATCTTAATGCTTGCGGCCGCGGGCTGTGACGTCGCGTTCGGTCCCGAGCCCACCGCAACGCCTACGCCCGCGTTTCCCGAACTTGCCCCAAGCCCGACCATTGACATCCACCCGCCGACCGAGATCGCAGACGACGGCGCGCTAATCCTTGAAGGTGTCACCAACCCGACGGCGGCGGCCCTCCCTGCCGACTCGGCCTTCCTGCCCGCGATGCCGACGCCCGACCTGAGCAATCGCCCGATCTTGATTGAAACGATGCTGCCGTCCGGCACGAGGGTCGATGGTGAAGTGTGGCTGCCCGGTGGCCGCGCGCCGGGCGTCGTGCTGTTCGGCGCGACGTTTGAACAGTGGGCGGGCTTTCCATCACAGCTGCGGCAGGCCGGCTATTCGGTGGTTGTGTTCCAGTGGTCGCGCAGCATCACTCCGGATGACTTCACCATGCTGCTGAATTCAGCGGCGCTTCAACCGGGTGTCGACCCCGCACGCTTGATCTTGATCGGCGCGGAAGCTGGCGCAGACTCCGCGCTTGCAGCTTGCGCCGCAGACGGCCGGTGTCTGGGTTCGGTTCTGCTCAGCCCGCAGGGTTCGGACGATCCCCAAGCCGTGATGGACGCGTACAACCCGCGGCCCATCCTGCTCACGGCCAGCGAAGTCGACTCGGCATCGCTGCGCACGGCGAACACACTGCGTCAGCTCGCGACCGGATCGGCACTCCTTCAGCCGTTTGAAGACGCCGGGCGCGGTACGCAAATCTTGTTCAACCGCCCCGACATGGTTACGCTCATCGTCGACTACTTGGCGACCGTCACAGGATCCACGCGATGACACACGACATCCCCGCGCCAGAGGGCTACCGATACCTGACGGTGATCCCCATCCGCTACGGCGACATGGACACGCTCGGCCACGTCAACAATGCCAAGTTCCTGACCTACCTCGAACAGGCGCGTGTCGGGTACTTCCGCGATCAGAAGCTGTGGGACGGCAGCCTGTCGGAGCGCGGCATGATCATCGCCCGCGCCGAGATCGACTTCCGCGCGCCGATGACGCTCGATGATCGCGAGGCCTATGTCTGGACACGTGTGAGCAGGCTTGGCAACAAGAGTTTCGACATGACGCATGTGATCACCGTCATGCGCGAGGGACAGCCGGTCGTGACCGCCGACTCGCGTACCGTCGTTGTCGTGTTCGATTACACGGCGAACGCCACGGTCACTATGCCTGACGCGTGGCGTTCGCTGCTGCTTGCGTATGAGCCGCTGCTGGGCGGACCCAGCTCCGGCTAGTAGTACAGCTCGAAGTTGTAGCCGCCGCTCGGATTGTTCAACGTACCGCTGCCGTCCACACCGATGTTGGCGACGACATAGGCGCGCTGCGTGCCGGTCAGCCCGCGCGGAAGCTGCGAGTACGGCACGTGCATCCAGTAGTCCGTCCACGCGCTGGAGTCATAGCTTGGCGTCACCACTTCCTGTACCGTAAGTCCGCCTGAAGGGTCGCAGTAGTAGGTGTCGCTTCCGCACGGGATCGGTGTGCCGTCCGCCCAGAAGAAGAACAGCGCAACGCGCACCGGAACGCCCCGATGGCCCTCGGCCTCAAAATCGACGTAGGTCTTGATGCCTTGCTCGGAACTGCGGTCGCCGCCGACGTCGAACTCCATGCGCGTGATCGTGATCGAGAAGTCGCTCTGCGTGTTGGTCGTTGGTCCGCGCGAACCCATGGTGATCGTCACCGGCGCCGGTGAACTCGGATTGGTCAGCGTCGTTCCGTTGTTCGGGCCCACGTTGGCGACGACCTGAAAATTGACCGTCCCGGTGAAAGAGTCCGGCAATCCGATGTACGGAATCCAGAACCAGTAATCGTCCCAGATCGTGTCGTCAAACGACGGTGTCAGGACGGACTGCACGGTCAGGCCGCCCGACGGATCACACTCGTCTTCGGTCATGTTTTCGCACGAGATCGCCGAACCGTCGTTGTTCAGATAGAACAGGGCCGCGCGGATTTCCTGATCGCGGTAACCGACGGCTTGAATCTCGGTATGCACTTTGAACCCAAGCTCGCCGGTATCGTTGGCCGTTACGTCGTACTCGATGTTGGTGATGCGAATCGACAGCCCCTGATTGGCCGTCTGCTGAGTCTCGTCTGCCGGGTATCGCACGCGCGATGAGGCGGTGAAGTCGCGCTCGCGCAGGTTCACCAGCGCCGTGGCGCTGCAATCTTGCAGCAGCATGTCGTAGATGCCCGGTTCGATGTCGACAGAGAAGGATGTCCCCGGCGGAACAGTGCCTGTGTTCCCTAGGCGATCCGGTCCCCAGTCCGCGGCGTTACTCGGCGCGATGTAGATATAGCAGATCTCGGTGGACGACGTGTTGTCGAGCGTCACCGTCACAACGTCGGGGATCAGGCCTTGCGCATACGCGCTCAGCACCGTTTCGACCGCAACGAACGGCAATACACCGCCCAACCGGCCGAGCGTACGCTCTTCACTGCGGACCATCGTCGGAAGGCCGAGGAAACGTCCGTTGACATCGACAACCAAGCCACCTGAGTTGCCCGGCGAGATCTCGGCGTCCGTGCGATACCACAGCGGTACGCGCCGGTCGAACAAGTTGGCGTTCTCAACGCTGGTGATCGACCCCTGCGTGACGACCAGATAGCCGTCGCCGACGGTCGGGTATCCGAACACGTACACCGAGTCGCCCAGCGCAATATCCCCTGCCGCCTCGTTGATCACAGGCAGGTTGAGCGTGGCCGGGTTGATCGGGCTGCGGTCCGGCGCGCGGTCGATTTGCAGAATCGCAAAGTCGATTTCGTTGAATGCCCGAACCAATGACGCCCAACCGATCACTGCCGGAAGTTCGCCCTGCGCGGTCGTCTGGTAAATCTCAAAGTCGGTGCCGCCTTCCACGACGTGCCGATTGGTATAGATCAAGCCGGTCGGCTCGACAATCGTGCCTGAGCCGGTAGACACGGGTTCGCCGTCTACGTACTGCAAGATAAACACCACCGATTGCGAGATTTGCTCGATGGCTTTTGGTGTCAGGCCGCTTTGTGCGTTCGCTGCCGGCGCCACACCGGCACACAAAACCGCCGCGATGATGATGAGCAGTGCGAATCGGCGCATGTTTTTTCCCTCGTTTCCGCCACGGTCGTCACTCGTCCCTGAAACGATTATGACACAAGTTTTGCGCACGCGTGCTAATCGTACGCCCGACGATACGCAGTTCAATTTCTTTCGGCCTGACGATACAATACGCTGTTAAGTGCGTAGGGTACTTTTGGAGGAATTTCCCTTGCAAATCGTTACGTTTACTCGCAGTACGCCGGATACCGCCGCCCGCGTCGAAGTCGGCGGCGACGGCAAAGTGTCGTGGGGCGGCGCGTCCACCGTGGTCAATCCGTGGGACGAATACGCTCTCGAAGAAGCCATCGTTCAGGCCAAAAACATCGGCGGCAAAGCGACCGTCATCGCGATCGGACCTGAGATGCACAGCGAAGCCCTCAAGCACAGCCTCGCGATGGGTGTGGACGAGGCCGTGCGCATCGAAGACCCGGCGCTCGATCCGGTCGACGGCCTATCCTATGCCGTTGCCGCCGCCGCCGCCGTCAACAAGCTGGAGGATGTCAAGTTGATCATCTTCGGCAAAGAGGCGGTGGACGTCGGCACCGACCAACACACGGTGATGATCGCCCGCAAACTGTGTTTCCCGCTCCTCACCGGCGTTTCGAAGATCGTCTCGATCGACGCGGCCGCCGGCACCATTCAGGTCGAGCGCGCGCTCGAAGGCGGCAAGCAGGTTATGACGAGCAGCCTTCCGGCGGTCATCAGTGTGACCAAGGAGATCAACGAACCGCGCTACCCGTCGTTCATCGGCATCCGCAAGGCGAGCAAGGCCACCATCCCCGTCTGGTCGCTGGCCGACCTCGGAGTATCGCTGCCGGCGCGCCGCACGGTGGTTAACGCCTATTCGAACCTGCCGCCGCGCAATGTCGAGGTCGAGTTGATCGACGGCGAACCCGCCGAACAAGCCAAGAAGCTGGTCGACCGACTCCTCGAAGAAAAGGTGCTCTAACATGACCGTTCTAGTCTGGATTGAAACCGAAGGCGGCAAAGCCAAGCCCACCAGTTGGGAGGCGATTGGCGCCGGCAAACTGATCGCGGATGGCTTCGGCGTCGGTGTCACCGCGGTCGTGCTCGGAGAGAACGCGACAGATGTCGCGCAAGAAGCGCTCAAGTTCGGCGCGTCCGGCGCGCTCGCCTGCGACGACCCCACACTGGCGACCTACCGCTTCGAGGCGTATGCGGCAGTCTTGTCCAAGCTGGTTGCCGACCGGTCTCCCAAGGCATTCGTCGCCGTGGCGACATCGGCGGGACGGGAACTCGTCGCCGCTGCCGCCGCCGATACCAACAGCGCCATCGTCTCAGAGGCCATCGAACTGAGTGTGGCGGATGGTCAGGTTGTCGCGACGCGCCCTGTCTACGCTGGCAAGCTGCTCAGCCAAGCCGCCAGCACCGGCGAAGGGACGGTCTGCGTGACCGTTCGTGCCCGGGCGTTCAAGGCGCCCGCAGAGGGCGCGGCTTCCGGCAGCGTCGAGACGGTCCCTGCGGTGCTGACTGAAGATCAGGTTCGCACAAAAATTGTCTCGTTCGAAGCCGAAGCCGGCACGGTCAACCTGACGGACGCCGCGATCCTCGTCAGCGGCGGGCGCGGCATGGCAAACAACCCGAAGGACGCCCCCGCCGGCACCGAGAATCCCGAAATCTGGAAGGCGCAGGACGCGTTCGCCAACGTCATTCAGCCGCTGGCCGACGTGCTCGGCGGCGCAGTGGGCGCATCGCGCGCGGCGGTCGACGCGGGCTACATCTCGTACGCGCATCAGGTCGGCCAGACGGGCAAGACGGTCTCCCCCGACTTGTACGTCGCCTGTGCGATCAGCGGCGCAATTCAGCATCAAGCCGGTATGCGCACGAGCAAGGTGATCGTCGCCATCAACAAGGACGCCGAAGCGCCGATCTTTAAGATGGCGCGCTACGGACTGGTTGGGGACGTGTTCAAAATCGTGCCGGCGCTCACGGCCGAGCTGAAGGCACGCCTCGGCAAGTAATCGCGGCTAAGCTCAAGACAAAAAGGGTCGTCCATGCGGGCGACCCTTTTCACTTCAGTAGACGTGCGGTGCTATGCGACTTTGACGGTGCCTCCGGTTCGCATCGCGTTGGCTTCGATCAGAAGCGCCGCCAGCGCATCGCCGTCGATGTCGTATGGGGCCATCCAAACCGTGACGTGCGAAGGGAAGCGTGCTGCGTCTTCGGCGCGGCCGCCGATCCACACGACGATATCGTGGGTGCGCGGGCTTGGCGCGGTTACCGAGGCGAGATGCGCGGCGAAGTCAGGCAGCCAGCCCTCGCGCCCGTCGATCACCACCACGTGCGGCACGTAGAAGATCGTCTCGGCGAGCGCGTCGGACAGGGATTCCGGCGCAAACACGGCCCATTGATCGGCCAAGGCGGACGCGCTGAGGCGCGTGACGGGGTTGTTCGAGGCGTAGACAATCGTGAGTTCGTTCATCTGTTAGTCTCCTTTAGCGCATCAAGTGATGCACAAGATCGGCAAGCCGCTTGGCGGCATAGCGCAAGGTGTCCGCGTTGTAGCGGGCGAATGACAGCCGGACGGCGTTGTCGTGAATTCCATCCGGGTAAAACACGTGCGAAGGAGCAATCGCGATTCCGCGCTGTAGTGCCTCGGTGAACAGGGTCACGGCATTGACCTGTTCCGGCAAGCGCAGCCACACGTAGAAGCCTCCGGTCGGCTTTTCGAACTGGACCCCGTCCGGCATGTACTCGTCGAGTGCAGCACACAATGCATCGCGCCGCACCCGATACTCGGCTTGAATCCGCCGCATGTGCTCATCGTACTGACCCGAGACGAGCATGTCGGTGACCGCGCGCTGGGCGAGCCCGTAGGCACCCCCACACGCGATGTTGCGCAGCGTGATCAACTGCTCGCGCAGGGCGCCGCGCGCGACGATGTAGCCGATGCGCAGAGCCGGCATCATCACCTTGGAGAACGTGCCAATGTGAATGACATCGTCATCGAGCGCCAGCAGCGGCATCTGCGGGGCGCCGTCGTACACCAGATCGCGGTACGTCGCGTCCTCGATGACCTGAAGGTCGAGTTCCTGCATCGTACGCACAAAGCGGTGGCGGTCGTCCGCCGACCAGTGCGACCCAGTCGGATTCTGGAAATCCGGCGATGCGAGCACAAAGCGCGGGCGCGGCAGCGAATCGCCGGTGCCACCGACGGTCGTCTGGCGCAGTGTATCGGCCAGCGACGGCCAATTCGGTCCGGACTGCTGCAGCCGATAGCCCAACACGTTGTAACCGAGGCGCTTGAGGTTCATCGTATACAGGAAGAACCCCGGCGCCTCGACCAGCACGGTATCGCCGTAGGTGGCGAGCGCGCGCGCCGTCAGATTCAACGCTTCTTGCGCGCCCACGGTGACGATCACGTCTTCAGGATCGACGACCGCCCCACTCTTGGCCAGGTGCCCCGCGATGGCGCGGCGCAGCGGTTCGTAGCCGCTCGGGTCTTCGTAGTTGAGCGCCTCGGCGCGGTCCCGGCGCAGCGCGCGCGATCGGGCGGCCTCGTACGTTTCGATCGGCATGAGTTCGTCGGCAGGCAATCCCAACGCCAGCGAGATCACGCCGTCGGCACGATTCACGCGCCACAACATGCGCACGATGTCATCCGGCTCGCGCAGGGCCGGCATCATCGCCGGAAGCTGACGCGACGACACGACCAGCCCCGGCACGATGTAGCTGCCGCTACCCTGTGTCGCGTCGATTACGCCGCGCGCCTTGAGTTCTTCGTACGCGTTGACCACCGTAGACCGGTGAACCTGCAACGACTCGGCAAGCTGTCGCGATGCGGGTAAACGCGTACCCCCGGCGAGCTGGCCGCCGACCGCCAGCATGGTCACATGGTCGGCGATCTGCAAATACAGCGGCTTAGTGCTGTCGACATCAACTGGGACAATCATCGTATGCGCCTCCCCCGGACGGGCACAAGAACATTGTCCGACACATCTGTTTTTCACGACACTACCAATTCAGGAGGTGTTTTCCGACCACCGCCACCCATGCCAAGCGCGACTACCGGTTTGGCTAAGATGGCGTCTATAATGATGCGGTTCGCACCTCGTTTCGCCGTAAGGACTCCCTGTGGATTCGCTGCTCAATGCCCATGCCGGTCTAATCAAACGTGCGGTCTCCGCCGCACAGGCCGCTGGCGACCTCCCCGCCTTCGAACTACCGGCTATCGAGATCAAGCCGCCCGCCCGCGCCGAAATGGGCGATTATGCGTATGCCGGCGCGCTAGCCGTCGCGAAGTTGGCGGGCATGAAGCCGTTCGACATCGCTCAGGCCATCGTCAAGCACCTGCCCGCCTCAGAGTTCGTCGCGGGTGTCGACGCCGTGATGCCGGGATTTGTCAACTTCCGCCTCAGCGCCGATTGGCTGCGCGCGCAGATCGACTCGATCGTCGCCGAGGGCGACGCGTTCGGGTCGCTGTCGATTGGCGCGGGCAAGCGCGCGCAGGTCGAGTTCGTAAGCGCCAACCCGACCGGCCCGCTGCATATCGGCCGCAGTCGCGGCGCGATCGTCGGCGATACGATGGCCCGCCTGCTCGAAGCAGCAGGGTACGCGGTCGAGCGGGAGTACTATTTCAACAACGCCGGCATGCAGATGAAGCATCTCGGCACCAGCCTGCAGCTGCGCTACTTGCAGCAGCTCGGCGCCGACGTCGTGCAGCCTGCATCCGACGACGGCACGTTCTATCAAGGCGAGTACTTGATCGACTTTGCGAAGGATCTGATCGCAGAGGTCGGAGACTCGTGGCGCGACCGGTCGTGGGAAGACTTCAAGGCGTACGCGGAGAAGAAGATGTTCGACATCATCCGCGAAACGCTTAAGCGGATCAGCATCGAACACGACGTTTTCTTCAATGAGAACTCGCTGTACGAAACCGGCGCGGTGTGGGACACGCTGAAGGCATTGGAAGCCGCCGGGTTAATCTACGAGTCTGCCGTGCGTGAGTCCGAGCCCGAAGAAGTGAAAGCCGAGAACGCGCACCTGCCGCCGGCGAAGTGGTTCCGAAGCACGGCGCTCGGCGATGTCGAAGACCGTGTCGTCCTCAAGAACGACGGCTCGCCGACCTATACGCTGCCCGACATCGCGTACCATTTGAACAAGCTGGCACGCGGTTTCGATCTGCTGGTCAACGTGCTCGGCGCCGACCACGATACGGAGCACAAGGTCGTCAAGTACGGCCTGAAGGCGCTGGGCGGCGATACTGCCAAGCTGCACGTCATCATCATGCAGTTCGTGCGCCTCATCCGCGACGGCAAAGAGGTCAAGATGAGCACCCGGCGCGGAAACTACGAGACGCTGGACGACCTGATCGATCAGACCAGCCCCGACGCGGTCCGCTACATGCTGCTTGCCCGCAGCGCCAACAGCCGCCTCGACTTTGACCTCGATCTGGCACTCAAACAATCGTCGGACAATCCCGTCTACTACATCCAGTACGCCTATGTGCGGACTGCCGGTATCCTGCGCGAGGCGGACGTACGCGGCTTCTCCGATGCCGGCGCAGACCTCAGCCTGCTGGGCGACGAGGAACTGGCGTTCATCAAGCGCTGCCTTACGCTCGGCGACGAGATCGCGTTGTGCGCCCAGACGTTCGAGCCGCATCGTATTGCGTTCTTCGCGCAAGATCTCGCTAACCAGTTCCATCCGATGTACGACCGCGTCCGCGTATTCGGCGATGGCATTGGCGACGACATCGCCAGAGCGCGCCTGCGCTTCTATAAGGCGGCCAATGTCGCGTTTCGCCGTGTCCTCTCGCTGATGGGCATGAGCACGCCGGATCGGATGTAGATGTCCGAAAGCGCAGCCCGCCCCCGCCTCGACGATCAGCAGCGCCTCGCCGTAGAGACGCTGGATCGCAGCGTGGCGGTCGTGGCGGGAGCAGGCACCGGCAAGACGACCGTGCTGGTCGAGCGATTCGTCGCCTTGCTCGACACCCGCCCAGACTGGCCGATCACGTCGATCGTGGCAATCACCTTTACGGAACGCGCCGCGGAGGAGATGCGGTCACGCGTCCGCCAACGCATCCTCGAACGCCTTGCCACGGCGCAAGGCAGCGACCGCCGCCGCTGGGCCGATCATCTCGCCCGGATTGAAGCTGCGCGAATCTCGACAATCCACGGCATGTGCAGCGAGGTCATCCGCGCCAATGCGGCCGCTGCCGGCGTCGACCCGGGGTTCCAAGTCGCAGACGAGGCTACCGCGGCCGTGCTGATGCGGGACGCACTGGCAGTCGCCTTGCGGGAGATCGTCAGCGCGGAAGCCGATACGAACGACCCGGACTTCTCTGCAGCACACGCCGTACTCACTGGCTACGAACATACGAAGATTGAAGAAATTCTGCTGAAACCCAAGCAGTTTCGTGGTCTGCAGCCCTTGCCGTCCTCCGTCGACGAAGTCGAGGCGATGTACGAGGCTTACGCCGCGGATGCCTTTCAGCGGTTCTTTAAGAGTTCGCCGGTGATGGAACTCCGGAGTTTGGTTCCGCCGAACGCGCCAGAGGATTTGTTCGTCGTAAAAGTGCTGGAAGCGCAGCGAATTCTCACAGATGCCGCCGAAGCGCCGTCGGCGGCGACCTGCATGGAGGCTCTGGCTAGGTTCGACATGGTGGTTTCCGGCGGGTCCACTAAGCTTTGGGACGTGGGCGATCTCGCCTATGCGAAGTCACTTGTTTCGGAAATCAAGCAGGTACTAAAAAAGCTCTCCGAGGTACTCACGTTCGACCGCGATGTTGAAAAGCTCGCGCTGCGCTTGTCCCATGGCTGGAGCATGCTGATCAACCGCGTGTTGGCGGCCTACGAGGACCGCAAGCGCGCCGAGAACGTGCTCGACTTCGAAGACCTTGAGATCAAGGCGGAAGCGCTGCTGGCGCGCCCCGAGGTACGCCGGCGCTATGCCGGCCGCGAAATCCGGCACGTGATGGTCGACGAATTCCAAGACACCAATCACCGGCAGTGGAACATCACCCAGGGTTTGGCGCCGGGGCTGATGGACGGCGGCGTGTTCATCGTCGGCGACCCTAAGCAGTCAATCTACAGGTTCCGCGGCGCGGACGTCACGATTTTCAGGGCGGCCAGCGACCAGATCGAGCGCGCAGGCGGCCTTGTCGTCCGCATGAACCGGTCGTACCGGACGCACAGCGCGCTCATCGCCCAATTCAACCGCCTGTTCACCGGTGTGATGCGGCCCTCGCCCGACGCCGCGCAGATCGAGCAGTTCGTGACCTTCGACGAGAATCACACGCTCGTGGCCCAGCGCGAAAGCCCGGACGACCACCTCGACGTGCAGCTCATCGGCCTTGACCCATCCACCAACAATCGGAACGTCGCCTCGGAAGCGCGGATCGTTGCCGCGCGCATCCGCGACATGGTGACGACCGAGAGCCTTACGGTCGTCGACCGCCGAACGAATCAGCCGCGTCCGGCGGGTTACGGCGACATCGCCGTCTTGCTCCGCAGCTTCAAGTCAAATTCGAAACATTTCGAGCAGGCATTCGTCGAATTCGGCGTACCTTATGTGACCCAAAGCGGCGGCGGATTCTACGACCGGCGCGAGATTCGCGACCTCATCGAACTGCTCAAGGCGCTCCGCAACCCGGCTGACAACCTCGCGCTGGCGGCGGCGCTGCACAGCCCGCTGTTCGCACTCTCTGACGTCGACCTGCTTGCGCTGCGGACCCGAGGCGGAGCGCTGTTTGAGGCGCTGGACGAGGAAGCCGCGCTGCAAGCCGAGCACGAATCGCTCGAGCACCCGATCGTCTTTGCGAACACCATCTACAACGGTTTGCGCGCGATCGCTGGCCGTGTCTCGGCGGATGCGCTGCTGTTGCAGGCCATTGCCGAGACCAACTATCTCGCGTCGATCGGTCGGCTGCCGGACGGCCCGCAAATGCGTGCCAACGTCGAGAAGCTGGTGGACATCGCCCGCGAGTACGGCGCGGCCGCACTGCCCGACTTCATCACGTTCCTCGACGTCTCGCGCGCTGAAGATGTCAAGGAGGCGGGCGTCGCGCTCGACAGCAGGTCGTCGGTGCGGCTTACGACGATTCATGGCTGCAAGGGCCTTGAGTTTCCGGTCGTGTGGCTTGCCGACGGGAATCTCGCTACGAGAGCGTCGGGCAACACGGTGATCGCGGCAGAGTCGATCGTATGTGCGCTCCCCAAGCTTGGAGAGGACAAGTCGGACTCGAAAGCGTTCTTGTACCAAAGGGCGCAGAAACACGGCAAGGAGGCGGACGACGCCGAGGTGCAGCGCCTTCTCTACGTCGCCGCGACGCGCGCACGTGACGCCCTGTTCATCAGTTCGTCAAAGCCGAAGTTCCTAAGCGCGCTGTCGGAGGCGCTCGACGGTCAGGCGATCACGGTTGCCACAACGCCCCAGTCGCCGCAACTGACGCCCGAATTGCTGCAGCGCGTTAAAGATACCCGCTTTCCGCTCGCCGAGACCCTGCCTGCCGCGCCGCCGCCGTCGCGCCGCCGCCTCACAGCAACCGACATCGCCGACTACGGCAGCCTGATCAACGCCGACACCGAGGAGGAGCGTGACTACTACCGTCACCGTATCCGGCGCCGGCTCCACGCTGACGACTTCGAACCGGTCGAGTCGCTGACCTACGACGCGCAAATCGGTATGCCGTCGCAGCGCCGGATTGGATCGCTGGTGCACAGCGCGCTGCTGTATCGGGTAGACGCGATGATGAAGAACGATCCTGAAGGTGCAGATCAGGCGATAGATTCGCTGGTGTGGGAGGCAGGCATCACGCTGTCGGACGCGCGCCGCAAGGTCGTCGATCGTGTTCGCAGCTACCTCAAGTCGTACATCAACAGCCCGATCGCACGCGACATCGATCGGGCGAAAGAGGTTTACCGCGAGCTGCCGTTCGTCATCGAGCGTGACGGCCAGCTCGTGCATGGCACGATGGACCTCGTGTACGTCGATCATGACAGCCGATGGACAGTCGTCGATTTCAAGACGGACTCGGTACCGGACGACATGGGGCGCATCACCGCGCACGCGCGTAGATACCTGCTCCAGCTTGCCGTGTACGCGGCCGCACTGCGCGAGCGAATCGGCGTTACCCCAACGGCGCAGGTCGTTTACCTGCGCTATCCGCAGCATGTTGTTACGCTGCCTGCGGCAGAGCTTGACCGAGAGCTTGAGTCGCTCAAGCTTGACGCAATCGACGCCAATTTCGATCTCAGCGGCCCGCGAACGTGAGAGGCCGCCTCGCGCGATGGATGCTGGCCGATGCCGGCCTCGATGACGACGCGGCACTGCGTTTGTTCGGCCCCGCGCCGCGCGGCCCGCGTCCGGCGGGGATCCTGCTGCACGTCCTGATCGCCGCCGTGTTGATCACCACCCTGATGGTCGGGGGGTACGCCGCCGGCTTCCGCCTTCCGACTCTGTCTGCGCAGGCGTATGCCAGCCTGTACGCACCGATGTTAGGCGGCCAAGCCGTCGTCAGCGCGTTGGTGCTCGCGCTGGGGCTAAACATCATTCCGACACTGCGACGGCGCGGCACGTGGGATCAGGTGCGTACCACAGCGGGCGGGGCGCGGGCAGGCGTGCGCGCCGCATGGGCGCACGTCGTATATCACCGTGTCAGCGGCTGGCTGATGGTTGTAGTCTATGCGCCGCGTGTGTTTCTGCTTGTGCTGCTGCTGTACGACTTGACAAGCTTTCGCGGGGATTACCTCGCGCAGGTGATCGGCGTGCATACTCCGCGCATCCCCGCCGTCCTCGATATCCCGCTGATGGGGTTGGTCGTCACTGCGGCCTTCGTCTTGCCATTTACCGCTGTTGGATTAGAAGCCGCCTGCGCGCTGCTGCTGTCGACGTTTCTCCGGAGCCGGCAGGCCATCGGCATGGCGCAGATCGGGCTGATTTCGGCGCGTATCGCGTGGGCAGTCGCACCCGTCGTACTGTTTAGCGCAATCATCTCGAGCACGTTAGTGGGGGGAAGCAGCCCATTCGGTACATGGATTGCCGGGTTTGCATCGACGGTGCTGGGGGATTGGGGCTTGAGCGGTCTTCACGCGGCTGAGATTGATCGCCTGTGGAGTGTGACTCCGTACTCCGCGCTGATTCCGGTACTGGCGGTTGGTATGGCAGTGTTGCAGTCCGGCCTCACGATTGTCGTGCTGAATTGGGCGGCACGGCGCGCCCAACGGCTCGACTGACCACGCGTTTACGGTGTGACGGCCCGGCCTGCATTACAATCTAGTCAGCGCTGACGACGGGACCAACCGCCTCATGCTGTTTTCGCCGCTTCCCCGGCCCGAACGTCTCCAACTAAGAATTTCCGAACGCCGGCTGCTTATGCGCATCGGCGATACGCTTGCCGTGCTCATCGCAGTCGTGATCGCGCTCTTTGTTTGGACAGTGGTCGCCAAGTATGAGTTCTCGTCCCAGTTCATCCTCGAGAACTCGCTGTGGTTCGCCGTCCTCGCTCCGCTGTGGCTCACGCTCGCCAGCGCCAACGACTTCTACGATCTACGCCTCGCCAGCAAGCGCGGGCAAATGATGCAGCGCCTACTGCTGATTACGGCGCAGTTGATCGTCGTGTACCTGATCGTGTTCTTTTTCAGCCCGCGCGAAGCCTTGCCCCGGTTGTTTATCCTGTACTACGGCGTCGCGTCCTTCGTGCTGATCACCCTGTGGCGGCTGGTCAACCCGGCGCTGATCGGCTGGGCCACGTCGGCGCGGAAAGTCCTAGTAATCGGCACCGACGGCGGCGCGGAGGAGATGATACGCGCGCTCAAGAGCGAGTCCGGCGGCGAGTACTGGATGGTCGGCATTATCGGCGAGGAGCATGAGGTCGGCGACTTGATCGACGAGGTCGCAGTGATCGGCGGACCGAGCGACTTGATGAACTTTGTCGCGCGCGAACGGGTCACCGAGCTGATCCTCTCCTCCACGCGCGATCTTTCAGGCGACATGTTCACCGCTGTGATGGACGCCTATGAGCACGGCGTCGCGTTGATACCGATGCCCGTGCTGTATGAACGGTTGACGGGGCGCGTGCCGGTCGAGCACGTCGGCGCAAACTGGACGGTCGTGCTGCCCCTCGATGAAGGCGACGGGTTCCAGCCCTACCCCGTCCTGAAGCGACTCCTTGAAGTGAGCGCCGCACTGGTCGGATTCGTTCCATTCGCGATCCTGCTGCCCTTCGTTGCTCTGGCCATCTATGTCGACTGCCCCGGCCCGATCTTCTACGGGCAGGAGCGCGTGGGCATGAACGGTCGGCCGTTTCGCGTAAACAAGTTCCGCACCATGATCCCCGACGCCGAGCAGGCGACCGGCGCAGTGTTCAGCGATAAGGCCGACCCGCGCAAGACTCGTGTCGGCAAGTTCCTGCGCAAGACCCGTATCGACGAGCTGCCGCAGCTTGTCAACATCATCCGCGGCGACATGAGCTTGATCGGCCCGCGCCCGGAACGCCCGGAGCACGTCGCGCGGCTTCAGGCCAAGATCCCCTTCTACCGCACCCGGCTGACCGTCCGACCCGGCCTGACCGGCTGGGCGCAAGTGATGTACGGGTACGGGTCGACCGATGACGACGCGCTGGTAAAACTGCAGTACGATCTTTACTACATCCGCCATCGATCGCTGATGCTCGACATCACGATTCTCGTCAAGACCATCGGCCGAGTCCTGAAGATGTCCGGTGTGTAGCTGGCAGGCCGAACGGTCTGGCACTGCGCACGCGAAAAATGGTACACTCTATCTAGTTTGAACTGTGCATGTTGCACAATTAAGTATGGAGGTGGTGTGTGCTGCCTACGTTCAAGAACGAGCCGCTGACGGATTTCAGTGACAGCGCCAACGTCGCCGCATTCGAAGCTGCACTGCGCCGCGTGCGGGACTCGCTCGACCGCCTTCAGCCGATGCTGATCGGCGGACGCGAAGTCCTGACCAGCGACGTCCTCGCCAGCTTCAACCCGGCCGCGCCGCATGAAGTCGTCGCGCGCTTCCCACAAGGGACAGTGCAGCATGTCGATCAAGCGGTTGAGGCCGCTCAGTGCGCCTTCAAGGCTTGGAGCCATACACCGGCTTTCGAGCGCGCCGGCTACCTGCTGCGCGCCGCCGCCATGATGCGCCGCGAACGCCACACTTTCAGTGCGGCAATGGTAATCGAGGCGGGCAAGCCGTGGGTTGAGGCTGACGCAGACACCGCCGAGGCCATCGACTTCATGGAATACTATGCACACCAGATTGTCGCGCTTGAAGACGCCAGCGATCGATTGGTCCCGCAGGCCGGCGAGCGCGGCCAACTGCGCTACATCGCGCTCGGCGTCGGGGCCATTATCTCGCCGTGGAACTTCCCGGTCGCGATCTTTAGCGGCATGATGAGCGCCGCGCTTGTCAGCGGAAACACAGTCGTCGTCAAGCCGTCCGAATTGACGCCGTATGTTGCCTGGATGGTAGTCGATCTCTTCCGCCGGTGCAGCATACCCTCCGGAGTGATCAACTTCCTGACCGGTCCCGGCGCGATTGTCGGGGGGCGTATGGTCGAGCATCCGGGAACGCGGTTCGTTGCGTTTACCGGTTCGCGTCAGGTCGGCACCGAAATTTACGCCAAGGCGGCAGTGGTGCATCCGGGCCAGCGATGGCTGAAGCGGTCGATTCTCGAGATGGGCGGCAAGGACGCGATCGTCGTCGACACCAGCGCCGACCTCGACGAAGCGGCGGCAGGCATCGTGGATTCGGCATTCGGGTTCTCAGGGCAGAAGTGCAGCGCATGCAGCCGCGTCATCGCACTTGCCGACGTGTACGACGCAGTACTAGAACGCGTGGTTGAACGGACACGCAAGCTGCGCGTCGGGATGCCGGAAGCCGGTCTCGAGACCGACCTCGGCCCCGTGATCGACACGAGAGCGCTCGACAAAGTCAAGTACTACGTCGACGTCGGCCGCAGCGAAGCCGAGCTCGTGTGCGGCGGCAGTGCCGTCGAGACGCCCGATCACGGCTACTTTGTCGAACCCACCGTGTTTTCTGGCGCCAACCCTCATGCGCGCATCTCGCAGGAGGAAATCTTCGGGCCGGTGGTATCGTTTATCCGTGCAAGCACGTTTGACGAGGCGCTGGCCTTCGCAAACGACACCGATTATGGACTGACCGGTGCCGTCTACGCCATGGATCACGGACGACTCGAACAGGCCCGGCGCGAGTTCCATGTCGGCAACCTGTACTTCAACCGGAAGTGTACCGGAGCAATGGTCGGCGTCCATCCGTTCGGTGGTTTTGGGATGAGCGGCACCGACAGCAAGGCCGGCGGACCGGACTACTTGCTGCACTACACGCAGCCGCAGTCGATCACCGAGAAGCTATAGTCGCTACCGGCTGAGGGTATGCGCCATCTTGAAATACTGTGGGCTGATCTGGCGCGGCTTCGTCGTCGCATCGGCAAGCGATACGGTCGAGATTTCGCGTCCGTCCAGACCGACCATGATCGACGTCTGTCCGGCCAGCAGGTACTCCACGGCAGCGACCCCCATGCGGGACGCCAGCAGCCGGTCGAATGCCGAAGGGCTTCCGCCTCGCTGCGTGTGACCGAGAATAGTGATGCGAATCTCGAAGCCAGTCTTGCGCCGGTTCAGGTAGTCGGACAGTTCGGTGGTACGGTACGGCGCCCCTTCGGCGACCACGGCGATCGCGTGCGACTTGCCGCGAACGTACGCATCCTCGAGCGCCAACGCGACCTCCTCCATCGTGGGCGGAGCTTCAGGCGTGACGATAATCTCCGCACCGCCGAGGATGCCGCCCATAAGCGCTAGGTAGCCGCAGTTGCGCCCCATCACCTCGATGATGAAGCCGCGGTTGTGGCTGTTGGCGGTGTCGCGCAGGCGGTCGAGCGCATCGAGGATCGTATTGAGCGACGTATCGACGCCGATGCTCATGTTCGTTCCCCAGATGTCGTTGTCGATGCTGGCGGGAATCCCAACGACTTTTACGCCCAGCTTTTCGAGCGCCATCGCGCCGCGCAAGCTGCCATCCCCACCGATCACGATGACCCCTTCGATTCCGCGCTCCTGCAAATTGCGCAGCGCCTTGCGCTGGCCTTGCGGCGTCTTGAATTCCTCATTGCGCGCGGTCTGCAAGATGGTGCCGCCGCGCTGCAAAATACCGCTGACCTCGCGGCTGCTCAAGATGGACATATCGCCGTTGAGCAAGCCGGCGAAGGCCTGCCGAATACCGTACGTCTCGACGTCGTGCTCCATGGCGGTACGCACAACGGCGCGGACGGCCGCATTCATTCCGGGGGCGTCGCCGCCGCTCGTCATCACTGCAATGCGCTTCATTTGCGCACTCGCTTTCACATGGTCGCGTCTAACGCGCTGAAGTCTAGCGCAAGCGTGTTAAATCGCGCTTAATCCGTGTCGTATACTCTGCCCGAATTTACTGCTGCTCGTCTTTGAGAAGTTGCCTAAGTGCCGCCAAGCGCGGGTCGCCGGCCTCTTCAGCGCACGAGCACGTCTCCCGATTGCGGTTGATCCCGCACTGCGGGCAAAGCCCCTTGCAGTCCGGCCGGCACAGCACGCGCTCGTCGCTGTGTATCAGGATCTCCTCGCGCAGCAGCGGCGCCAGATCCAGCACGGCGTCTTCAGCGAGATAGAATGCCGCCGCGACCTGCGGGTTGGTGGCAAACAGCTCCTCGATCTCGAACTGCATGTCAAGCCGCACCGGATCGAGGCAGCGCATGCACTCGACATCCAGCCCGGCGTGCAGTTCGGCCTGCACGAGGATTCCCTCTTTCGTCCGGCTTAGACGGACCGGCCCGCGCAGGTAGTTGAGCGTAAGGTCGTCACTAACGCGCACCTCCGGGAAGTCAAACGTCGAGTCGTGGGTTGTGCCCGGCCCGGCGTTGAGCATAAACCCGACGTTGATCTTGAACACTCGCGGGTGTAGGAAGTGGACGGACATAGCGATGTCCCTTTCGCTGGGGCTGGACGATATGCGCGGCAAGGGGTGGCCGCACGGACTTGATTATAGGACGCCTGATTCGGCTGTCAATTACGTTCGCCGGAACTCCAGCCAGAGATGATCGGCTGCCCAAGCGAAGCGTCCTCTGCGCCACGCTGCATCGTCCCAGCGCAGCAGTCGTTCGAAAAGACGCGGGCGCGCCTCGACCACGCCGAACATCTCTGACGGCGGCAAGAACACGCCTAGCCCAGCCCTCCGCTCCAGTCGAAAGGCGGGCGCCATAGCACGAACGAGCACCCGTTGGGACGGATAGAACACGGTCATACTGCCAAAGACAGCGCGCCCACCCCACCGCCGCGCTGCCGCACGCGGACGCAGGTGAACGGCCTGCCAGAGTGTTTCCCACGCGCAGAAGCGCGACATGACCGCCATTCCGACCCATCCGCCGGGTCGCACTCGCTCCGCCAGCCACGCCGCCACTACACCGAGGTCCGATGCTGCGTTAAGCGCGCCGAAGTTTGCCAGCGCGATGTCATACGGTCCGGGTGCGACGAGCGGGATCAACGCGTTCAGGTCGACCTGCGCGAACGTCACCGAGCCTCGCTCGCCGACGCGACTCCGCGCCACCTCCAACATCGCCGCACTGCCGTCAACGGCTGTAACCGCTGCACCGCGTTCGGCCATCCACGCCGCGTCGATGCCGGTGCCACAGCCGATGTCGAGTGCACGCATTCCAAGCGCAAGTTGCGCGGCGGTCCGCTCGTGCGTCCGCGCGCGCAGAATGCGTGCGATTGGCCGTTCGGTGAACTCCGAATCGTAGTTACGCGCTAGACGGTCGAACTCCACCTTTACCCCTGACAAAATCGACAAGCCCGCGAGTTCGCACTACACTATGGGGCAGGCGCCTTCCGAACCCGGAGTGACACCGTGCGGCTCATCCTGTTGTTGATATTATTCGCATCGACCCTGTGGCTTGCCACACCCGCGGCTGCGGCACCGTGCGACTCGCTACCGACCACGCTGCGTGTCGGACAAACCGTCGAAGTGATCTCGCAAGTGAACGCCCGCAGCGACCCCGGCTTCAACGGCCGCGTGGTCACGGGCCTGCGCACCGGCGACCGGCTGACGATAGTCGACGAAGCGGCGTGCGTCAATGCATTAACGTGGTGGCCGGTAAGCGGGGCGACGCAAGGCTGGGTTGCCGAAGCGACGCAAGGTGTCACCTACCTGCGGGCGGTCGAGACCGATCCCGTGGTGTTCGACGGCCAGCTTACGTACGATGTGGTGGCTGACGGCGAGGCAGGTTCATCCGACCGTTGTCCGCCGCTAATCGGCTCAGTCGCCGTCAACTATGCCGATGTGGACCTCACACAAGCCGCCGATGCGTCGACAGTGTTTTTCGTCGACTCCGGGTTCGCGATCCCGCCGCCAACGCTGTGCTTCCCGTCCGCTCGGCTGGGATCGCTGTCTCTGACCGGTCCCGACGGTAACCCGCGCGAGGCGAACGTCGCGCCGGTAGCCACAGCGCCGGATTACTTGCAGGCTGCCCCGCCTCCATTTGCCATCCTGCGCAACGGCACATGGACCCTGAGCATCGAGGGTTACAGCCTGAGCATCGACTACATCGGCCCGTTTGGCCCGCTGCTCACGAGCCGCCTCGCCGGCGACGAACAGCAGTTCCTCGTCGCCGGTTTTGCGCGCAGCGAGAGCGTCTCTGTGATCACCTCAGGCCCGAACGGCAACTTGCAGCGCACCTTGACCGTTGACGGCGCCGGTATGTTCGGCGGCACGATTGGGCCGGACGAGCAGTTGATTGTCGCGGTGAGCCAAAGCGGTCTGATCGCCGTCCCACCCGGGATCGACAACGTCTTGTTCGGCGGCCAGTCCGATGCCGTTGCGAGCGATACGCTACTCATCGCGGTGTTGTGGGGCGAAGAGGCCGCGGGCCTACCGACTCCTACGCCTGAGGTCACGCCAACTCCGCCGCCTGAGTGCTACTATGTCATCCGCAGCGGAGATACCTTGACGCGCATCGCTCAGAGGCGCGGCGTGAGCCTGCAAGAGCTGCTCGAGGCCAACCCGCAGATCACCAACCCGCAGTTGATACGTGCCGGCACTCGCCTGATCCTGCCCGGTTGTGTGAACACAGAGAATCCATGAGCGTAGACCACTTCCGCGAGATCTACGCCAATCGTGCGGCCGACTACGACCTGTTGGTACAGCGAGAAGACACGGACGGCAACCTGCTGCCAGCGCTTCGCGCCGCCGGCCTGACCGACGGTATGTGCATCGTCGAATTCGGCGCCGGCACCGGGCGCGTGACCCGTCTCATGCAACCCCGTGCAAAGCTGATTGTCGCATTCGACCAGTCGCATCACATGTTGGAGCAAGCCGTCCCAACGCTGGACGCGTCGAGGACAGTCTGCGCGACTGCAGCGAACGACGCGATCCCGGTCCGAACGGGTTGGGCCGACGCTAGTGTGGCCGGCTGGAGCTTCGGACACGCTACCGGGTGGTACCCCGACCGCTGGCGCGAGGAGATTGGCCTTGCGCTGGCCGAGATGCGGCGCGTCACCCGCCCCGGCGGAACGCTCATCATCCTCGAAACGCTCGGCACTGGCAGTACGTCGCCCGCGCCGCCCAATGCCGTACTCGCCGCCTATTACGAGTGGCTCGAGGCCGACCACGGCTTTGTCCGTCAGGCTATTCGCACCGACTATCTTTTCACCGACACGCAGGAATCGGACTATCTCATCCGGTTCTTCTTCGGGGACGAGCTCGCAGATCGCGCCGCACAAAACGGCTGGGTGCGACTGCCAGAGTGCACGGGGATTTGGTCACACACAACCGAGGGGAGGCACACGTGAAGATCACGCCGGACACAATGCTGAAGCTGTATCAATACTGCTGTGACTTGCTGCTGCTCAACCTGCAGGGAATCACGCACGAGCAGAGTCTGCATCAGCCAGCAGCAGGCATGAACAGCATCAACTGGCTTGTCGGACACCTGATCTCCAGCCGCACGCGCATTCTCGCCTGTTTGGGTCAACCCGCGATCTGGAGCGACGAGCAGCGTATTCGCTACCGCAACGGTTCAGACGTGATCGCCGCCAACGGTCCCGGCGTCATGCAGATGGAAGAGCTGTTGCGCGATTACCGGCTAAGCCACGAAGCGACGATCATCGGGTTCCACGGCATCGCGCCCGAAAGGATGAACGCCGCGTCCGATTTTCGCGGGCCGACGAATGCGGATACGCTGATGTACTTGCAGTTTCACGAGGCCCATCACATCGGTCAAGTCATGTCCGTCCGCGAGCACCTTGGTCTGAGCAGTTACTGGCTGACCTAATGCCCGCCGAGGTACGCCTCGATCACGGACGGGTCGTTCTGCAGCTCGACGCCGGTCCCCTTATGCGTGATAAACCCGGACTGTAGAACGTAACCGCGTGCGGCGATTTCGAGCGCCTTGGAGGCGTTCTGCTCGACGAGCAGAATCGTCGTGCCGCTTTCGCCGTTTAGGTACTGGATCACGTTGAAGATCTCTTCGACCAGCTTCGGCGCAAGACCCATTGACGGCTCGTCGAGCAGCAGCAAGCGCGGTGACGCCATCAGCGAACGCCCGATCGCGAGCATTTGTTGTTCGCCGCCGGAGAGCGTGCCGCCAAGCTGATTGATGCGCTCCTTCAACCGTGGAAAGCGGTGGAAGACATATTCCAAGTCGCGCTCGATCTTCGCGGCGTCCTTGCGGATGAAGGCTCCCATTTCGAGGTTCTCGCGCACGGTCAGCCGCGTGAAGATTTTTCGCCCTTCAGGCGACTGGATAACG
The DNA here is from genome assembly GCA_016716525.1 of Candidatus Flexicrinis affinis. Lineage (NCBI taxonomy): Bacteria > Bacillati > Chloroflexota > Anaerolineae > Aggregatilineales > Candidatus Flexifilaceae > Candidatus Flexicrinis > Candidatus Flexicrinis affinis. The sequence goes on from JADJWE010000001.1 coordinate 2,092,259, forward strand.
CCGTAGCTGACAATCTGATGCGGGGGTGCGTGGGTGATGTCCTTGCCCTCGAAGACGATATACCCGTCGGCAGCCGGTGTGATGCTGCTGATCGTGTTGAGCGTGGTGGTCTTGCCGGCGCCGTTACCGCCGATCAGCGTGACGATTTCGCCTTGCTCGACCGTCAGGCTGATGCCTTTCAACGCGTGAATTTTGCCGTAATACGTGTGGATGTTGTGGACTTCAAGCAGGCTCACGCGTTAATCCCCTTTGCCGCCGCACCGGACTTGTCCGTCATGCTGCTGCCCAAATAGGCTTCGATGACCTCCGGATTGGCCTGTACTTCGGCTGGCGTGCCTTCCGCAATCTTCTTGCCGAAGTTCATTACGTTGACCCGATCGCTCACCCCCATCACCAACTTCATGTCGTGCTCGATCAGGAAGATGGTCAGCCCCAGCTCGTCGCGGATCCGGCGGATGAAGTGCATCATGTCGTCGGTCTCCTGCGGGTTCATACCGGCAGTAGGTTCGTCGAGCAGCAGAAGCTGCGGCCGGAGCGCAAGCGCGCGGGCGATCTCAAGCCGCCGCTGATAGCCGTACGGGAGTTGAGACGCCATCAGGTCGCCGCGCTCCTTCAAGCCACAGTAGTTGGCGAGTTCCATCGCGTCGTCAAGCGCCTTCTGCTCCTCGTTATGGCTGAACGGTGTGCCGAAGATTGCACCCCACAACGACGATCGCAAGTGCTGATGCATGCCGACGAGGATGTTCTCGAGAACGGTAAGCTTGCTGAAGAGGCGAATGTTCTGATAGGTTCGCGCAACTCCGTGTCGGGCGATCTGATCCGGCCGCGCGCCTTTGATGGAACGGCCTGCGAACACGATGTCGCCTTCTTCGGGGTCATAGAAGCCGGTGACGCAGTTGAAGAACGTGGTCTTACCGGCGCCATTTGGCCCGATCAGGCTCACGATCTCCTGCCGATTGACGACAAGATCGATCGCGTTGACGGCGGTCAGCCCACCAAAGCGCTTGGTCACGGCCTTGCAGTGAAGCAGCACATCCTGTGCCATGCGTGCAGTCCTCCTCAATCGCCTGCGGCAGGTGCAGGCTTTGGCGTAGCTCGCTCGCTCAGTTTCGGCGGCTGAGGCGGCAGAATACCCTCCGGCTTCGACAGCATCGCGACGACGAGCAGCACGCCGAATGCGAGCAAGCGATAGTCCTGCAGCTCGCGAGCGACCTCGGGGAATCCGATTAGGACAAACGCCCCGACGAACACCGCCGGAATCGACCCCATACCGCCGACAATCACGAGACTCAGCACGAAGATGGACACGTTAAGCGTGAAGCTGTTCGGGTAGATTCCCTGCAGCGATGCGCCGAACAGCGCGCCACCCATGCCGCTGAATGCTGAACTGATGCCGAAGGCCAGCAGCTTTGCCCAGACCAGATGAACCCCGGTCGCTTCCGCCACGTCCTCGTCGTCACGCAGGGCGCGCCACGCCCGCCCTAAGCGCGTGTTGGCGAGGCGCAGGACGACCACCACGCCGATCGCAACGGTAAACAGGAACAGGTAGTAGATTTCATTCGAGCGTGCGAGCTGCGTATTCCAATCCGGGTTGATGAACGACAGGTTGAGCGTCGGTACGGGGATGTTGTTGACTCCCTGCGGGCCGCCCAACAACGGCTTGAACGTGGACGAATTCACGAGGCGGTTGATAATCTCGCCGAACCCGAGCGTCACAATGGCCAGATAGTCGCCGCGCAGCCGCAGCACCGGGACACCGAGCCCCATGCCCGTAAATGCGCTGACTAGAATGGCGATCGGCCACGCCTGCCAGAAGGTCATAATGCCGGTGCACGCTTCGCCAATCGCCAACCCGCTCGCCCGTAGTTCGTCAGGCGAAATACCGCCACACGTCAACATGCTTGGCGTCGTCAGCAGGCCCGTCGTGTACGCGCCGATGGCGAACGACGCGACATACCCGAGGTCAAGCAGGCCGGCAAACCCAATCATCACGTTCATTCCGACGCCCATGATGATGTAGATCATCATCAGGTTCAGTGTGTTGGAAAGCGAAAGGCCGATGAAACCCGGCAGCACGAGCAGTACGACAAGGCCGAGCAGGTACATCGTGCGGCGGCTCGTCACGCTCGGAGTCGTCCCGACGCCGCGCACGCCAGCGATTGGCGGCAGGAACCACAGAACGGTGCATATGATTACTACGACAACAAAGGCCGTGATCAGAGACATTTCGCGCTGCGATGCCAGCACGCCAAGCATGAGCACGATTGCAACGGCGTACCACGACCCGTCGTGAAAGAGCCGACCCGCCTGTGACGCGACAGCGCCCGCGGCGCCGATCAGCATCAACGCAAGGCCGAACACGATCGTGTGCAGCGCGCCTTGCATCGGCAGGCTCAACAGAGTCGGCACCAGCGTGCCGGCCCCACGCAAGATCGTCCCGCGTTCCATGCCGGTGAATACGGCTAACCCGCCAAAGATGAGCGCAACGCCGAGGCCGACGCCTGCGCCGATCATGAACCTTGTGCTGATCTTGTCGACATTGGCCACGCGAACGGCAAAGTACGATACGCCGAATGCCAGCGCAATCGTAATCGCGTCGGACAGTGTCATTACCTTGTCGATCTGCCCTTGCAGCACGCCGAAGATCGTCAGCGCCGCAAACCCGCCGAGCGCCATTCGCCCAACGCGAGCAGAAAGCTGAGTCAGGACTCCGCCAAGCGCGCCCAACCCCACAGATACGATCAACAAGACGCCGATCGCTGCACCGGCGCTTTCCTGCCCCATGTACAGCGCGGACTGCGCCAAAGGCTCCATGTTGCGAAACACGAAGCGAACGTCTACAGCTTCGGTAAACAGAATTGTCGCCGCGAGCCCAACGCCGACGATCAGACCAGCGGCAGCGCCATTGATCAGCGTGGACAGCACGCCGCGAGTAGCGACCTGCCGCGCGGCCGCGAAGCCCGCCGCAGTAAAGGCGATATACAGCGCAAGTTGACTGAATGACACGCCGCCGAAGACAACGTCGCCTGCCGCGTTCTCCAGCTCGGTGATCACGGTGCGGCGCTCGAAAGCCACGAACAGGTTTGTCAGCGTGAGGAGGATGGACACGAGGGCCGCATAGAGGCCCAGTCGAATAGTATTGCGCCCGAATACCATGCCCGTTACGCCTTCTTCTTCGCCAGAACTTCGCCGAAGATCCCCGTCGGACGGAAGATCAGGATCAACACCAGCACGCCGAATGCGATGACGTCCTCGAGCTGTGACGGCAGTCCAAGCATTTGCGGCGCAGCGGACTCGATGATGCCCAGCAGCACGCCGCCTGCCATCGCACCGGGGATGTTCCCGATGCCACCCAATACCGCCGCGGTAAATGCCTTCACGCCCGGCGTGAAGCCCATAAACGGCGACACCTGACGGTTATAAAGGGCAAACAGAATAGCTGCAGCGCCGGCCATCAGGGCGCCGAGCACGAAGGTCAAGACGATTACGCGGTCGACGTTGATTCCCATCAGCGAGGCCGTGCTTTTGTCCTCGGCCACGGCCCGCATCGCCTTGCCGACCTTCGTGCGCTGCACAAAGAACCAAAGCCCGCCCATCAGGACCAGCGCGATAATGAAGATCACGAAATACAGCGGGCGGACAACGATGTCCCCGCCGAAGGCTTCGAGGGTGTAGCGCCCTTGCATAATGTCGATGCCACCCTCGCACGCTGTGCCGGTTCCGCCAATGCACAGGTTGACGATCGGGTAGTTGCGCGGCGCGCCGCCGAACAAGCGCAGGAAGAGCTCCCTTAGCGCTATACTTGCGCCAATCGCGGTGATCAACGGGACGAGGCGAGGCGCGCTTCGCAGCGGCCTATACGCGATGCGCTCGAGCAGCACCGCGGTGATAACCGAGGCGATCATCCCCACCGCCAGCGTGAGCAGCAGGGCGAGCAGCGTCTGCTCGGCCAGAAAGCCGGATTCGTTAAAGGCGTTGATCGCGAAGAAGCCGATGTACGCTCCACTCATGAATACCTCGCTGTGGGCGAAGTTGATCATGAGCAGCACGCCGTACACCAGCGTGTAACCGAGCGCGATCAGCGCGTAGATGCTGCCCTGCGCTAGGCCGAGTACCAGACCCTGTAAGAAGTCGTCCGCCCCGTAGAGTCCGTTGACGGTGTTGCGCACGGCGATAAACGCGAGAAACAGCAGCAGACCGCCGCCCGCGAGGTATAGAAAGATCTGCACGGGGTCGTTGCCCAAGCGCAAACGCCCGGCGAGGGGAATGGATTTCAGCATGTTGATGACGCCTTGATGAGGAGGCGCTGCCTCCGCTTGCGAACCCCGACAGTTATAACGCGTCGCCTATCGTCTCACAACAATCGGGGCGCAGTGACCTGCGCCCCGATGTGTCTTGCTACTGCGCGGTAGAGGCTACCGGCGTTACTCCATTTCCATGCTCATGGTCTCGAGGCGGACAATCTCGCCGTCCTGAACCTGGAAGAAGCCGATACCACCCTGCGAGCACTCGCCGTCGCCGTTGCAGCTCAGGATACCCGAAAGGCCGACAACCGGCTCTTCTGCACCGTAGTTGGCGATGAAGTCTGCCAGCGCAGCGCGATCGATCACGAGGTTGCCGTCGGCATCGATTTCGCCGACCGCCTCAATGCCGTCGAGGTACATCAGAACCGCATCACGGCTGTAGCTGTGGAACGCGGCGGTCGGCGGGAAGCCGTACTTCTCTTCGTATTCGGCCACGAACGCGTCCAGCGCTTCGCTAGCTGCCGGGGCGGGGGTCGAGATGTAGACACCCTCAACCGCGGCGCCGCCGAGGTTGATCAGTTCCGGCGTGAAGATACCATCTGCGCCCATGAACGGGACATCGGCCAAGCCGGCATCCGCGCGCTGCTCGGAGAGTCGGGCTGCTTCGGCCGGGAACCCACCGAAGAAGATCAGCTCGGGCTCGGCGGAGGCGATGCCGTCCAGCGTGCTGCGGAAGTCGGTGTCACCGACGGTCACGGCGTCCTGAGCGACAACCTCGCCACCCAGCTCTTCGAACGCCGCCGCCACATTGGCGACCAGACCTTCGCCGTAGGGGCTGCCGTCATGGATGGTGGCCAGCTTAGTGACCCCGAGGTAATCGAAGATGAAGATCGCATCCTCGACGCCCTGCGCATCATCGTTCGGGGTGACGCGGTTGAAGCTGACGAAGTCGGCGGCCAGCGCGGGGTTGGTGCAGCTCGCGCTGATCATGATGTAGCCGGCTGAGTCGAGGACCGGACCGGCGGCGCGGCACGCGCTCGAGCATGTCGGGCCGACGATGCCGACGATCTGGGGATTGGAGACATAGTAGTTCGCGATCGCCTGACCGCCCTCGGCAGAGCAGAGGTCGTCCTGCACGTCGATGGTGACTTCAAATTCGACGTCACCGATCGTCACGGTACCACGCTCGTCAAGCGCAAGCTCGACGCCGCGCACGATGTCTTCACCCAGCGGGGCAAGACCTTCGCCGCTGATCACTGCTGCGACGCCGATGACGACCGGATCGCCGGCCTCGACGACGATCGTTCCCTCGTCTTGTGCGAGAGTCGGGACGACGAGCAGCGCCAGAACGGCCAGAACAACGAGAAAATTGCGGAATGTATTCCGAACCATAGGGGTAAACTCCTTGCTGTGTTTGGTGTACCCTGTGCCTAATCAAGGCGTTGATGAGTGTACCGTGATGAATTGGGTTGTCAAATCGTTACATCTATCTTTCATAATTCCGGCGACAATCGTCCTGTTTGTCGCCGCCTCCGCCCGACTTCTCGTGTCTGCACAGGACGCATGGCCGGTAGCCCAACGCTGCTTGGGCCTGCCTGTTGCAGCGCCTGACGCGCCGTTCCCCGGCATGCTGGTCACGATCGCCGACGACGCCGTTCGCGCCTATCGAGAAGGCGTGCCGACAACGTATGTGCTGTCGTTCGCGGGAGGAAACTTTCTGCGGGGCGCGTCGGTTGCGCCGGACGGCAGACACATTGCCGTGCCGAACGGGGTGATCACGACCGTAACCAGCAGCGACATTCGCTACACCGTTCAAGAGATTCGCATCGTCACAACCGAGACGGTACCGCGCATCACCGTGCGCATCCCGTGGCGGGCATCGTTTCCGGTAGGATCGCCCTTCACGTCCGCGGGTGACATCCCGCCGGTTCAGTGGCTCGACGGGGAGACGGTGCTGTTGGTTCAAGGAACGCTGTCGGAGGAACAGACGTGGGTCACCGTCAATCCGTTTCACGCCGATGCCCTGCCCGAGCCGGCCGCCGTGCAAGACGCTGTTACGCGATCGCCGGACGGGTCGCGCGCGGTCGTCGTTCGCGATGGCGATTGGGTGCTGGTCGGCGTCGGTTCCGCTCAGAACACTGTCACGCTCCCGTCGGGCATCGATGTGTCGCGTGCGGTTTGGTCGCCAACGTCTAGCTCAATTGCCGTGCCGCTGCGTGAGGCGGGACGGGGCGCACTTGCCGTATTCGACGCTGCCACCGGCGCGCGAAGCGATTTGATAGCGTTCGAACGCTATCAGGCGGCGCGCAGCGTGCGCTGGTCACCCGATGGACTGCGCCTCGCCTTCGCGCTGTTCGACCCGCAGACCGGCATGAATCGGCTGCATGTGGCCGAACTGGCAACGCAGCGGGTCGTCGACCTGTGTGTGGAGCTGGGCATTGCCGGGAACGAACCCAATACGTCGGCGGTCGTCTGGTCGCCAGACGGAAACAGCCTAGCGATGGTGACCGCGCAGGCTGTACCCAGTGCCGTGGTATCGATAGCAGATATAGAGACGGGTCAGCGCTGGACACTGCTGCCCGCATCAGGCGAACTGTTGGGGTGGTACGACTAGCCGAAACGCCTAAAAGTCGTCGTCGTCGTCATCACCGTACGAATCATCGAGTTCTTCGTCTTCGTCGAAGTCCTCGTCGTCGTCGTAGAAATCGTCCTCTTCGTCGAGGTCGTAGCCTTCGTCGTCGATGTCCTCGTCATCGAAATCACGTGGACCGCGAAGGAGGATGTCGTCGATTGCGCGCATGGGTGTCTCTCCGGGCAGACGCCGCTCTGGCCGCGTAACACGCGGCAGTATAACATGAACTTCGGGGATGCAAATATCAGAATTCGGCGTCAGCGAGACATGAACCGGTATCCTACGCCGCGCGACGTCAAAATGTAGCTGGGGTGATCGGGATCGATCTCGAGTTTCTGGCGCAGGTAGTGGATGTACAGCTTGAGGCTGTCGATCGCATCGCCGTATTCTTCTCCCCAGGCCTGACGTACGAGGTCGTCGCGGGCAACGACGCGGCCCGCATTACGAACGAGGATCCCGAGCAGGTTGAATTCCTTTGGCGTAAGGTGGCAGAGCTGATCGCGCACGTACACCTCGCGATTGAGGAAGTTCACCCGGAAGTCGCCGTCGTCAAATACCAGCTCTTCGGACGGCGCACTGCGTGGGGCACGGCGCAAATGCGCTTTGATACGCGCCAATAGTTCCTGCGGGTCGAATGGCTTGGGGATGTAATCGTCGGCGCCGAGGTCAAGGCCGCGCACTACGTCTTCCGAACTCGTGAACGCGGAAAGAAACAGGATCGGGACGTCGGACATCTCGCGCAGACGGTGGCACATCTCCCACCCGTCCATTTGCGGCATGTTTACGTCGAGGAGCACGATGTCCGGTTGGAACCGGTAGGCCTTGCGCAACCCGTCCTCCGCAGAGGCGGCACGCACGACCTCATACCCTGCCCGTGCCAGTAGAAGCTCGAGCACGCGCAGCGTTGATTCATCATCGTCAACGATCAAGACGGTATCAGACATCGTCTCCCCGCTGAAGGTTACGTGAGTCCAACCATCACGCGGACACTGTATGGGAAATGTATCATAGTTCTAACGTTGCGGCAAACAACGTTTCTCAACGGTCCTCACCGCCGATTAGACTACGCAAACAAGACGCACGCTGGCAAAATCCGCACGATCATGTACGCTATGCGGTCAGATTGCCGTTTAACCGCAGTGAGGCGGCACGGCAGTGTCGTCGGCAGTATGCGAGGATTTATCGCAATGCAGGTTTTCACACATCGAATTGACCGTCGCACGATTCGCGGTTTGATCGGGAGCGCCCTTGTGCTCGCCGTTCTCCTTCCGCTCATGGTCGTGCCCACTTTTGCACAAGACCCCACGGCGACCCCTGCCCCGGTCGCCGATCCGGTACGCCGCGGCCTTGACGCTGCGCGCGACGCACTGGAAGCGGAGTTCAACACCGACCTGACGTACGTCCGTGCATGGACGTTCGAACAGACCGAATGGACCGTCAGCATCGACACATGCGACTCTGAAGTCGCAGAGTTCGACTATCGCCCGGTGTACTTCGGCTGGGTGTACGACATCACGGCACTCAACGGCCGCACGTGGCGCGTGCGCGTCAGCTTCGATCTGAAGGCGGTCGTGATCTGCGACCGTGAAGATCTATCTCCGGTCACTGACCCGAGCGCGGTCACCAACCCTGACCTTGCCGCTCCGGTTGCAGGTGCTGGCGCAGTGGGCGACTTCGAGCTTGGCGGCCACTACTTCGTCTTGGACGGCGGCGCTGTCGCGGCGATGAAGCAGGCCGGCATGACGTGGGCCAAGAAGCAGATCCGCTGGACGCTCGGCTCGGGAACAGGCTCGGCCGCCGGCGCAATCGCTGAAGCTAAGGCCAACGGCTTCAAGGTGCTGCTGAGCATTGTCGGCGTGGTCGAAGAAATGGGCGACTACGACGGCTACATCAACGCATTCGCCGCGTACATGGGCGAGGTCGCCGCGCTCGGGCCGGACGCGATTCAGGTCTGGAACGAGCCGAACATCGACCGTGAATGGCCGCTTGGCCGCGTCAACGGCGCCGAGTACACCAAGCTGCTTGCGGCGTCCTTCAACGCCATCAAGAGCGCCAACGCCAACGTCATCGTCATGACCGCTGCGCCGTCGCCAACCGGGTTCGCCGGCAGCGCCGGGTGCACTCAGACCGACACGTACCACGTCTGCAACGACGATGTCTTCTTCCAGCAGATGGCGAACGCAGGCGCTGCGAACTACATCGACTGCGTCGGCCTGCACTATAACGAAGGTGTCGTGTCGCCAAGCGCCACCACCGGCGACCCGCGCGACAACTTCCCGACCCGCTACTTCGGCAGCAACATCGGGCGTGCACGCGCATACTTCCCCAACCGTCCGATCTGCTTCTCGGAACTGGGTTACGTGACGCCGGAAGGCTATGGTCCGATCGCGCCGAACTTTGCATGGGGCGCGGACAACACCGTGGCCGAGCAGGCCGCGTGGCTTGCGGAAGCTGCCGCACTCTCGGCACAGCTTGGCTACGTGCGTATGATGATCGTTTGGAACATCAATTCGCAGCAGTACGATGCCAACGACCCGCAGGCAGGCTACGCGATCATCCGTCCGGGTGGAAGCTGCCCGGCATGCGCCACGCTGGGCGTGGTGATGGGCGCGAGCTAGCGCAGGTCTCAGCCAACCGAAACAAGAACGCCCCGGTCACAAGCCGGGGCGTTTTCATTGCCGGTAGGGGCCTTGCACGACGAATCTACTCGATCGGCTTCAAGTACTCGGCGACCAGCGCCTTGGTGCCCACTTGAGCGTTGTCGAACTGCACCGTCGCCTTTTCGCTTTCGCCCGTGCCGCTGGACTCCACCACCGTACCTGCGCCGAACCTCGCGTGGTACACGCGTGACCCGGTGGGGAATCGTGCCGCGCCCCCGGGGAACGGCACGATCTTGCTGCGGATGCTGTTTCCGAACCGGCCATCGTCCGATTTCGGTGCCGGTTTCTGATCTTGCAGCCACTGGTTGAGCGGCGTGTTCGTCCCCGCGGAGATTTGACGCCCGGTCGACCGGGAGTCGTTGAGGCGCGGCGTCCGATCCCAGCGCGTCGCACTGCTGTACGAGTCCTCGTACGAGCGCGACATGACGCGGGTGGACAGGCCACGGATGACCTCGGAAGGGATGTCGGACAGGAAGCGGCTCGGTACGTTGAGCGATGTACCGAATGCGCGCCGGAACGCGTAGCTGAGCAGCAAGCGCTCCTCGGTGCGCGTGATCCCGACGTAGAACAGCCGGCGTTCCTCGGCCAACTGCTCCGCCGTATCCAGCGAACGCGCATGCGGCAGCACGCCTTCCTCGCAGCCCACGATAAACACGACTGGAAACTCCAGCCCCTTTGCGGCGTGCAGCGTGAGCAGCGTGACGGCTTGCTTGCCTTCCTGCAGGTCGTCGATGTCGCTTGAAAGCGACTCCTCCTCGAACACGCTGGTGATGTCGCGGCCGTTTTGAACCGCCATCGCCAACACCTGCCGGAGTTGGTCGATATTTTCCTCGCGTTCGAGCTGGTCGTCCTGATCCTTGCTGATCTCTGGAAGGTAGAAGCGGTAGCCGGTGTCGCCGATGATCGCGTCGAGAAGGCCAACGTAGTCGCCGGTCGCGGCGATCAGTCGCCACTTGTTCACCATCGTGCCGAATTCAGCAAACAGCCGGCCGACACGCCCGCTAAGGCCCGGTGCCTCTCCGGTGGCCGCCTGTTCGAGCGCTTCTAGCACGCCAAGCCCCATCTTGCCGGCCCATGTGAAGAAATCGCGCAGCGACTTATCGCCGATGCCGCGCTTGGGGACGTTTACGATCCGCGCGAAGCTCAGCTTGTCCTGCGGGTGATAGATCATCCGCAGATACGCCATGAGATCCTTGATCTCCTTGCGCTTCCAGAACGACACCCCGCCGACCAACCGAAATGGGATGCTGCCCTGAAGGAACGCCTGCTCGAGCACTCGCGAGAAGGCATTGGTGCGATACATGACGGCGAAGTCGCCGTAGTTGTAAGGTTCGCCGCTTTCCCGCTGCCCGCTGGGCCGGTGGCTGTCACGGATCAGCTCATCGATCTTGTCGACTACCCAGCGCGCTTCGAACTCGTCGTTGTAGGCTTCGAACAGCTCGATCGGCTCGCCCGTCCCCTTGTCGGTGAACAGCGCCTTGCGGGTACGGTTCGGGTTGCGATCGATCACGCCGCGAGCGGCATCCAGCACGCTTTGAGTCGACCGGTAGTTCTGCTCAAGCAGAACCACCTTCGCGTCTGGATAGTCGCGCCGGAACTGGTTCACGTTTCGATAGTCCGCGCCGCGGAAGGCGTAAATGCCCTGATCCTCGTCGCCGACGACAAACACGTTGTCCTGCGGGCGCGCGAGCATTCGCACCAGCGCATACTGCGCGCTGTTGGTGTCTTGAAACTCGTCCACCAGCACGAAGTCGATGAATCGTTGATACTTTTCGCGCACAGTGTGGTTGTCGCGCAGTAGAATCACGGTCTGAAGCAGCAGATCGTCGAAGTCCATCGCGTCGTTGTCGAGCAGGATCGCCTGATACCGCTCGTAGACGCGGCGGATTATCTCACCGGTGTAGTCGCTGGCCGGATAGTCTCCCGGCATCACCATCTCGTTCTTGGCGCCGGAGATTCGCGCCAGAACCTGCCGTGGCACGAACTTCTTAGGGTCGATATTGAGTTCGGCGAGCGCCTGTGTCACGGCCGTGGTCTGATCGTCGGTGTCGAAGATCGTGTAGTTGGCGCTGTACGGTGTGTGTTCGCTCTCGCGGCGCAGGGTGCGCGCACAGATGCTGTGAAATGTGCCGATTTGCAGGCCGCCCAGCCGCGCCCCGATCAGCGCCTCGACGCGCCCGCGCATCTCCTGCGCGGCCTTGTTAGTGAAGGTGACGGCCATCATCGCCGGCGGAGGCACGCGCATTTCGTTGATGAGGTACGCCACGCGATGCGTCAGCACGCGGGTCTTGCCGCTGCCCGGCCCGGCGAGCACCAGCACTGGCCCCGTACCTGCCGTTACGGCGGCGCGCTGCGCGTCGTTTAGCCCGTCGGTGATAAACACTATTCGTTCCTGTCGGATTGGGTTGGACCTGACGGGATTATACCAGTTGAGTCGGGCGCTCCCGCCGGAGGCGCGGATTGTTCATCCTGTGTTCGAGCAACACGTGCGTGCCCGGCTGGGGAAAAGGACAGCCCCGACCGAGGCCGGGGCTGAGTGGTCGTGCGTTTCCGCACGATGGGTGGGTTACGCCTCGCGGCGAAACCAGGTGGTTCTAGAGGCGCAAGCCCTCCCGACAGCCTAACATAATGTCGATCACCCCCTTTGTACTCACCCAACGATGGCTAAACGTTAGCATGCTCTGACAAATCACGCAACTTAACGTTTGTGAAGTACCTCACTTTTTTGCGATAATTGCGGTATGGGCGTGCGAACCGAGCGGTTCGCCGCGTCTATATTACGCAAATTCGATGTAGGGACGTGCTCGTGACCGACGAACAAATCACTCCTTCTGCCCCACTCCACTTCAATGCTGAACCCACCGCGAAGGAAAGTCCGCAAGCCACAACTTCGAACCCGGTGATGTCACAGACGATCATCGTCGGTCTGGTATTCCTCGTGATTGGCTTCATCGGCGGGGGCATCGTGTTTGGGCGGGGTGTCGACACCGCACAGCTCGAGCGCAGCATTCGGGCCATCGTGGCCGAAGAAGTCGCCAACATGAGCGCATCCGGCGGGACTGCCAACGCCGATCTCGCCGACAACGATCCGTCGTTCGGGCCGGACGACGCGGTAGTGACGATTGTCGAGTTCAGCGACTTCTACTGCAGCTTCTGTGGTCGTTTCGCCGCCGAGACGCTGCCACGCCTGCGCGAAACCTACGGCGACTACATCCGGTTCGTCTATCGAGACATGCCGATCATCGGCGGGCAAATCAGCGTCGACGCGGCAGTTGCGGGCAATTGCGCCCACGCCCAAGACAACTTCTGGGGCTTCCACGACCTGATCTTCCAGAACGCCGGCGCGCGCTCGCGCGATGCCTTCATCAGTTTCGCCGACGAACTTGGCCTCGATACCGAGCTGTTCGCAGCATGCCTCGACGACCGCGCAATGAGCGAGGAAGTCACGCTCGACTACATCGACGGGCAGGGCCTCGGGATAACGGGCACGCCCGCGTTCTACATCAACGGCCGCCCCATCACTGGTGCGCAGCCGTTCAACACCTTTGCGCTGGTGATCGACTCCGAACTGCGCAAGGCCGGTATCACGCCACCCGAACGAGGCGACAGCGGATAGGAGTGTATGCGCGCGGCGGCGTTCGACGTCAACGAAACCCTGCTCGACCTGCGGGCGCTCGACCCGCTGTTCAAGCGCGTGTTCGGGGACGCCGCCGCACGGGTGACATGGTTCAATCAGGTCATCCAATCGGCCCTGCTTCAAAATGCGCTGAATTCATACGCGCCATTCGGCGTGATCGCGCGCGCCGCCGTGACGATGGCCGGTCAGCGCCTCGGCGTTGACGTGCCCGAATCCGCGGCCGACCAGATCGTGACCGCGATGACTTCGCTGCCCGCCTACCCGGATGTCCGAGACGCGCTGATTGCACTCCGCCGCGCCGGCTATCAGGTGGCGGCGTTCTCCAACGGCACGCGTGCCGCAGTAACCGCACAGCTCACATCCGCCGGGCTGATCGACGTGTTCGACGTCGTCATTAGCGCCGACGACGCCAAACACCTCAAACCGGCGAAACAGGCCTATCACCACGCCGCCAAGATCATGCGCACGCCACCGCGCCAGTTGTGGATGGTCGCCGCGCATGCATGGGACATCGCCGGGGCCAAGCGAGCCAGCTTGCGCACGGCGTTCATTGCCCGCCCGGGCGCTGCCTACGATCCGCTGTTCGCCGCACCCGACCTGATCGCACACGACCTCGCTGAATTCGTCCAGAAGCTCGTCCAGCGTGAATGGGGAACCCCGACATGAGCGACAGCCCGCTGACCCCGCTTGACCTGCCCATCCCGGACGATCCGATGCAGCGGGTACGCAGGCTCGCACGTGATCTCGCGTGGGGGGCGCTCAACCAGCGCTGGGCGACATCGTTCATGATCACGCCGGAAAAGACGCACGACGTGTGGAACCTGAACCGCCCCGACACGTCGATGGCGGATTACATCCGCTCCACATGGGGTGAAGGCGCACCCCGCGCGCATCTCCTCCACGCCCTCGGCTATACGGAACTCAACGAGAGCGACCGCTTCCACGCCTACTACACGCTGACGAGCCGCGCCTTCGACCTGCTGCACGACCCCGTACCGGCCGCGATCTTCATTTCGTACAGCCGGCGCGAGTCAAGCGCGTTTGCGCTGCTCGTGTTGGCCCGCCTCAAGCTTGGCGGCCTTGACGCCTTCCTCGACATGAAGGACCTGTCACCGGGTGAAGACTGGCACGCGCGCCTCGAACGCGAAGTCCGCGCACGCAAGGTGTTCGTCAGTTTACTCGGGCCGCAGACGCTCGACTCGCCGCACGTCCGCGAGGAGATTCACTGGGCGCTTCAGCACGGCCTGACCGTCATCCCGGTGTTTCACAACGGCTTCACACCGGCTGACATCACCGACGAGGCGCTCGCGCCATTCGTGCGCTCGAATGGCATCGTCGTCGAAACCGAAACAACCAAAGCCTACAACGCCGCCGTCGTCGAACTGCTCAACGCCTTCGGCGTCTCGCCGTAAGGGGTTTCCAAGGGATTTGCACCCCTTGACCTCGTATCTGCAAAAGCGGTCGCGCGCGACCGCTTTTGCGAGTACAAGAGTCCAGCGGGCGCATGCCCTTGGCGAGTTCGGGGCAGCGCCCCGAGACAATCTCGATGTCTAGCTGCGTGAAAGGTACTTGTGCATCAGCGTCTGGAAGTGGTGGACGCCGTTCTCGCGCTTGACGCTGAAGCGGCCCTTGTCGTAGGAGCGTGACGTCAAGCCGCGCTGGACAATCTCGCAAATGGCGATGTCTTCCTGCTGGATTTCGTCGCTGAACTGGATCGTCTGCTGCATCGACTCCCAACCCGCGCCGGTGCCCGGTTCTTCGAAGTACCACTCGAAGATCGTGAGCGTCTTTTCGTGGCCGATGGGCAGAATAATGTTGATGCTCATGTTGTCGGGATACACGTTGAGCATCACGTTGGGGAAGATCCAGTAGTAGAGCGCCTCGGCTTCATCGTCAGTGCGGATGTAGCGCCGGTCGCGGCCCTGAATCTGGCCGTCTTTGGCGGGCCGAATCGGCGCGTACTGCGACGAATACTCCTCGAACGTGTCGACGCGGTACTGCTCGTAATCAAGCTCGCGGTACAGGCCGGGGTGCGCCGTCGGCACGTGGTAGCCTTCGAGGTAGTTGTCGACGTAGACCTTCCAGTTGCAGTCGATGAAGTAGTCGCGGCGCTCGAACATGCGCATGTTGCCGATGTTGAAGCCCTTGCGGGCAATCTCCGCAGCGATCGGCCCATAGCTCGTCTCGGCCATCGGTTTGGCTGCGGGGTCGAGGTTGACAAACACAAACGGTCCCCACGCTTCGACGTTTACCGGCGGCAGACATACCGAGTCGCTGTCCCAGTTCTTGACGCCTTCGAACTCCGGCGTGCGCAGCAGACGGCCTTCAAGATCATACGTCCAGCCGTGATACATGCACTGCAGCGTCTTGCGGTTGCCTTTGCCGTTGGCGACGGCCGCGCCGCGATGCCGGCACACGTTGTAGAACGCGCGCAGTTCGCCGTCGACCGTCCGCGTGACGACCAGCGGTTCGCCGGCCACGTCACACGCGAAGTAATCTCCGGGTCGCGCGACCATCTCGGTGCGTCCTACTGGCTGCCACGTCGTCCAGAAGATCTTCTCTTTCTCGTGATCGAGGAATGCCGGATCGGTGTACCACCGCGCGGGCATCGTCTCGGCAATCGAAAGGTCGTCGGTGAGGTTGTAGTCGGACAGGTCGAGCGGCGGCAGCATTGGCACGTTCTACTCCTTGGCAAGAAATTCCAGTAGCAGCGAGTTAACCCGCTCTGGTTCTTCGTGCTGTACCCAGTGGGTCGCGTCGTCAATCAAGACTAGGCGACCATCGTCACAGAGCTCGACGCTCTGCCGCGCCATTTCAGCGACCAAGAAGCGATCCATGGCGCCCCAAATGACTAGCACTGGCATCGTTAGGCGCACACTGTCGAGCGCAGGAACACCCGACCTGATCGTTGCGCGATACCAGTTGATCATCGACGTCAGCGCACCGGGTTGTCCCCATGCCCTGCGGTACTGTGCCATGTCCTGTTCGGTAAACGTGCCGGGGCGCGCCGACCCGTGAAGCTGCGTCTCCATCGCGCTGAACGAGCGGGCGCTTAACAGTGCTTCCGGAAGACGCGGAAGCTGGAAGAAGAACATGTACCAGCTGCGCACCATCTGCTTCACACTGGACCGAAGCGTCCGGACGAATACGATTGGATGTGGCACGTTCAGGATCGCCAGCCTGTGGACACGATCTGGCTGCACCAGCCCGAGCGACCATGCGACGGCAGCGCCAAAGTCATGACCGACAACGTTGGTCTGAGCGTGGCCGAAGTGATCGAGGATTCCCGTGACATCGGATGTCGCGGCGCTCATCGCGTAGTTGGTGATGCCCGCCGGCTTATCGCTGAGGTTGAACCCGCGTTGATCAGGCACGATGACGCGGTAGCCAGCCGTCGCCAACGCCGGAATCTGTTTGCGCCATCCGTACCAAAACTCCGGAAAGCCGTGCAGCAGAACCACCGGCTCGCCATCATCTGGACCCGCGGTGATGACGTGCAGGGCGACGTCATTGACATTGACCCGGTGGTGTTCGATCTGAACGCCGCCCAATGTCTCGATCTGATCCAGCGGTTCAACCGCCATCGTTCTCTCCGAATTACAGCCTGCGCTGCGAACCGCGGCCCAAACGCATCCGGCTTTCGTTCAGCGACTTGTCGTCCATGTCTTCGCTGACCGCGGCATAAAAGTCCTGATCGTAGGTGCGCGCCTTGATGACAACTGGCATCGGCACCGCATGGCCCATGATTATCGCCTGCTGCTTGGTGTCGAGACGTGCCAATACCTCACGGATGTTGGCCGCACCGGACACCCCGTTCAGCACGGCCGAAATGTCGCGCTCGTTGTCGAGCAGGGCCGTCACGCGCGTGCCGATCTGGCTCATCACCTCTTCGTCGATGCCGCTCGGACGCTGATCGACCACCAGCAGCGTCACTTTGTATTTGCGCAGTTCGCGCGCGATGATTCCGAAAATCGTCTGGTCAGAAATGCCGGGGTCGAGGAACTTGTGCGCCTCCTCGATGGTGATCACCAGATGCGGCGGCTCAAGTGACGGATCGCCCAGCGCGCGCTCGACCTTTTCCACGTAGTGCTCGTGGATGCGCCGTGTGATGTAGTTGGCGACGAGGATATAGGCATCGACCGAATTTCCGTAGCGCCCGAACTCGAGGATCACCGACTTGCGCTGTTCGGCCAGCAGGTTAATGATCTCCTTGACGCTGTCCGGCACCGGCTGATCGGTCAGGAAGTCCCAACGCTCGAAACGCTCGACACGTCGTTTGAGGCCCAACAGCGTGCCTTCCGCCACCGGCGACTGCTCGGTGACCTCGGCCAAGTCGTCGCGGTCGGCGTCGATCAGCCGCTTGATCCATCCCCTGCCCCACAGCTTGCTCAGCGTGTTAGTGGCGTCAAGCATGGCGTCGGTCAGATTCATCGACCCTTTCAGCAGCACGAAGTCCTCAGGCTCGATGTCGTCGTATGGGATACGCACAACCTGATTGTTGCCCGCGCCGCGACGCCGCGACGACTCTTCGTCCAGCGTCACGATCACGACGTGGCTGGGGAACAACTGGCGCAGGCCCTTGGCGGCGGCGCCGTGCTCGGCCGTTCCGGCCCAGCCGTACTCGGTGTGCATATCGAACACGAGGTTGACCGCATTGACAGACTTGCGCCGGGCCATCATGCCGGCGAGGATCACGCGCGTCAGGTAGGTTTTGCCAGTACCGCTCTTGCCGAACACGCCGATCGAGCGTTCGACCAGACGCTTCAGTTCGATGTTGATCTGCGTATGTTCCAATTCGAGCGGCGCGCCGATATTAAAGTGCTTGTCGTCGTCTGCGCCGAACACATGGTTGACGTCGGTATCGGTGGCGTTGTGCACGCGCATGAAGTGGCCCGGAATTGTCTTGACCGGGCGCGCCTCGTTGTTCTCGTCGATCATTAACATCGGAGCGACGTTGACCGTGCCGTATGCCGCCGTCCCGATGTAGACCTGCCGGAGGAACGGGTCGGCCATGTCGGGCGGATCGTTCTGAATGGCCGGGTTGGCGTTTTGCAGCGCCACGTCCGTGATGATGCAGAAGAAGCGCGCACGTTCGCCGTGCACGACCACGTAGCGACCAACCGCCAAATCCTCGATCGACCGGTCGCCATCGACGCGCACGACCAGCCCGCGGCTCAGCGATCCGCCGACGACGACGCCCAACCGTTGTTCGTCCGCGGCGTCCGGAAAGCGCGCCACATCGCGCTTGAGGAAATCCTCGAAGCTGTCGGTCATGGAGTACGCGTACCCTTTCTGCGGCTAGTTGCTGAGCAATGCCAGCACGTTGCCAAGCCGGCGCAGGTCGGTCGTCAGCAGCTTCGCCAAGTGCCGCCCGGCAGCGATCCGGAAGGCATCGCGCTCTTCCGGCGTGCGACAATCGAGCGCGAACCGGAGCGCCGTTGCAAGTAGATCCTCGCTCGGCACGTCGGCGGCTTGCAGCACAAGGCGGAAGAAATCAAAGCGTTCGGTGAACGCGCAGATCTCGTCCGGGCTGCACAGCACGACTTCGCTGAGGCTCATCGGCGGCCGCGGCGGTAGGCTGTGAATATACTGCTGGCCGTTATGATACCCGATGTTCAGGACGGATACCTCGACTGGTATCATGCGATTCTCGCGCTGGTCGCGCAGCACGTTCGGGTTGACCCATTCCGCCATAACCAGCTCGCTGATCATCATATCGTCTTTGATCTCGACGGCGCTGATTAGCCCGATCACCCACTGATTTGCATCGTTAGCGACCGGCACACGCACGAACGCACCAAAGTCGTGCCGATCACCGATCCGCGTGCTGTGCGTGCCGGCGTTGAAGCCGCGGGTGCTGGCCCGCAAAACACGTCCGATGACGTCGTTCATACCTGCCTCTTCCGACAGACAAACGTTACACAAACGTTTACTCGAAAATGTGTTCTATGTCAACGTCCCCGCGAGTTCTCCGCTCAAGGCAGGCTCAGGACGGTGAACGTCACCGGTGGGCGCCTGACCCGCTGGATAACCGACGGCGCGCATTCGCAAAGAGGCCATTCTTGGTGACAAAGATTGAAGATACTTCGCTTTAGACATTCATGCGTAGCCTACAAGACCCGGTTCTTATTGCTACCTCTACTTGAACGTGATTTAGAATATCAGTGTCTTTGCTATAGAAGGTGTGGTGACGGATGAGTAATCGACAGCTTTTGGGGTTGGCGGGATGTGGAAGCCTAGCCTTAGGCGTGTTCCTGCCAATAATACGGATTGGTTTTGGCGGCTCCATCAATTACTACCTGAACGGACAAGGCGACGGTGCGATAGTACTGGTCGTCGCGGATTTCACTCTTGGCGGCGGGGGTTGGTGCGTCGCCGGCTTGACGGTGGGGGGGGGGGGGGGGGGGGGGCAGGCGGATTTTGGCTGGGTAGTGCTCTTTCTCGGCTGTGGACTGCTTCTTGTTGCCGCATTCCGCCAGCCCGCGTCTCGGCCGCCTGAAGCCATCTAGCCGTCTCCCTTATAGCCGCTCAAGGCGGGATCAGGACGGTGAACGTCACGGGTGCGCTTTCCACCTGCCGACCTGCCCCGTCAATGGCCACAGCACTCAGATCGTAGTCTCCGGGAGCGAGCGTCCAGAACACGCGCCACGGCGCCGAGTCCGCCGAGCCGACGACCTCGCCATTGAGCACAAAGTCGACCTGACGCGTTCCGACCGGCACCGATGCCTCCAGCGACAGGCGCTGAGTCGCTACAGGAATGCTTCGGCTGAGTTGATAGACCGCGCCGTCATGGGGCGCAAACACGACCGGAACCGAAGAGTCCGGCATCGTCGTCACGCTGCGCACCCGCTCCAACATTTCCGGTGTCAGGGCCGCGACACCGGCCTCGCGTGCCCACGCGGTCGCCCGCTCAGGCAGCACCATGTAGTGTGCCCGAACGCGGTTAGCCTCCGCAGTCGAACCCGTCGCAATCTCGCCGGTGCGCGGGTCGGTCGGCAAGGTCACCCACAACGTATCGGGATCGCTCGGCTCGGTGCCGTCGATGAACCACTCGAGGCGCGTGCCCGGACAGTTGTCGGTGGGCAGCATCCCAGACACGACACATACGGCCACGCGGCTCATCCCCGGTGGCGGCGGGTCGAATTGTTCCTCCGGCGTGCCAAGCAGCACCGACCGGATGAAGCTGTGCCAGATCGGGCCGGCGCCGGTCAGACCGGTCGCCTCGCGCATCGGCCGGTTATCCGGGTTGCCGACCCACACGCCGACCACCAGCGACGGCGTGTAGCCGACCACCCAGTTGTCGCGAAAGTCGGTCGTCGTGCCGGTCTTGGCGGCGGCAGGGCGTCCAATGTTCAACGGGCTGTTTGGCCCAAAGCCCGGCTCGCGCGCAGTTGGATCGGCAAGAATGTCCGTGATCAGCCACGCGACACGCGAATCCAGCACGGGTTCGGGGGCTTCGGGCGGCGTCCACTCGTATAACGTCGGACCGCCGCGCTGAACCACCGACGTGATCAACACCGGCTCGACCGCGTACCCCCCGTTGGCGAAGACGCCGTAAGCGGCGGTCAGATCGAGCAGACGCACCTCTCCGCCACCTAGCGTCACGGCCAGATCGAGGTCTGGATTCTCGGCCAGCGCGGTCAGTCCCGCGCGCGCCGCCAGCTCGATCATGCCGGACGTGCCGATGTCGTCCAGCACCGCAACGGCGGGAATGTTGTACGACGACGCCAGCGCCTCGCGGATCGACACCGGCCCGTGCTCGACAAATCCGAAATTCGCCGGTACGTACAATTCGTTCTTTCGGGTGTAGAACGCCGTCTCGACATCCAGCACCATCGACGCCGCCGTCCACGGATCACTGCGGCCCGGATCGAACGCAGCGGCGTAGGTGAACGGTTTGAGCGCGCTGCCGGGCTGTCGGAGGGCAGTCGCGGCGTTGACTGCACCGTCTCGCGTGTCGTCGAAGTAGTCCGGACTGCCCAGCATCACGCGCACTTCGCCGGTCCGCGGATCGAGCGCCACCAGCGCGGCACCGTCGACATTGGCCGGCGGGCGGGCCGGATTGTCCGCCCTGTTCAGTTGGGCGAGTCGTTCGCGCGCAATACGCTCGGCTTCGCGCTGCCAATCGAGGTCTATCGTCGTCGTCACGTCCAGCCCGTCCCGATAAAGCTGCTCGGGAAACCGCTGCGCCAGTTCGGCCCACACCCGCATGACGGCATGCGGCGCTTCGATCGGGAACGGCACGGCGGCGTACTGGAGGGCGTCCTGTCCGGCGCGTTCGGCCTGATCGGTGTCGATTGCGCCGTGTTCTACCATCAGCCGTAGAACGACCAACTGGCGTTCTTTCGCGGCTTCGGGGTACTGCAGCGGGTCATAGATGGCCGGCCCTTGCAGCAGTCCTGCCACCAGCGCACACTCCGCCAATGACAGCTCGCCGGCGGGCTTGGCGAAGTAGGCGCGAGCCGCCGCTTCCAAGCCGTACGCAAGGCTGCCAAAATAGGCCTGATTGGCGTACAGCGCGAGCACGTCTTCCTTGCTGTAAGCCGTCTCCAATTGAACCGCCAGCAGCATCTCCTGCAGCTTGCGCTTGAGCGTGCGCTCCGGCAGCCTGCCGGGGTTGAGCATCGTCAGGCGCGCGACCTGCTGTGTGATCGTGCTGCCGCCGGCGACGACATCGCCGCCGCGCAGGTTGATCCACAGCGCGCGGAGGATTCCGGCTGGATCGACGCCGGGATGCGACCAGAAGTTGGCGTCCTCGGTAGCGACGATGGCGTTGACGCAGTGGTCCGGGATGTCGTCGTAGGCAATCGGCGTATTGCGGCCCTGCTCGGGAGGCAGAATCTCGTACAGCAACTGCCCGTTGCGGTCGAAGATACGCGTGGACGGCAGCGCCAGCCCGGTCTGCAGACGTTCGATCGGCGGAAGATCGTGGGTCAGCCACGCCCACACGCCCACCACAGCAATGATCAGCGCCACGCTCGCGGCGGCAGCAATACGCCGCCAGCGGATTCGGCGGCGGCTAGGTCGGGTCATGGGTCAGCGAATGTCCCGGCGGAACTGGCGCATGCTGAGGAAGCGCAGCACGAAGCCGATCACCGCGGCCATGATCACCGCGGCGATCACGCCGGCAGCAGCGGCCACGAAGAACGAGACGCCTTCACGTCCATTGAACACCAGAAAGCCGACGACCAACGCCGCAATGATGAGCGGAAGGCGCAGCAGCACGACGATCTGCTTGATGATTCCCTCAACACCGCCGACCACCGCACTTCCGACCGTCCCGACGATTCCCGGCTCTTCCGGGGTGACCTGCCGGCGTAAGTCCTGTGCCATCGCGCGAATCTCGTCGTCGCTCAGGCGAATGTCATCCTGTGGTTGATGCTGATTCCGTGCCATCGGGTGCCTCTGAGTTCGGATTCAAGCTGCTTGGCTCAATGCCCATGGCCCGCAGCTTGGCGAGCGATCGTTCCTGCGCGAGGGCGCGCATGTCGCGGCTGATGTCGGTCTCGTCCATGATCTCCGCACCCAACAGGGTTTCCAGCGCGTCTTCCAACGTGATCAAGCCGGCTGTGCCGCCGTACTCGTCAAACACCAGAAACATGTGGTCACCATCGGTGATGAACTTCTCCAACACGCGATCGACGCGCAGCGTTTCCGGCACGCTGTTGATCGGCCGGCGCAGCGCGTGCAGCTTCACATTGTCGGCATCTTCGGCAACCCGCCCTAAGATATCGGAGCGCAGCACGTATCCTTCGATGTCGTCGTAGTCGCGCACGTAGATCGGGATGCGGCTGTACGGCAGCACCTTGTGGCGCGCGCTGACCTCGGCGACGGTCATCTTCCCCGGCAGCGCGAACATTACGGTTCGCGGCGTCATGATGTCATAGACCTGCAGTTCGCTCAGCTTCAGCAGGTTCTTGAGCACGCGATTTTCGCTTTCTGCGAGACCGCCGCCAGTGCGGCTTACGTCGGCAAGCACAGCCAGCTCTGCACGCGTGATGGTCGGCTGCGCGGACTCGCCGCCGACGAGCCGCGCGATCCACTGCATCACGACCAGAATCGGATACATGACGAAAACCATGGCGCGCAGCGTATAGGCCGCAAACGGCATGAGCTGTTTGGAGTAGTTCGCGCCAATGGTCTTCGGCAGAATTTCGGAGGCGACGAGAATCAAGAGGGTCAGCACAGCCGAAATGAGGCCGAAGTACTCGTTGCCGAAGACGCCGACCGCCTCGGCTCCTGCGCCCGCCGCACCCACGGTATGTGCGACCGTGTTTGCGGTCAGAATTGCGCTGATCGTGAGTTCGAGATTCTGCTTGTGCTTGCGCATCAGGAGGCCGTACCGCTTGCCTTCCGAAGCGGCGACCTCGATTGCCGAGGCCGATGAGGACAGGAGAATGGCTTCCAACATCGAACACAGGAATGAGATACTCAGCGCCAGCGTGATGAAGAACAGCATGCCGCCGACGGTTCCTGCAGGCGCGCCATCCGTCGGGCCAACCGGGGCCGCCGCGACCACCGCGCCTAGCTCTATGAGTGGGTTCATGTCCTCCTCGGTGGGCGCCTCTCGATCCGCGCCCCGGGATACCTGCTGCGCAAAGTGTAGCACAAAGCGTAGAATGCTGCGGCACCTGTCTGGCAGAAGATCGTCCAGTGCGCATTCGAAGACGTCCGATCGCATTCACCCTGTAGACAGATGATTGGACTGACCGGGTGCTAACAATGCCGCATGTTTTCGGCTAGAATGGGGGCACTCTCGTCTACACACATGAGGGCTTCCCTATGGCGAACTTTGTCGATGCGTTCGGCGCTCGCGGCACGCTCCGCGTCGGTCCCCGGGACTACACTGTCTTCCGGCTCTCGAAGCTGAAGGAACAGGGGATAGGTCACGTCGACCGTCTCCCGTTCAGCATCAAGATCCTCCTCGAGAACGCCCTGCGCCACCTCGACAACTTCGAGGTCAGCGAACAGGACGTGCGCAACATTGCTGCGTGGGACCCGACCGGCGCGGACAAGCCGGAAATCCCGTTCAAGCCGGCGCGTGTCGTCCTGCAGGACTTCACCGGCGTGCCGTGTGTGGTCGACCTTGCCGCGCTGCGCTCCGCGATGGTGCGAATGGGCGGCGACCCGGCCAAGATCAATCCGAACATCCCCGTCGACCTCGTGATCGACCACTCCGTGCAGGTCGACGCCTTTGGCTCGGATGCGGCGCTCAAGATCAACGCCAGCTTCGAGTTCGAACGCAATCGCGAACGCTACGAGTTCCTGCACTGGGGCCAGAAGGCCTTCCAGAACTTCAAAGTCGTCCCGCCGGCCACCGGCATCGTGCATCAGGTCAACCTCGAATACCTCGCCAAGGTCGTGCAGACCGGCCCGGACGGGTCGCTCTATCCCGACTCGCTGGTCGGCACCGACAGCCACACGACGATGATCAATGGTCTCGGCGTGCTGGGCTGGGGCGTCGGCGGCATCGAAGCAGAAGCGGCGATGCTCGGCCAACCCATCTACATGCTGATGCCCGAGGTGATCGGCTTCAAGCTGACCGGCCAACTGCGCGAAGGCGCAACGGCCACCGATCTCGTTCTGGTCGTCACGCAGATGCTGCGCAAGAAGGGCGTGGTCGACAAGTTCGTCGAGTTCTTCGGCGCCGGCCTGAGCAAACTCAGCCTGCCCGACCGCGCTACCATCGCCAATATGGCGCCCGAATACGGCGCGACGATGGGCTTCTTCCCGGTTGATGACGAAACGCTCAACTACCTGCGCCGCACTGGCCGCGACGACGCGCTCGTCGCCGTAGTCGAAGCGTACAGCAAGGAACAGGGACTGTTCCGTACAGATGCCACGGTCGATCCGATTTTCACCGACGTCGTCGAGCTGGACCTCAGCTCGGTCGAGCCGAGCATGGCCGGCCCGCAGCGCCCGCAGGATCGCATTCTGCTGCGCGAGGTCAAGGCGACGTTCAAGCAGGCGCTCGAAGCGCCGGTCAACGAGCGCGGCTACGCCCTCAGTGAGAGTCAGCTTGAGCGCGTCGGCGTTGTTCAGAACGGCGCTAAGCACGAGATCACGCACGGTGCGGTCGTCATCGCGGCAATCACGAGCTGCACCAACACCAGCAACCCGTCGGTGATGGTGGCTGCAGGCTTGCTCGCCAAGAACGCCGTCGAAAAAGGCCTGACCCGTCAGCCGTACGTCAAAACCAGCCTTGCCCCCGGCTCGAAGGTCGTGACCGAGTATCTCGATAAGGCCGGCTTGTCTGACTATCTCGATCAGCTCGGCTTCCAGACGGTCGGTTACGGCTGTACGACCTGCATCGGCAACAGCGGCCCGCTGCCGGCCGAGGTCAGCGCCGCGGTGAACGAGTCTGATCTTGTCGCCGCCGCAGTGCTGAGTGGCAACCGCAATTTCGCGGGCCGCATCAGCCCTGACGTGAAGGCCAACTTCCTCGCGTCTCCGCCGCTGGTCGTCGCCTATGCGCTAGCCGGAACGGTGGACATCAACTTCGATACTGACCCGATCGGCACCGGCAAGGATGGCGCGCCGGTCTTCCTGCGTGACATCTGGCCGAGCCAGCGCGAGATTCTGGACGTCGTCGGCTCGTCGATCACCGCCGAGATGTATCGTGAGCAGTACGGCAACGTCTACGATGGGAACCCGGATTGGAACGCTATTCCCTCGAAGAGCGAGCCTGTCTACAGTTGGGACGACGCCAGCACGTACGTGCAAGAGCCGCCGTTCTTCGTCGACATGCCGGCCGAAGCGCCGGGCGTCGCGCCCATCACCGGTGCACGCGCGTTGGCCCTGTTTGGCGACAGCGTAACGACCGATCACATCAGCCCGGCGGGCAGCATCGCCAAGGACAGCCCGGCGGGTGCGTACCTGCTCGGCAAGGGCGTCGAGCGCAAGGACTTCAACAGCTACGGCGCGCGGCGCGGCAACGATCGCATCATGACGCGCGGCACGTTTGCCAATATCCGCCTGCGTAACCTCCTTGCGCCGGGCACAGAGGGTGGCGTAACGCATTACCTGCCGACCGGTGAGCTGATGAGTATCTATGACGCCGCGATGAAGTATCAAGCCGACGGCACTCCGCTGGTGATCCTGGCCGGCAAGGACTACGGCATGGGTTCCAGCCGCGACTGGGCCGCCAAGGGCACGTTCTTGCTCGGCGTCAAGGCGGTCATCGCGCAGAGTTTCGAGCGGATCCACCGGTCGAATCTGGTGATGATGGGCGTGCTGCCGCTGGTGTTCGAGGACGGGCAAAGCTGGCAGTCGCTCGGCATCGCCGGTAATGAGCACTTCCGCATTGAGGGGTTGGACGACAACATTCAGCCCAAGCAGAAGCTCACCGTCGTCGCCACCGGCGCCGACGGCAGCGAGAAGCGCTTCACCGCGACCGCCCGCGTCGATACGCCGGTCGAGGTCGAGTACTACAAGAACGGTGGCATCCTTCAGACCGTCCTGCGCAACTTCCTCAGGCAGTAGCGCGCAGACACGCACGCATAGTAACGGCCGGGGATCGGACAGCTCCCCGGCCGTTTCTGTTATACTGAAACCGTTATTGAGGTGAGGCATGCCCATGGCCGCGATTGAACGCTCAAAATCCATGACTGCTGACGAATTCGACCGCTTTGCATTGGCGGACGAAAACAGCGAGCGCATCCTAGAATTCATCGACGGTGAGGTCTTCGAAGTGCCAAGTAACCCGTATGCGTCAAAGATCTCCATGCGAGTTGGCGTCCTGATCGGCGTCTACCTTCTCAGGCAGCCAATAGGGCACTTGACCGGTGAAGCCGGTGGCTATCGCGTGTCAGGCGACCGGTACGCACCAGATGTTGCATTTGTTCGTCGCGACAAACAAGAAGAGGTTGCGACGGAAGGCTATAACCCGGTGCCCCCGGATCTCGCCGTCGAGGTCGAATATCCGACCAGCATCAAGTCGCAGCGCCGGCTTGAGAAGAAACTGGCACGGTACGCGGCAGACGGCACTACGGTGTGGGTCGTCTATCCCGAGACGCGAGAAGTCGAAGTCCACACGCCTAACCAGCCCGTACGGATCGTCGGCATTGACGGCGCACTCGACGGCGGCGACATCCTGCCCGGATTCACGCTCGCCGTCAGAGACATCTTCCCCGACAGTGACGCCCCAGACGTGCCCACGTCGGGCGCCTAATCCAGACCCGAAGACTTTAGCGCGTCCGCGAAGGCCGGCGAGTCGGTATCGGTGATTCGCACTTCGGGCGTGCCGTGCCACTGCGCGAAATCGTGCAGCGCGCTGTTGAGCCCCGCCACCAGCTTGTTTGTCACCTTCACACCCGTCTCGAGGTGCAGACGTCGTATCTCCAGCACCCCGTCCTTGCGATGCGCTTTCGGGTCAAGCCGCCCGACCATTTTCGCCCCGTGCAGGATCGGCAGCGTGAAGTAGCCGAACTTGCGCTTGTGCTCCGGTGTATAAACCTCGATCTTGTAGTCCATGCCGAACAACCCGAGCAGGCGTTCGCGATCCCACACCACCGGATCGAACGGTGACAGCACCGTTGTTCGACTGGCCTTCACCGCGCGGTCAGCGATCTGCTGCAACGTATCGAGATCGTCACGGTGGGCATACCACGCCTGCGGATCATCCCCGACGTGCACCTTGGTCAACGTGCCGGCCTTCACCAGTCCGGGCAGGACGCGCTTGACGTCTCCCTTCTTGATGCGGAAGTAGTCGGCCAGCCAGCGCTCTGGCGCGACGCCGAGCATGCTCACCGTGCGCTCGACCCAGTCGGCATGAATCGAGTTGACGTCGGGCGTCTTGGCGTCATCCCATGGATATACGCGCTCCTGTAGATCATAGATGCGTTGGAAGTTCTCTCGCCGGGCGACCATCAGCTCGCCGAAATCGAATAAGCACTCGAGCGCCAGCTTCTCGGACTTCCAGTTCCACCAGCCGCCCCGAGCGTCGGGGGTACGTTCGAAATCCGCCGAGCGCACTTCGCCATTCTCATGGACATGCTTGCGCACAGCCTCGATCGTGTCTTGCAGTTCTCGGCGGGACACCCACGCATTCACCCGGCTGTCCGGCGCACGCCGTTCGAGCATGAAACGCCGATACTGCCCGAAGGACTCGATCGGGAGGAAACAGGCCGCATGCGCCCAATACTCGAACAGTTTGCGCTCGGCCAGCAGATCGGTCAGCCAGTTCAGCGGATAGTGCCCGAGCCGGCTCCACAGCACCAGATACGGGCTGCGGTTGACCACACTGATCGTGTCGATCTGCAGGACGCCCATACGCCGGATGGTGGTCAACAAGTCCGCTTTCCTGACCTTGCGCTGGCGGCCAGTGAGTCCCTGCGCGTGCAGCAGCGCCGTCCGCGCGTGGTCGAGTGTCAGCCGTAACATAGGCGTTGCCTTCTGGTGAAAATGAGAACATGTGTTCCGTAATTCTAGCATAGTGTGCCTTCACGGGCAACGCAGGTGTCAGTCTAATGCGGTGCCGGCAGGATACTGTGCTGGGTCGCCGTTTACGGTAGACTCGCTACGTTTCGCACCTGATGAAAAGGATGTCAGCAATGCGCGTTGTCGTGATTGGCGCCACAGGGCACGTTGGAACATACATGATCCCTCGTTTGGTCGAAGCGGGACACGAGGTAATCGCATTGAGCCGCGGGCAGCGTACGCCGTATCAGCCGCACGCCGCGTGGGATTCTGTACAACAGATCACGATCGACCGCGACGCCGAAGACGCGGCGGGTACGTTCGGCGGGCGGATCCGCGATCTCAAACCGGATATCGTGAT
Organism: Candidatus Flexicrinis affinis; assembly: GCA_016716525.1. NCBI lineage: Bacteria > Bacillati > Chloroflexota > Anaerolineae > Aggregatilineales > Candidatus Flexifilaceae > Candidatus Flexicrinis > Candidatus Flexicrinis affinis. The sequence continues at coordinate 2,121,210 of JADJWE010000001.1, forward strand.
CGACATGATCTGCTTCACGCGAGGCAGTGCCCAACACCTCGTCGAGGCGCTGCGGGGTCACGTTCAGCATTTCCTGCACTGCGGCACGGTCTGGGCACACGGGCACAGCGTGGAGGTTCCGACCGTCGAGGAAAGTCCGCGTCAGCCATTTGGCGACTACGGTGTACAGAAGTGGCAGATCGAGTCGTACCTGCTTGACGAAGCGCGGCGGACCGGCTTCCCCGCCACTATTCTGATGCCCGGCCACATCGTCGGCAGGGGCTGGCTTCCGATCAATCCGGCCGGGCACGTCGACCCGAACGTGTTCGTCAAGCTGGCCCGGGGCGAGCCCCTTGCCCTGCCCAATCTCGGCCTCGAAACGCTGCACCATGTCCACGCCGACGACGTCGCGCAAGCGTTCATGCAGGCGATCGCCAATTGGTCCAGCGCGGTGGGCGAGAATTTCCACGTCGTGTCTTCCGCAGCACTCACGCTGCGCGGATATGCCGAGGCGGTCGCAGGGTGGTTCGGGCAGAAGGCGCAGCTCTCTTATCTGCCGTGGGACGAGTGGCGGACGACCGTCTCGGAGAACGATGCCGCGGCCACATGGGACCACATCGCCCACAGCCCGAACTGCAGCATCGCCAAAGCGCAGCGGCTGATTGGATACCAGCCGCGATACACCTCGCTTCAAGCGATCCGCGAGGCCGTCATGGACCTGATCGAACGGGGCGTCATTGCGGTCTAGGCGCATACTGCGCGCGGGTCAAAAGCAAAAGAAAACGCCGCCCGATTTCGAGCGGCGTTTTGACTGCGTTGTGTGTCGCGGCGCCTAGACCGCCGGCACGCGGTGGCAGGCCACAAAGTGACCCGGCGTGACCTCGATAAGCTCGGGGTCCGGATCGCGGTGGCAATACTCGATCTTCACCGGGCAGCGCGTGTTGAAGTTGCAGCCAACCGGCGGGTTGGCCGGGCTGGGCAAGTCGCCGGCGATGAGGATGCGCTGGCGCTTCTCTTCCACGCTCGGGTCAGGGACCGGCACCGCGGAAAGCAGCGCCTGCGTGTACGGATGCAGCGGGTTGTCATACAGCTCGTCGGTGGGAGCCAGCTCGACGATCTTGCCGAGGTACATCACGGCCACGCGGTCGCAAATGTGCCGCACCATCGACAGGTCATGGGCGATGAACAGGTACGTCAGGTTGAGTTCCTGCTGCAAGTCCTCGAGCAGGTTGACGACCTGCGCCTGAATCGAAACGTCGAGCGCCGAAATCGGCTCGTCGCACACGATGAACTTCGGGTTCAGCGCAAGCGCGCGCGCGATACCGATGCGCTGACGCTGACCGCCGGAAAACTCATGCGGGTACCGGTTGATGTAGAACGGGTTGAGGCCCACGCGCTCGAGCAGCGCCTCGACGTTCTCGCGTAGCTCACGACCGCGCATGATGTTGTGAATGCGCAGCGGCTCGCTTACGATGTTGCCAACCGTCATGCGCGGGTTGAGCGACGCAAACGGGTCCTGAAAAATGATCTGCATCTCACGGCGCAGGGCGCGCAGTTCCTCGCCCTTCATCGTGGTCAGCTCGCGCCCCTCAAAGACGACCGAGCCGGACGTCGGGCGGTAGAGCTGAAGGATAGTACGGCCGGTGGTACTCTTGCCACAGCCGGACTCGCCCACGAGGCCGAGTGTTTCGCCGCGCTTGACGTCAAAGCTGATGCCGTCGACCGCACGCACAGCGCCGACTTGCCGCTGGATAATCAAACCCGACGTAATCGGGAAGTGCTTGTTGAGATTGCGGACGCTGAGGATCGTATCTGCGGCCGCCGCCGTCTTCGGTTGAACCGCGCTCGCCACTGCCGACATTTACAGCTTCCCTTCCGTTTCAGCCTTGAGAGCCGCCGGTAGGTCGTACCAGGCCGCGACAAGATGACCTTCAACACTACCCGCGGCTTGGCGCAGCGGTGGGGTTTCCGTCCAGCAGCGTTCACTGCGATACGGGTTGCGCGGCGCGAATGCGTCGCCGACAGGTTCAACGCGCATATCTGGTGGCGAACCTTCGATCTGCACCAAACGTTGACGCCCGCCAGCGACATCGAGGCGAGGCAGCGATCGGAGCAAGCCGAGCGTATATGCGTTGCGCGGATCCTGGAACACGGAGCGGATCGGCCCGCGTTCGATGATCCGGCCAGCGTACATGACGTTGATCGTATCGGCGAGGCCGGCCACGACACCGAGGTCGTGTGTGATCCAGATCATCGCCATGCCAAGTTCTTTCTGAAGCTGCTTGACCAGTTCGATGATCTGCGCCTGAATGGTGACGTCCAGCGCGGTCGTCGGCTCGTCGGCGATCAATAGTTTCGGGTTGCAGCTCAGCGCCATGGCGATCATGATGCGCTGCCGCATCCCGCCCGAAAACTGGTGCGGATAGTTCTTCAGGCGCCGGCGTGCGTCTGGAATGCCGACCATATCGATCAGCTCGGCAGCACGGTTGTCGGCCTGCGTGTTGTTCATACCCAGATGAAGCTTAAGGGCTTCGGTGATCTGCGTGCCAACCGTGAGCACCGGATTGAGCGAGGTCATGGGGTCTTGGAAGATCATGGCGATCTCCGCCCCGCGCACCAGCCGCATCTCGTCACGGCTCAGCTTGAGCAGGTCGCGCCCCTGAAAATTCACCTCACCGTTGGTGACTTTTCCGGGCGGGCTGGGGATCAGCCCCATAATCGACAGGGCATGCACGGACTTGCCGCTGCCCGATTCCCCAACAACGCCCAGCGTCTCACCCTCGTTCAGCACATAACTTACGTCGTTGACGGCGTAAATTGTGCCTTCTTGGGTATAGAAGCGGGTGACGAGGTTTTTCACCTCCATCAACACACCCACGGTCCACCTCCACCTAACCCCAAAGCGCGCTGCCGCGCGTTGTAAAGCCAACTTGAAACTGCGTATGAGCGCAACTTGCCGCCCGACGGGTTGGACTCCCCAGTCATCCCCCGCCTACGCGTGTCGAATTGTAGCCTAATGACCATTCCGCCACAAGTTTTACTGCGCTTAACGCAAATTTGGTATGTCTTTCGAGTAGTCTAACAAAGACCTAATGATTCTACGGTTAGGTTGAGCGACGCTCAAGCGTCGAAACTGCGGACAGGAAGCGTGCGCCATGCGCACAGCACCGGACGGGGCCGGCCACCTGATCGCACTACGTTCATTCATTGGATTGAGGAGCCCTGATGGTTATCGATTTCACCCCACTTCGCGAGCGGAAGCTGAAAGCGGGCGAGTTCTCCGCCCACTACACGCTAGCGGACATTCGCGAAACGGCCGTCGCTGGTATCGCGTTCATGCGCGAGCTTATCGCCGACCTCGATGACGCCGACGTTACCTTTGACCCTGTCGACCCTGAAGCCAACGATCCGTATGCCCGCGCCGGCGAAGAGCACATCGGATGGAGCATCGCCCACCTCATCGTACATGTGACCGCTAGCACCGAAGAGGGTGCGGCGCTCACCTCGGTTCTGGCACGTGGCATCTCCTACCCCAACGAGGTCCGCTTGCGGTACGAGACGGACTGGCGCACCGTGACCAAGAAGTCGCAGCTCGAGCAGCGCCTCGACGAAAGCCTGCGGATGCGTCTTGCCTTTCTTGACTCAATGCCCGACAAACCGCTGCTCGCCACCGTCAAGCGCAGCGATCGGTTTGTCGAACTGTTCGGCGAGACCGACTATAAGGCCACCTACATCTTTAGCCTGATGCACGAGTTCGGGCATCACGCGCAGATGCTCGAGGTCAAGCGGCAGGCGATCGAAGGACGTAAAGCAGCCGCGGCGCGGTAGCCGGAAACCTGTGCAATAGCACCAAACATTGAGGCCGGCGCAATTGACGTTGCCGGCTGACAGGCCTATGATCGAACCGTAGTGCTTTTGCGGGGTAGTTCTAGGTCATCACATGGTTGATATTCGCCGGACCCTCATCGGGGCGCCGCTCGCAACCCACCAAGCAATTGAACAGCGCCTTTCGAAAGTAAAGGCGCTGGCTGTGTTTAGCTCCGACGCGCTCAGCTCGAGTGCTTACGCGACCGAGGCGATCCTGCTCGTCTTGATTGCCGCCGGCACAGGCGCGCTGGCCGTGAGCTGGCCCATTGCCATCGGCATCGCTTCGCTACTGCTGATCGTCAGTTTCTCCTACTTCCAGACGATTCACGCCTACCCTAACGGGGGCGGCGCGTACATCGTCGCGAAGGACAACCTAGGCACGTTTCCGGGGCTGATCGCTGCCGCGGCGCTGCTCATCGACTACATCCTCACCGTCGCCGTGTCGGTATCTGCGGGCGTCGCTGCGCTCACATCCGCGTTTCCGGAAATCGCACACCTGCGTGTTCCATTGGCGATCGTGATCGTCGCCTTCATGACGTTGATGAACCTTCGTGGTGTCAAGGAATCCGGCACGTTCTTCACAATTCCGACGTATGCCTTCGTCATCGGCATCTTGATGATGCTTGGTTGGGGCCTCGTCCGCATCGTCACGGGCAACATCCCCGCCCCTCACGAAGGCCAGATCCTGACCGATGGCATCATCGGCGCGACCGAGGGCCTGACGCTGTTTATCGTCTTGCGCGCGTTCGCCGCGGGTTGTACCGCACTCACCGGTGTCGAAGCCATCAGCAACGGAATTCCGGCTTTCAAGCCTCCAGAAAGCAAGAACGCCGGGCAGACTCTTATCGTGATGGTAACGATTCTATCGACGCTGTTCATCGGCATTACGTTCCTCGCCAACCACTTCCCGATCGAAGTGGGTGGGCATGGCGGGCAAACCGTCCTCGCGCAGATCAACGCCGAGGTATTTGGTGAAAGCACGGTCTTCTTCTACTACGTGCAGTTCGCCACGCTGTTCATCCTATCGTTAGCGGCCAATACGGCCTTCAACGGCTTTCCGCGACTTGCGTCGCTCATCTCGGCCGACCGGTTTCTGCCGCGCCAATTGACGAACTTCGGCGATCGGCTGGTGTATAGCAATGGCATCATACTGCTGGCTGTGCTGGCGTCACTGCTCATCGTGATCTTCGACGCGCGCGAACACAGTCTGCTTCCATTGTATGCCGTTGGCGTGTTCATCAGCTTCACGCTCTCGCAAAGCGGCATGGTCATTCATTGGCTGCGCGACCGTAGTCGTGAAGGATTCGTCCCGACTGGATCGTGGCGGTTCAAACTGGGCATGAACGCGTTCGGTGCGGTGTGCACGTTCGTCGTCGGGATCATCCTGATGGTGACGAAGTTTGCCGAGGGCGCGTGGCTCGTGATGGTCGCGATCCCGCTGCTGATCGCGATGTTCCTCAAGATCCATAGTCACTATGGTGAGGTCGCGCACTCGTTGTCGCTTGATGGCCTTTCACCCACCCCGCCGCGGGTACGTAATTTGCTGCGCAACCACGCGCCGATGATCGTGCTGATGAACAGCCTCAACCGCTCGTCGCTGCAAGCGCTCGAGTACGCGCTGCAGATCAGTGACAATGTGCGCGCGCTGGCGATCGCCGTCGAACCTGCGCAGATCGAGGTCCTGCGCAAGAAGTGGACGCAGTGGAACCTCGACGAAGTCCCGCTGGACATTATCGAATCGCCGTTCCGTCAGATCAGTGTTCCGTTGGTACAGTACCTGCATGAACGCGACACGGCCGATCCCGAGCGCCTGCCGACCATTGTGGTCATCCCGCAGTTCGTCGTGTCGAAGTGGTGGGAGAACCTGCTGCACAACGGGACGACGAGCGTGATCCGCGCCGCTCTGTATACCGATCAGATCGAACGCGGGCATGGGCGTCCGGTGGTATTCGTGCCGTACCGCATCGGCGATACGTTGTACCAACCGGACATCATAGGCCGCGAATTGCCCAAGAAAGGCGACCCGAGCGGCGACGAGCTGCAGGGGTAGTCACTTCAACCTGCAACGTAATTGAACAAGGGTAGCCGAGCGCGGCCCTTGTTGCGTATCTGGGGCGTGAATCGACGGGACACGGCAGTGCCGTGTCCCGTCGATTCAATATGTGCGCGAATATCACACGCGAACCTCACGCCTGACGACTGTCTACTGACACCTGACAACTTCCCTAGAGGTCAAGCGTGACGCGCATCAGCTTTTCTTCGGCGTCGAACTTCTGCGTGAAGCCCAGCGCCTTGCAGATCTTGAGCATGCCGGTGTTCTCGGGCAGCACATACGCCCAAATCTGCTTGACGTGCTCTGCCTTACCCCACTCGATCAGGCGCTTCAGGAGTTCGGTACCCAGCCCCATGCGCTGATACAGATCGCTGATGAGCAGCCCGTACTCCGCCTCGCCGCGACCGTACGCTTTGGTCAACCGGCCAATACCGAGGATTTCCGGCTCGCCATTCGATGAACGGCGCACGGCGACCAGCGCCATTTCGCGGTCGTAGTCGATGAACGCCAAGCGCGACAAGCGGTCGTGCGCGATGCGCTGGCCGAGCTTCATCATGCTGAAATAACGAAGATACACCGACCGCTCGGACAGGTGCTCGTGGAACTTCGAGACCAGCGGCTCGTCCTCAGGCCGGATGGGCCGAATTTCGAACTCGTCGCCGGTCTTGCTCGTCCACGGGTGGATGTATTGACGCGGGTACGGCCGGATCGCCGGGCGCGGCAGCTCGGCCTCGTCGGTATCGGGCGGCATCAGCACGACGCGCGCGTCGAGCGCAACAAACCGTTCCGATGACGCGAGCAGCGGGTTGATGTCGATCTCCTTGATCCACGGCTGTTCGACCACGAGCTGGCTGAAGCGCACCATCAGGCGTTCCAGTGCCGGCATGTCGACGGCTTTGCGGCCGCGCACGCCCTTGAGTGCGGTATAGATTTTGGTCTGCTCCATCATGCGGCGCGCCAGCGTCGTGGTGAGGGGTGGCAGGCCCAGCGCGCGGTCCTTATAGACCTCGACCAGCGAGCCGCCCGTGCCGAAAAGCAGCACCGGTCCAAACTGCGGGTCAAGGCTGCTGCCGAGAATGAGCTCATAGCTGTCGGTCATACGGATCATCGGCTGAACCGCGACGCCGCCGAAGTGCTCCGCTCCGGCCTTCTCGGTCACGCTCTCGCGGATTTGGTTGAACGCGCGCTTTACGCCGTCGCTGTTGGTGACGTTAAGCACCACACCACCGACGTCGGTCTTGTGCGTGATCGTCTCGCTGTGCAGCTTGATCACGACCGGGTAGCTGATCTTCCCCGCGGCGGCGACCGCCTCGTCCTCGGTCTTGGCGACAATGTTGGCGACCGTCGGGATCTTGTACGCCGCCAGAATGCGCTTCGACTCGTCCTCGGTCAGGATGTCGCGCTTCTGTTCGCGCGCCGCCTTGATGATTTCCTCCACGGCCGCGCGATCGGGGACATCGCCGTAGTGATCTTCCGGTAGGTCGGGAGTCTCGTACAGACCGCGCAAGCTATAATCGTAGCGCCACAGGTAGTTGAACAGGCGCACGGCCGTGTCGGGATAAGGGAAGGTCGGGATGCCGGCCTCGGCGAGAATGGCCTCGCCCTCCTTGATCGCCGCGCCGCCCATCCAGCTCGCCAGCACCGGCTTGTTGTCGATCTTGGCGTATGGCTTGAGCCGTTCGGCGGTGGCGGTCGGGTCAGTCATCGCCTGCGGCGTGAGGATAACGAGCATCCCGTCGGCATGCGGATCGGCCGCCGCGACTTCAAGCGCCTTCGCATAGCGTTCGGGGTCGGCGTCGCCGAGGATGTCGATCGGGTTGTTGTGGCTCCATGCCGACGGCAGGAACGAATTGAACGTCTCCATCGTCTCTGGGCTAATGTCCGACAGCTCGCCGCCGTCGAGGATCAGCGCGTCGGTCGCCAGAACGCCGGGTCCGCCCGCGTTGGTCACGATGCTGAGCCGGTTGCCCAGCGCGCGCGGCTGTTTGGCCAGTACCTCGCTGATGTAAAACACATCGCTGATGCGCTCGACGCGCAGCACGCCGATGCGGCGCAGCGCCGCGGCGAACGTGTCGTCGCTGCCGGTCATCGAGCCGGTATGGCTAGCAGCAGCAGCGGCGGCGGCGGCGGTGCGCCCGGCCTTGATCAGGATGATCGGCTTGCGGCGGGCGACCTCGCGCGCTGCGCTCAGGAAGGCACGCGCATCGCCGATCGACTCCATGTAGATGACGATGCTCTGCGTGGCCGGGTCTTCGCCGAGGTAGTAGATCAGGTCCGCCCAGCCGACGTCGAGCATCGAGCCGATACTGATGAACGCGCTGAAGCCGACGTTCTCGGTAAAGCTCCAGTCCAGCACCGACGTACAGATCGCGCCCGACTGGCTAATGAATGCGACGTTACCGGGGTTGGCGATACCGCCGGCGAATGTGGCGTTGTAGTGCCCGCGCGGCATCATCACGCCGAGGCAGTTGGGTCCGATAATGCGCATCTTGCCGGCCGCGATTTTGAGGATTTCGTCCTCGAGCGCCTTCCCTTCTGGGCCGGTCTCTTTGAATCCAGCGCTGATGATCACCGCGCCCGGCACGCCGTTGTCGACGCATTCCTGCACGATGGCCGGGACGGTCGGCGCCGGGGTGACGATCACGGCGCAGTCCACCTGATCGGGGACATCGGCGATCGACTTGTAGGCGCGCACGCCGAGGACACTCTTACGCGTCGGGCTGACCGGATAGACCGTGCCGCCGAACGGGCTTGAGACGAGGTTGTAGAGGATGGTGCGGCCGACCGAGCCGACCTTTTCGGTGGCGCCGATGACGGCGACCGAGCGCGGCTTGAGGATCGGATCAAGCGGGTGTCGCTCCTCGATCATCGCGTGCTGCTGCGTGACCTTGGTCGGAGGTGTGTCTGTCATGGAGGGGACCTCTCTGGATATCCAGCGGAGAACTCCCCTATTGTACCGATGCTTCGCACGCCGACGCTAACCAGAAGTATGTGATGTC